>CAZQXS010000070.1:15427-18693 GCA_964597275.1 uncultured Pseudomonadota bacterium | reverse complement strand
CAACGCGCAATTTTTCAAAATTGCCCGCCGGGGCGAGGAGTTCCATCATTCACTCGTTGGAATTGCCTGAGCAGGACTACCACAGATTTTGAGTGGTTCCGACCTTCCCCGTTCGTGCTGAGCTTGTCGAAGCATGAGCGGACTTCGCCCTTCGACAAGCTCAGGGTGAACGGAAAAAAATACAGCCCAACTCACACAAGGTTGCCGACCGATTCCCGGACCTTGGCTTGCGCGTTGCCTTGGTAGCGCGGCCCGGTGTGGGCGATCACGGCTCCGGCAAGCGCACTGGCGATGCGCCCGCTTTCCAGCGGGGTTTTGTCGTGCGTGACCCCGTAGAGGTAGCCGGCGGCAAAGGCGTCGCCCGCCCCCGTGGTGTCCTCCACCGAAACCGGAAGTGCATCCACATACACCGTTTCGCCCTGATGCCGGATCAACGCACCGTTCGCGCCCATCGTCATCACCACGGTTTCCACCCACTCACCAAGCCGGTTCACGGCCTCCTGTGACACGGAGGTTTCCATCAGCAAAAAGGCCTCTTCCTGATTGCAGAACACCAAATCCACGGACTCTCGCAGCAAGCGGACAAAGTCCTCGTGGTGGCGGTTCACGCAAAACGGATCGGAGAGGCTGAGCGAGACCCGCACCCCGAACTCCTGCGCCTTTGTGAGCGCGTGGCGCACGGCGGTTTTCTGCGTGTCGGTGTCCCAGAGGTAGCCCGTGACGTAGAGGTAGCGCGACGAACTCAGCGCCTCAAGGTCAATGTCTGCCGCTTCAAGCTGCTGGCACATGCCGAGGTGTGTGTTCATCGTGCGGGCGGCATCGGGCGCCACGAGGATGAGGCTGCTCCCGGTGGTGCCCGGACCTGTTCCGAGGCAGGACTTCACCCCCTGCTCTTCCAGACCATCGCGGTAGCTGTCGCCGTGTTCATCCAAGCCGACCTTGCCCGTGAACGCAGCGTGTCCGCCAAGTTGGGTGATGCCGATCATCGTGTTTGCCCCGGAACCTCCGGGGGCGAATTCGATGGGCAGGTTTTGTGCGGCAAGCGCCATCAAAATGCCCTGCTGCTGCTCAAGGTCCACAAGGTACATGCGGTCCTTTTCCAGCTCACGTTCGCCAAGGAACGGCTCCGGAACATGAGAAAGCAGGTCAATCAGCGGGTTGCAAATGCCGTAAACGTCGAGGGAAGTCATGGACTTAGCGGTGGGTGTGGAGTTTGGAGCGACGTTCGCACTTCGACAGGCTCAGCACGAACGGGAGGCGGCTCACGAGGTTTGAATGTGCTGAAATCAGCTCGCCTTGACCTGCGGAATTTGGAGCTTCTTGTCCCGGATGAGCTTGGGGGATTCCTTGCCGTCAATCACGGCCTGCCCCACCACGCATTCACGCACTTCCGGGTCGGAGGGAATGTCGTACATGACATCGAGCATCACGCGCTCCATGATCGAGCGCAGGCCGCGAGCGCCCGTCTTGCGCTTGATCGCTTCGCGGGCAATCGCCTGAATCGCTCCCTTCGTGAAGGAGAGCTTGACGTGCTCCAGTTCCATCAGCTTTTGATACTGCCGGGTGAGCGCGTTCTTGGGTTCCACGAGAATCTGGACGAGGTGCTCCACGTCCAAATCATGGAGGGTTGCCACCACGGGAAGCCTTCCGATGAACTCCGGGATCAGCCCGTACTTGAGCAGGTCTTCCGGCTCCAGCTTTTCCATCAAGTCCTGGCTGGTGAACTTCTTGCTCTTGATGTCCGCGCCAAAGCCGATGGCCTGCTGGCCGATGCGCCGCTGGATGATCTTTTCCAGCGTCACAAACGCCCCTCCGCAGATGAAGAGGATGTTGGAGGTGTCCACCTGCACGCACTCCTGCTGCGGGTGCTTGCGGCCTCCCTGCGGCGGGATGTTGGCAACGGTGCCCTCGATGATCTTCAGCAGGGCTTGCTGCACGCCCTCTCCGGACACATCGCGGGTGATCGAGGGGTTCTCCGCCTTGCGCGTGATCTTGTCGATCTCATCAATGTAGATGATGCCCTGCTCGGCGCGTTCGGTGTCGTAGTCCGCCGCCTGCAGGAGCTTGAGGATGATGTTCTCGACATCCTCGCCGACGTAGCCCGCTTCCGTGAGCGTGGTGGCATCGGCCATGGCGAAGGGCACGTTGAGGACGCGGGCGAGGGTTTGGGCGAGCAGGGTCTTGCCTGTTCCGGTCGGGCCGACGAGCAGGATGTTGCTCTTCTGCAACTCCACATCCTCCTCGCTGAAGTTGCCGTTGATGCGCTTGTAGTGGTTGTACACCGCAACGGCCAGCACCCGCTTGGCCTGATCCTGCCCGACAACGTAGCCATCGAGGATCTGCTTGATCTCGGCGGGCTTGAGGAGGTCTTGCTGGAGGTCAATGGCGCGGTCCTTCTGCCACTCCTCCTCCATGATGTCATTGCAGAGGTCAATGCACTCGTCGCAGATGTACACCGTGGGTCCGGCGATGATCTTCTTGACCTCATCCTGAGTCTTGCCGCAAAAGGAGCAGCGCAACGGGGCGTCCTTGGACTGGCTCATCGTGGTCTCCGGTGGTAGCGACAATCAGTCGCCGGGGTTGCTGGACTTGCGGTCGTGCATGACCGCGTCAATGATCCCGTAATCAAGGGCCTCTTCGCCTGAGAAAAAGAAGTCGCGCTGCGTGTCCTTCGCAATGCGCTCGACCGGCTGTCCCGTGTGGTTGGCGAGAATGCCGTTGAGCGTGTCAGTCAGCCGCAAAATCTCGCGGGCCTGGATGTCGATGTCCTCCGCCTGTCCGGAAAAGCCCCCGGTGAGCTGGTGGATCATCACCCGTGAATGCGGCAGGGCGTAGCGCTTCCCCTTGGCTCCTGCGGCAAGCAAGATTGCGCCCATGCTGGCCGCCTGCCCGACGCAGATCGTCTGTACCTCCGGTTTAAGATACTGCATCGTGTCATAAACCGCCATCCCTGCCGCCACATAGCCGCCGGGACAGTTGAGGTAGATCGAGATGTCACCGTCCGGATCTTCGGCTTCCAGAAACAGCAGTTGGGCGATGATGACGTTGGCCACATTGTCGTCAATGGGCGTGCCCAGAAAAATGATGCGATCCTTGAGCAGCCGCGAGTAAATGTCGTAGGCCCGCTCCCCACGATTGTTCTGCTCCACCACCATTGGGATGAGCGCCATAATGCTCCTTCAGCTAGGGTTCCGGAAAGGTTCAGTGGGAGTGGTCGTGATCATGGTCATGGTCATGGTCGTGATCATGGTCATGGTGGTGATGCT
>CAZQXS010000070.1:1597-15327 GCA_964597275.1 uncultured Pseudomonadota bacterium | reverse complement strand
TGGTCGTGATCATGGTCATGGTCATGGTCGTGATCATGGTCATGGTGGTGATGCTCTGGGGCCTCCTCAACCGGGTCGCCGAACACGCGGGCCGTCACACGGTCCAGCACGGCCTCGCCCTCGCGCCGGGCGACAATGCGATGGTACATGCGCTCGCCGATGTAGCTGTTGAGGAATTCCTCCGGATTGGTGCCGAACATCTGAGCCATGCCGTACATCTCCTCCATCGTGCCGCGTGGGTCCACGAACACCTTCTCCTTGCGAGAGATCGAATCAAGGATGTACTGGAGCTTGAGGTTGTCCCGCATCTTGGCGAGTTCGGCTTCCTTGCGCTTGGCCTTGTCCTCGTCCGAGAGTTCCGGCTCGTCCTTCTCCAACTGCTGGTCAATGGAGGCGTCCCCCTGCACGAGCAGGGCTTCCGGAAGCTCAAAATCGTCGTACAGCCCCGGCAGCTGCTCCCGCAGGGTGAGCCGGTGGCTGGCCTTGATGTCCTCCTCACGCGAACGCTGGAGGTTGGCCTTGGCCTTCTCCCGCAGTTCGTCCTCGTTCTGCACTCCCCACTCCGTGAGAAACCGCGCGTCCAGTTCGGGGAGTTCCATGTGTTGCACGGAATTGAGCGTGAGCGTGTAGTGCGCGGTCTTGCCCGCGTTGGCGTCAAAGGACTCCGGGAGCGTGACGTCCACCTCCTTGGTTTCCTCCGGGCGCATCCCCAGCAGGTGGGGCTGAAGTTCCGAGTGCAGGTCTGCGCCAATCACGAAGGACACATTCTCTCCGGCCCCTCCTTCAAAGGCATCGCCGTCCACGGTGCCCTCGAAGTTGATGGCCACAAAATCACCGTCTTCCACCACCGGATTGTCTTTGGGCACCGCCCGTGAGCGAGAGCGCCGCAAGGCTTCGATCTCCTTGTCAACGTCCTCATCCTTGATGTCCTCCGTAGTGCGGCGTTCGAGCTTGAGCTTGGCGTAGTCCGGGAGGTCGAGGTCGGGCTTGACCTCAAAGTGCAGCTTGGCGGTGAGCGGGGCGCGGCGGTCGAACTCCAGTTCCTCGATGCTGGCCTGCGTGGCCGCCGAGAGTTCGTGATCGTGCAACGCCTGATTGAGGTAGCGCGGGATGACGGTGTCCACCGCCTCCTGCTGCATCACGGCCTTGAAGCGCTTGTCCAGCCAGCCCTTGGGGAACTTCCCCGGACGAAAGCCGTTGAGTCGCGTGTTGCGCAGCCGCTGGTACACGGCATCGTAAGTGGGCTTGATCTCTTCGAGAGGAACTTCGATCTGGAAGGCGCGCTTGAGTTGCCCCAAATCTTCAAGGGTGGCTTGCATGAATGCCGAGGGATGCGGGAAATCGTTGATGGGTTGGGCGAATCCGGAACGCCGAACCAAAAGGCTGCGCTGCGAACCTGCCATTTTTCGTGAAAAACACTCCGTCCAGAGTAGGTTCTGCCAAGCAAATCCACAAGTGTTTTTCCACGCCCAAATCCGGGGGAATGGGGAAGACTGTGGCAGGTGGGAAGAGGCGGCTTGCGCCGCCTCGGTGGGGTGAGCGTGGGCTTAGAGGCCGAGCATGGCTTCCCAAACCCGGTGAGTCCACGCGCCCTTGGGACGCTTGGAAATCACAGGAGTCGAGTCGGACGCCATCAGCACGTTGACCGTGCGGTTGAAGTCGCCCGGCTCAAGGTAGCCGTTGTCGGAGAAGCAGTTTGCCCGGGCGAAGCAGGACATCACGGAAACCCTGCTGCGGGGGATCGGTGCCCTGCGCTGAGGCACAGGGCCATCCGAAAGAGAGAGGCTGCCGATGGCTCGGCAGCCGTGCTTGGTGAGGGGGAACTTACTGCGGGCGCATGTCCGAGAGGTCAATTCCAGCCACTGGAACCGGAGTCTTCATGGCGTCACGGCGGAAGGGGTCGCCCAACTCCTGATTCAACACCGCCTCGATGAAGGTGGTTTGGCCCTGCTCCATCTGCGCCTTGATGGCCTTGTCCAACTCGCTGGTGAGTTCGGCCATCGTGCGGGCTTTGACGCCATTGACCCCGCACGCCTTGGCGATGTCGGCGTAGGACACCTGAAGGTCCAGTTCGGTGCCGACGAAGTTGTCATCGTACCAGAGCGTGGAGTTGCGCTTCTCGGCGCCCCACTGGTAGTTCCGGAAGATCACCATCGTGAAGCCCGGCCACTCCTCACGGCCAATCGCGGTCATCTCGTTCATCGAAATGCCGAACGCGCCGTCTCCGGCAAAGCCCACCACGGGGGTGTCCGGGTTGCCGATCTTCGCGCCCACGATGGTCGGGAATCCGTAGCCGCACGGACCAAACAGCCCCGGTGCCAAGTACTTGCGGCCCTGCTCGAAGGTCGGGTAGGCGTTGCCGATCGCGCAGTTGTTGCCGATGTCCGAGGAAATGATCGCCTCCTTCGGCAAGCTCTCCATGATGGCCCGCCACGCCATGCGGGGCGACATGTGCTCCGGCTGACGGTTGCGCACGCGCTCGTTCCAAGTGGTGCCCGGATCGTCCTCTTCGTGATCCATGGACGCGAGAGCTTCGGCCCATGCGGTTTTTTTGCTGGCAATCAGGCTGCGGCGCTCTTCGCGGCCGACGTCTCCGGCATTACCTGCAAGCTGGTCAAGCAGTTGCTCGGCAACACGCTTGGCGTCTCCCACGATTCCTACCGAAACCGGCTTGGTCAAGCCGATGCGATCCGGGTTGATGTCCACCTGAATGAGCTTCGCGGCGTTCGGCCAGTAGTCGAGGCTGTATCCCGGCAGCGTGGAGAACGGGTTCAGGCGGGTGCCTAGGGCGAGAACCACGTCGGCCTGCTGAATCAGTTCCATGCCGGCCTTGGAGCCGTTGTAGCCCAGAGGCCCGGCAAAGAGCGGGTGCGATCCCGGAAAGGCATCGTTGTGCTGGTAGTTGCAGCACACCGGTGCGTCCAGCCGCTCGGCCAGTGCCTGTGACGCGGGAATCGCATCGCCTAGCACCACGCCCGCGCCGTTGAGGATGACGGGAAATTTCGCGTTGGAGAGCAATTCAGCGGCAGCAGCAATGGCGTCGCTTCCCCCCGCTGGCCGCTCAAAATCCACGATGGGCGGCAGTTCAATGTCAATCACCTGCGTCCAAAGGTCGCGGGGCACGTTGACCTGTGCCGGAGCGGACAGGCGCTTGGCCTTGGTGATCACGCGGTTCAGCACCTCGGCCACGCGAGAGGCGTCCCGGATTTCCTCCTGATAGGCCACCATGTCCTTGAACGCCGCCATCTGCTCGACTTCCTGAAAGCCACCCTGACCGATGGTCTTGTTGGCCGCTTGCGGCGTGACCAGCAGCATCGGCGTGTGGTTCCAGTAAGCGGTCTTCACGCAGGTGACGAAGTTGGTGATCCCCGGCCCGTTCTGGGCGATGATCATGGCCATCTTGCCCGTGGAGCGTGTGAAGCCGTCGGCCATGTAGCCGCCGTTGCACTCGTGAGCACAGTCCCAAAACGTGATCCCGGCCTTCGGGAAGGAATCGGAAATCGGCATGAACGCCGAGCCGATGATGCCGAAGGCATGCTCAATGCCATGCATTTGCAGGACTTTGATGAACGCCTCTTCCGTCGTCATTTTCATGGGTGGTTCCCTTTCAGTAAATGGTGTTCGTGACCTGCGCTGATCCTTGCTCGAGTTTCGGACAAGACCGACAGTCACCAATCCCTCACCGGAGGCCGTGCGAAGCTGGTCATCGCCTCCTTGAGTTGCTGTTTTTGAGACTCAAAGTCTCAAATATGGAATAATTTTATGAATTCACCGGAAAAAAGTCCAGTGCTTTCTTGCAGGAACGTTCAGGGCAGGCGACGCTGGACCGCCTCGTCAAGCGCGGCGCAGAACTGCGCTGCTGGCCAACTGTCGGCAAGCGCCCGTTGCAGCAACGCCTGCATGGTTTCGGGTGCCGCACCTGCAATGGGCGGATCGGAGTCCAGATTGGTAGGAAAGGAGTAGCCTTCAGCCACAGAAGCCCCGACGAGGGCGGCTTGATCCGGGCGGAACTGGCCGGACTGCTTTTTCGCCAGCAGCACCGGGTACACCCGTTTCGCCATGGCGACGCGATCCACGGATTCCATCATCCGTCCAAAGGCGCTGGACACCTGAAGCAGGTTGGCAACGCGGTCCTCCGTTTCGTGATTGGCCCCCGCCGCATGAAACAGGGCCGGACTCAGAAACACCGCATCCCCCTTTTGCAGCGGAAGCTGGATCGCATGTTTCTCAAAATACTCGGCAAACTGCGGATTGCGCCATGCGAGATAGCCCAAGGGGTATTGCTGGGAAAAGGGCAGCAGGCGCGTGGGTCCGGAAGCCGTGCTCATGTCCGTGTGGGCGATCACCGCCTGAAGCGTCAGGAACTGCGAGGCCACCTGCATGGACACCGGAAAACGAGCCACCGTGGCCTCGTCCTGAAAGCCAAGGTGGTAGTCGCGGTGAGGCTTCTGAGACTGCCCACCGGGTTTGACGACGTTCACCTGCGAGGTCACCTGGAAAAACGGCCCCAGCCACGCCTCGCAGAGCAAAACCAGCACGGGGTTGTCGTAGTACGCCACAAAGCCTTCCGGGTCGAGTTCACAAAACTTCTGCAAGGCGTTCCAGATGCGCTCGTTCTCCCCCGGCTTGGCAAAGTGGTCGCCCCGGTGTTTTGCCGCAACCTGCTCCTGCGCGATGATTTTACGGAACACGCTTGTGGCCCGATCCACCGCACCGATCTCCGGAAAGGCATTCCGCACCGCCAACACGCCCGGGCCGTCCCTAAGACAGCGGTGCAGTTCTGCTTTCAAGGCGGTCGCCTGCTCGCCGTCCAACAGAGAACGTAGCTGATTCCCATCATAGACCGCCACGTTCTGCTCTACCCCCATGCAAAAGGGGAACGTTTCCGGAAGGAGGGTCCGACCGCACAGCTCCGCAAATTCGGAGAAGTTCAACGCTGAGGTGCCTGTGAAATCAGCAGACATGAAGAAGGAGAGTTTGGTCGGAAGGCTTTGTTTTCTGTGACGAAAAGCCCCCCTATTCACACACCACCTGCGGGTCACCTGCAACTGAAGGCAATCACGGGCTGGGCAGGTTTTCGGAGAAGTGGCAGGCGACGGAATGCCCATCGCCGATTTGTCGCCATTCCGGGACTTCGGTGCGGCAGCGGGATTCAGCCATCGGGCAGCGCGTGTGAAACTTGCAACCGGGCGGGGGATTCGCCGGACTCGGAATTTCGCCCTCCAGTTTTTGGGCCTGCTTGCGGTCGTCCGGATCGAGCGAGGGAATCGCCGAGAGCAGCGCCTTAGTGTAGGGGTGGCGCGGGTTGGCGAAGAGCTTGCGGGTGGGAGCGGTTTCGACCAGTGTGCCGAGGTACATCACCGCAACCTGATCACAGATGTGGGCGACCACGCTGAGATCGTGGCTGATGAAGAGAAAGGTCAGTCCAAGCTGTTGTTGCAGGGACTTGAGCAGATTGAGAATATCCGCCTGAATGGAGACATCGAGCGCGGCCACGCTTTCATCGGCGACCACGAAATCCGGATTGCACACCAGAGTCCGCGCAATCGAGATGCGCTGGCGCTGCCCTCCTGAAAAGGCATGGGGGAAACGCCGCAGGTGTTCGAGGTTGAGGCGGCACTTGGCGGCAATCTCACGGACGCGCTCATCGGTTTCCTCGCGGGACTGCGTGAGTTCCATCACCTCCAGCGGTTCAGCGATGATGTCCCGGACGGTCATGCGCGGGCTGAGCGCGGCGTAGGGATCCTGAAAGATGAGTTGCGCGAGGCGACGGTAGTTCTTGAGGTCCACCTTGGACATGCTTCCCACGTCATAGCGCACTTCGCCATCGTCAAAATCAATCTTTCCGCCACTGATGGGCACGGCCCGCAGGATGGCGCGTCCGAGCGTGGTCTTGCCGGACCCGGACTCGCCGACCAGCCCAAAGAACTGGCCGGGCATGATGTCCATCGAAACATCGTTGACCGCCCGCAGCATCGGCGGCTTGCCGAACAACGAGCGTCCCAGCGGGAATTCGACACGGAGGTTGTTGATGCGGATGAGGGGCGTTTCCGTCATGCGGCCTCCCCGACTGCCTCTATGGCAAAGCACGAAGCGGCGTGATCCGGCCCCACTGTCGAGCGCGGGGGAATGGAGGCGTTGCAGCGGTCAGCCAGCACTTCCGGGCAGCGCGTGTGAAACACGCAGCCGGAGGGGCGTTCCAGCGGGCTGGGGATGTCGCCCGGAACCGGGGTCAGCGGCTCGTCAAGCGCGTCGAGCTTGGGCAGGGCGTTGAGCAGCCCCCGCGTGTACGGGTGCGCCGGAGAGTGCAGCACCTCGCGGACGGGGCCGCTCTCGACAATGCGCCCCAAGTACATCACGGAAACACGGTCGGCGACTTGCGCAATCACACCCAAGTCGTGGGTGATGAAGAGAATCGCCATCCCGAACTCCGCCACCAAGTCCTTCATCAAGTCCAGCACCTGCGCTTGAATCGTCACGTCCAGCGCGGTGGTCGGCTCGTCGGCAATCAGCACTTTCGGCTTGGTGGAAAGTGCCATCGCGATCATCGCCCGCTGCCGCATGCCTCCGGACAGCTCAAACGCATACTGATAGAATCGCTTTCCGGCCTCGGAAATGCCCACCCGCTCCAGCATTTCCACCGAAAGCTCCGCTGCCGCTTTTTTTGACAGGGAGGTGTGGATCAGCAACTGCTCCACCATCTGCGAGCCAATGGTGATTGCCGGAGCAAAACTGGCCATCGGCTCCTGAAAAATCATCGAAATCGCTCCGCCCCGCACAATCTCCAGTTCGCGGGCGTTTCTCAGCGAAAGCACGTCCAGTCCTCCAGAGTCCAGTTCGAGGTGAATGCGGCTTTCCGGCCCGTACACCGCGTTGGACGGATTGAGTTGCATCAGCGATTTCGCAGTCACAGACTTCCCGGAACCGGATTCCCCGACCAGCCCCAACACCTCACCTGCATTCAACTCAAAGGAAACGTCGTCCACCGCCGTGATGCGGCCCTCGTCCGTGTCAAATTGCAGATACAGGTTTTCGACAGACAGCAGGCTCATTTCTTGGTTTGCGAGTAAGGATCGGCAGCGTCGCGCAAACCGTCTCCGACAAAGACGAAGGCCAGCACGAACACGATGAAGAAAATGACCGGGATGAAATACCACTGATAGTTCAACAGCACGTCGGCCTTGGAGACATTCTGCATCATGGAGCCAAGCGAACTCACCGGATCAATCAGTCCGAGTCCGATGAAGCTCAGGGCGGTCTCCAGCCTCACCATGTACGGGAAGGTGATCATCAGGTCCACGATGATGTAGCTGGTGAAGCTCGGCAGCAGGTGCCGCCGGATGATGTGCCCGGAGGACGCGCCGCAGAGTTCCGAGGCCAGCACGTAGTCCTGGCTCCGCTCGCTGAGCAGGTGGGTCCGGATGCGTCGTGCCAGCGTGGGCCAGCCAATCAGTCCGAGGATGGAGGAAATCACGAAGAAGACGGCCTCCGCACTCCATTCCTGTGGCAGAAACGCCGCCAGCGCCATGAAGAGCGGGAGCGGGGGCACTGTCCGGATGGCGTCGGTGATCATCTGGAGGATCGAATCAATCCAGCCTCCGTAGTAACCGGAGATTCCTCCGATCACCAGAGCCAGCACGAAAGCGATGAAGACCCCCAGCACTCCGCACTTGAGGGAAGTCATGATCGCGAGCAGGGTGCGTGAATAAATGTCCTTCCCGCTCTTGTCCGTTCCAAAGAGGTGAATGCCTCCCTTGTCCACTCCGAACAAGTGGGTGCTGAAGGTCAGCGCCTTGAGGTCCGCATCAAACGCCTCCCCCGGCAAATCCCACTCAAGGTCAATGTAGCTGTACTTCCAGCCCTCCACAAAAAAATGCAGGTAGCGCCGATCCTCCCGGTCAACGGAGATCACCCAGCGGAAATTGGTCTTGATCGAACGCTCCCGCTTGGTGCCGTAAATGAAGGGCCGGAAGGAAAAGCCGTTCTCATCCCAAAACTTTGGGAGCTGGGGCGGTCCGTTTTCGTACTGCTTGTCCCGTCCCGCCATCGTCGGCTCGTAGGGCGAGAGAAACTCGCTGAAGAAGCCCACCAGGATCAGCAGCGTCAGCACCCACCCCGCGACCATCGCGGTGCGGTTACTCTTGAAGCGCGCCTTGATCAATTGAGCCTGAGAAGCCGTGAAGTAGGCATCCTTCAGGCTCTGGTCGGTGGCCGCATCAGCCTTCTTTGCAAAAAAGCCCATTGCTTACCCCATCAGCCCTTGACGGACCCGCGGGTCCATCAGGGCCAGAATGATGTCTGTGACAAAGTTGATGAATACGATCGTGGCCGTCAGGATGACCAGAATGGCGCCGGCCAACTGCTGGTCGTTCGAGAACGCCAGCGCGTCAATCAGCAACGCGCCCATTTCGGTGAGGGTCATGATCAGCGCCACCACCGGCAGGTCGTTGAAAATGCGGTTGAGGTCGAAGCCGAGGGAGTTGATCACCGGACCCAGCGAGTGCTTCGCCGGGTAGCGCCAGAGGAGCTTGCGGCCAGAAATACCTCTCGCCGAAGCGGCGGTGACATAGAGCTTGCCGATCTCGTCCAGCATCAAGGCCCGCACCGTTTGCAGGGCAAAGGCGGTGGCGGCCCAGCCGAGGATGAAGACCGGAAGCCACGCCCGCGAGAGGAAGTCCATGAACTTCGCATAGGACCACGCGGCGTCGCGATACTCCTTGGAAAACAGTCCGGACATGGATTCGCCAAACAGCACCGTGGTTGTGAGCATGATCATCAGCGCCAGCAGGAAGCTGGGCAGCGCAAGGCCGAGGTAGCTGATGAGGCGCACCGAGTTGTTGGCAATCGGATTCCGGGAAACCGCCGAGTAAATGCCAATGGGGATAGCGACGAGATACGAGAAGAACAACGCGGCCAGGCAGATGCCAAGGCTGATCCAGACCTTGCCGCTCAGGAGGTTGTTGATGTTGAGCCGCAGGATGCAGCTGTCTCCGAACTCGCCCTTGAAGAACACACTCCCCATCCAACTCAAGGCCCGCACCACAAACGGACGGTCAAGGCCGAGGCGCTGTTCCTCCGCCTGGATGTCGGCCACCGTGATGTTCTGGCCCTGCGTGTTCTTGAAGGCGATGTAGCGTTCCGCACAGTTCCCCGGAACCAACTCCATCAGGGAGAAGACGATCAGGGACACCATGAGCAGCGTGAAGACCGACATCACGGCCCGCATGAACACGAACTGGAGGAACTTTGCCATGAAAGCTGAATGAATCAGGATTGAAACGGTTTTCCGACTCCGGAAACTCCGTTCGCCCTGAGCTTGTCGAAGGGAGAACCCCGCTCATGCTTCGACAGGCTCAGCACGAACGGGGATGCTGGGATTTTGGCAAATCCTGTGATTAACAAAAAAGGGCCGGACGATGCTCCGCCCGACCCTGTACTCTCAGGGTTGTCGGGCTTACTCGTCAAAATACCACTGAGTGGCGCGGTACGGGTAGGTCCGGTAGTACTCATAGGAATGCGTCTTGAACTCGACAAAGTTCTTCAGCGCATTGCGGTGATAAATCGGAGCGGGCTTCTGAGCCACACCGATCTTGAGCAGGTTCTCCGTCATGTTCTTGACCATGCGGCTGCCCAACTCCTTGAAGCGGGCCGAGCCGATGGCCGTGGACTGGAACTCGTTGACATCCTCGATCAACTGCATGACGTAGGCGGGGGGCTTCACGCCCTTCGCGCCGTTGGAGTCCACATACTCCGCCCACAGCATTCCGGTGCGGTGGCCGAAGTAGTTCTCAAACGGAGGCACCCACAGCTCGTTGTTCCCCATCACGATGCTCAAGGGCTGACTGGAGCGCCACATGCCCACATCCAACTTGTTGGCGGACTGCGCGGAGCGGTACTCGTCCGGGGTGACTTCCTTGACCGTGGTCTTGATGCCCACCTCGGCCCAGTTCTGGCCGACCATCTCCACGATCTGCGGATCAATGCCCTGCGTGGAGAACTGCATGTTCACCACCAGCTTTTTCCCATTGGGAAGTTCGCGGGTGCCATCACCGTCCGTGTCCTTCATGCCCAGTTCATCCAGCAGGGCATTGGCCATGCCGGGATCGTACTGGATCATGTGGCTTTTCCACTTCTTGTCAACAAACTCCGGCAGAGGCGAGAACCCGGTGTACTGCCGAGGAGTGCCCAGCCCGAAGAGTGCGACCTCGTTGATCTCGTCCCGGTTGATCGCCACGGACATGGCCTGACGGAAACGCAGGTCCCCGAAGACCTTGCGCTTGTCCAGATCCTCGTGAGTGACGTTGAAGGAGATGTTAGACAGGGTGATCTCCGGTCTCAGGAAGATCGTGTAATCCCCTTTTTCCTGACCCTCCAACAGCATCGGTGCCGAGGACAGCTGCAACGACTGCGACTTGTAATCCGCCTCCGCGTTGACCAGCGTGAGGATGCGCAGCTCGTTGTCGTTCTTGTACACCTCGTCCTGCTCGCTGATGTACGGCAGTTGGTTGCCCTGCGTGTCCACGATGTGGAAGTAGGGGTTGGCGACAAGGTGACGCCCTTCAGTGGTATCCGTGATGTAGATGTGACTCTCCAATGTCGGAATCACATCAGCCGGCAGGTTGGCCACCTTGTCCGGAGAATTCAGCAGCGGCGAGGGCGTATCCGTCCAGTCAGAGTTTCCAAAGTACGCCTTGATGACCGAGAGGCCGTTATCAAACCCAGCCTTCTGCGCCAGCTTGTCCGCATCCGGATTGAGTGCCGGATGATAAGGAGCCAGAAAGTGCTTGGGCTGGAAACCCTGGGCAAACGAAAACGCAAAGTGCGCCAGCAGTCCCGGCTTGGGAGCCGGCAGAAAGAACCTCACCGTGGTCTCGTCGATGACCATGACCTCCATCCGTTTTCCACCAACGAGGACGTAGTCCTTCGGCTTCTTCATGATCAGTGGAGACAGTGCCAGATGGTCGTACCAGAACTTGACGTCCTCGGCGGTGAAGGGGTGGCCGTCGGACCACTTGTGCCCCTTGCGCAGGTAGAAGGTCAACTGGGTGTAGTCACTGTTCCACTTCCAGCCCTTCGCCACGTTGGGAACGATGGTCTGAAGGTCGTCCGAGTAGCGCACCAGGTTGACGTGACGCACGGAAAGAAAGTCTGAAGTCCCGGCCTCGGTGGCGTTGGAGAGCACGTCCAGCGTGCCCCCGTAATTGCCGATCGAGTGATAGGGCGCATAAACCAGCGGCTCCGAAGGCAGTCGGTCTGCGACGGAAGGAACGCTGCTGGGGTTCCCCCGGATCTTTGCGTTCAGCTTGGCAATGTCTGGATTGCCCTGAAAGGTCATTTTGCAACCCGCCAGCTTCTCGAACTCCGCGAGTTCGTACTGCTGCGGGAAGGCTCCGGCCTTGACGCCTTTCATGTCTGCGACGGTTGCCGCCGGACATCCGGCCCAAGCCGTGTTCGCTGCCGAAAGCAGCAGGGTGGACGCAGCGGCAAGGCCAAGTCCAACTAGGGTTTTTTTCATTTTTGAATAAAGCATGCTTGCTCCAAATGAGGGTGTTACCCGATGCTCTCCGCAATCCGATCCCCATGACCGGGTGCTTGACACCAAAAGAGACTTCCTGCCTTCTGGTGCTTATGGGTGTTGAAGTTTATCGGCGATTTCAGAAGTTGCCAGCACTTTTTTGATGCTGACCCCATTCAAAGAACCGATTGGCGTTGTTGACAATTCTAATGAAAGCCGCGTGGGGATTCTGAAATCTCTGCTGAAATCGCCCCCCAAAGGGCACCGCCAGAGCGGCTGGAATCTCTGCAATCCCTCGGCACTTACCACCAAACCCCGGAAAATCCCCTTGAAAGTGCTGAATTTGAGACTATCATTCTCAAAAAGAGCATCACCCTAGCGACTGAACCACCCTCATGTCAAGCCCAAACAAGCCCACGCCCAAGGAAGAAGGCGGCTCGCTGCTACGGCTCTTGGAAATTCTGGAGGGGATCGCACAATCTGACCGTCCGCAATCAGCCACCGACCTCAACGAGATCCTGAACTATCCCAAGGCCACGATCCATCGGCTTTGCGGAGTGTTGGAGCGTGAGGGGTTTCTGGAGCGCCAACTTGACGGGAAGCGGCTGGTGCCCGGACCTCGCTTGGCCACCTTGGTGCAGGGGGTGTTGAGTCACGAGCGCTTCCGCCTGCCCCGTCACGCCATCCTCAAGCGGCTGTCCGAGACCATTGGCGAAACCTGCAACATCGCCCTGCCCCGAGGCAGCGAGATGGTCTATTTCGACCGCGTGCAAACCCACTGGCCCTTGCAGATGCAGCTTCCGGTGGGATCGGAGGTGCCGCTCTACTGCACCTCAGCCGGGAAGATTTACCTGAGTTCGCTGCCCAAAAAGCGCCGTCTGGTGGTGATCGAGCGTCTCTCGCTGGCACCCCGCACGCCGCAAACCATCACGGAGCCGGAGGCACTGGAGCAGGAACTGGAAACCATCAGCAAGCAGGGCTTCAGCACGGACAAGGAAGAGTTCATCGAGGGCATGGTCTGCGTGGGCGTGCCGATCACGGACGAGCGCAACCGCCTCTTCGCCACCCTCTCCTTCCACGCCCCCACCTCCCGGATGTCCTTGCAGGAAGCGACCACGTTTGTCCCCACCCTTCAGGACGCCGCGGAGCAGTTGGCCCAACTGCCTGCTCTGGGCTGACCCCCCTCGCAGCAAGCAGGGCTGTTCAGTTCTCTGTGTTTCCGTTCGGGCTGAGCCTGTCGAAGCCCAATTTCGTATCCTTCGACACGCTCAGGACGAACGAAATTGTGAACCTCCCAACCAGCACTTAACAGCCCTGCCTGCAAAAAGGCAAAGACATGAATTTCATATCGACTCCCAGCCTTTCTGCCTCCGATATCGAAACCTATCGGCGAGACGGAGTGGTTCACCTCAAAAACCTCTTCAGTTCCAAGTGGATTGACCTGTTGCGGCAGGGGATTGCCCGCGACATGGCCGATCCGAGTCCACGGTTCGAGGAGCGCACGGAGGAGGGCGATTCCGCCCGGTACTTCGAGGATTTCTGGGTCTGGTCGCAGATTCCGGAGTTTGAGGAATTTGTGAGAAACTCCCCGGCGGGGGCGCTGGCGGGTCGGTTGCTGGAGGCCTCACGCATCAACCTCGTGATGGACAACTGGTTCCTGCGCGAGGCCGGAGCGGCATCCCGTGCGCCGTGGCATCACGACATCGCCTACTTCGATTTTGAGGGCACGATGTGCGTGCTGTGGGTGCCGCTGGAAGCGACCGGACGCGACGAGGGCATTGAGTTGGTGCGAGGCTCCCACTTGTGGGACAAACTCTTCATGCGCGTGTGGTTCCGCAACCACGAAGCCGCACAAGGGGCCGGATGGGTCAACGGCTCCCATTACGAATTGCCCCCGGACATTGATCAACACCGGGAGCAGTACGACCTGATTTCCTTCGAGATGGAGGTGGGCGACTGCCTGATCTTCGACATGCGCACCCTGCACGGCTCGCCTGCGGGGGTGATTCCGCAAAAAACACGCAGCCGCTTTTCACTCCGGATGACCGCCGAGGACGGGCGCATCCGGCATCGCGGCGATTGGGCCAAGGGCGAGCGGGAGATTTTTGAGGCGGCGGGGCACCGTGAAGGCGATGCGCTGGACAGCGATTTCTTCCCGCGCCTCTGGACCGCAGAGCGGCCCGCTCCGGAACCAACTTGAGTTAAGCAGGCCCGC
>CAZQXS010000070.1:0-1497 GCA_964597275.1 uncultured Pseudomonadota bacterium | reverse complement strand
CCCTCCGCCGCTGCCGTCACTGCGGCGGGTGCGTTCACGCCATAGTGATCGGTGCGGCGATGCGTCTGGAACACCTCCCAGCGGACCCCGTCCGGGTCGTTCGTCCACGATTTGTCCGAGTTCGCGTAGCAGCAGGTGGTGTTGCCTTCTTCCAAAACAGGCTGCTTGCCCTGCTCCAGCCGCATGTACATTTCAGACAGTTCCTGCGAGGTTTCCACCTGAACCCCCAAGTGATTGACCCCAAGCTCTCCGCCTCGTGACGCAATGGCAAAGTTCACTCGCGGATCGTCGAGCATCCAGTTCGCATAGTCCGACTTCACGGACGAGGCTTCCTGCCCAAACAGGTTGGAGTAGAATTCCACGGCGCGGGGCAGGTCCGCAACGGTGAGGTTGACGTGCAAGCGTTTCATTTGGCACTCCTTGGTTGATGGATGAGCAATGGACCGTCTTGCGTGACGGTCATATTTTCTAATTTCCAGAATATTAGAAATAAAATCGCTGTGCAAGTTTTTTTTCACACCGTTTCATTCGGTCTCGGCGACCTGCGCCAGCGCAATCGCGGAGACGAGGAAGATGTCGTCGCTACTGCATCCCCGCGAGAGGTCGTGGACGGGCCGCTGGAGTCCCTGCAAAAGCGGCCCCCACGCGAGGTAGCCGCCCAGCCGCTCCGTGATCTTGTAGGCGATGTTCCCAGCGTTGAGATCGGGAAACACCAGCACGTTCGCCCGTCCACCCAGCACGCCGTCCTTGAGCTTCCGCTCCGCGATTTCCGGAACCACCGCCGCGTCAAACTGCAACTCGCCCTCGTGCAGCAAGCCCCCGTGTTGCTCCCCGAAAATGCGCACGGCCTCGGTCACTTTGTCCACCAGCGGATGCGAGGCGCTGCCCTTGGTGGAGAAGGACAGGAAGGCGACCTTGGGTGTTTCTCCGGTGAGCTGCTGGTGCGTGTGTGCGGCTTCTGCGCCAACCGCGGTCAACTGCTCCGAGGTGGGATCAGGGATCACCCCGCAGTCCGCGTAGGTGCGGGCGTGGGAACCGTCGGGCGCGACCATCAAGAAGCAACTCGACACCCACTTGGCCTCCGGCTTCACGCCCACCAGCCGAATCGCCGAGCGAATCACGTCCCCCGTCGTGTTGACCGCCCCGGCAACCATGGCATCGGCCTCACCAAGCGCAACCATCATCGCCGCCGTGTGCAACGGTGCGGCAAGGAATTCCTCCGCCTGAACCGCTGTCCAGTCCTTGGCAAACTTCTTCGCCAGCACACGCTCCTGCACCTCTGGACGCTGGGGCAGTTCGGGGTTGACCTCCACCACTGAGATTCCGGAAGCTTGGAGCTTGGCGGCGGCTTCCGTCATGCGCGGGTCGGCTTCGGGCAGCACCAAGGCTTTCCCGGAACGGCGGGCGCGGTCGAGGATGCGGTCGAGGTAGGGGTTCGGTGTGGGCATGGTTTTTCCAGTTCAGAAGTCAGCAAATCACGACAAAGTTGTTTAATAA
>CAZQXS010000069.1:14339-18933 GCA_964597275.1 uncultured Pseudomonadota bacterium | reverse complement strand
GATTGGTTCGACCGCGACCCCCTCGAAGTCGCCCCGGATTTGCTGGGGAAGGTGATGCGGCACAAGATGGACGGACACTGGTTCTGTGCCCGCATCATCGAAACCGAAGCGTACTTGAGGGAGGAGAAAGGCAGCCACGCCTCACTGGGCTGGACTCCGAAGCGCAATGCCCTCTTCATGCCGCCCGGCACGATCTACATGTACTACGCCCGTGGCGGGGATTCCTTCAACCTGAGTTGTCGGGGCGCAGGCAACGCGGTGTTGGTCAAATCCGGGATGCCGTGGCCGTGGCCCGCTCCGGACCCCGTGATGCTGCAAGCCATGCAACAGCTCAATCCCATCAGCGGTCGCCCCCGCCCCCCGGAGAAACTCTGCTCCGGGCAGACGCTGTTCTGTCAAGCACTGGGACTCAAAGTGCCGGAGTGGGATCAGCAGACCTTTCGGCCCGGACGGCTGGAGTTGCTGGACGTGGGGGAGCCGCCTGCGGAAATTCTGCAAACCACGCGGCTGGGCATCCCTCTCGGACGCGACGAGCATTTGCCCTACCGCTTCATTGACGCGGGCTTGGTGCGCTTCTGCACTAAGAATCCACTCACGCAACGACGCAACCCACCGCCCGTCCTGCGCATCTCGATTGAGTGAGGGATTCGCTGGATTGCTGTAATCAGCCTTCCCGTTCGTGCTGAGCTTGTCGAAGCATGAGCGGGGTTCGCCCTTCGACAAACTCAGGGCGAACGGAGTGTGCTGATTTGGACGGGCCGCCCGGAAGACGGCCCGTGAACAAGCCGGGGATCAGCCCAGCCAGCCGCCGTAGTTCACGAAGAACGGAACGAAGACGAGGCTGAGGATCGCCGAGAGCTTGATGAGGATGTTGAGGGAGGGGCCGGAGGTGTCCTTGAAGGGGTCGCCCACAGTGTCGCCAACAACGGCGGCCTTGTGGGTTTCGGTGCCCTTGCCGCCGAAGTTGCCCTTCTCGATGTACTTCTTGGCGTTGTCCCACGCCCCCCCGGAGTTGGCCGAGGCGACTGCCAGCACGCCGCCGGACACGAGCGATCCGGCCAGCACTCCGGCCACTGCCGGAACGCCAAAGAGGAAGCCCACCGCAAGCGGAGTGCCGATGATGAGGATGCCCGGAGGGATCATCTCCCGCAACGCGGCCTTCGTGGAAATCGCCACGCAGGTTTCGTAGTCTGGCTCGGTCTTGCCTTCCATGATGCCCGGCATCTCCCGGAACTGGCGGCGCACTTCTGCGATCATGTCGAAGGCGGCCTTGCCGACCGACTTCATCGTCATCGCGGAGAAGAGGAAGGGCAGCATCGCGCCCACGAACAGTCCGGTGAGGACCATCGGGTCAAGCAGGTTGATCGAGTCCAGCACGTTCACCTCCGGCTGAAGCAGATCGGCGCGGGTGAGGAACGCGGAGAAGAGCGCCAGCGAGGTGAGAATCGCGGAACCAATCGCGAAGCCCTTGCCAATCGCGGCGGTGGTGTTGCCCGCAGAATCGAGGACATCGGTGCGGTTGCGAATGTGCTCGCCCATGCCCGTCATTTCGGCGATGCCGCCTGCATTATCCGCGACCGGACCATAAGCGTCAATTGCGAGGCCGATCACCAGCGTGCTCAACATGCCGATGGCTGCGACCGCCACCCCGTACATGCCTGCCAGCGTGAAGGGCACGAAGATGCTCACCGCAATCGTCAGAATGGACCATGCGGAACTGTGATAGCCCAGCGCGAGGCCGAAGATGATGTTCGTCGCCGCACCCGTTTCCGAAGCTTGGGCGACTTCGCGGACGGGCTTGAAGTCGTGCGAGGTGTAGTATTCAGTGATCAGCCCCACGACCAGTCCGGCAACCGCGCCCACAAGGTAGCAGAGGTAAACGCCGAGCCACGAGTAGGATTCTCCGGAAATCTCAAAACTGGCTGGAAGCGCCCACCATGTCACGGCAAGCATCACCACGCCGCTGAGGACGGTGGAGGCGATCAGCAGCCGCTTGAGGGTCGGGGCGACTTCCTGTTCCGTGTTGGCGCGTCCGAAGAGGATCAGCGTGAGCAGGCTGATGGGAATGCCCACTGCCGAAATCAGGATCGGGTAGAGCAGCGCGTTCATGTCCGTGGCAAAAGCGACCGCGCCGATCACGAGTGCCGCGCAGGTGCTTTCCGCACAGGAGCCGAACAGGTCCGCGCCCATGCCTGCGACGTCACCCACGTTGTCGCCCACGTTGTCGGCGATCACGGCGGGGTTGCGAGGGTCGTCTTCTGGAATGCCTTGCTCGACCTTGCCCACGAGGTCCGCGCCCACGTCGGCAGCCTTGGTGTAGATGCCCCCACCCACACGAGCAAAGAGCGCAATCGAGGAACCACCGAGTCCGAACCCGGCCATCACCTCCATGAGGATGTGCTTGTCAATTTCGTAGGGGAGCCAGACCGAAAGCAGCAGGTACACGAGGATCAGCCCCAACACCGCCAGACCGACCAGCCCGAAACCCATCACCGCCCCGGAGTTGAGGGCGACCTTGAAGGCGTCGCCGATGGAACTGCGCGCCGCGACCGTGGTGCGGGCGTTTCCGGTGGTGGCGATCTTCATGCCGATGTAGCCGGAGACGATGGAGACAATGCAACCCAGCAGGAAGGAGACGGCGGTGTACACCCCCTCGTAGGTGTCCGGGGTGTGGTGGTCGTCAATCAGTACGCCGATGATCACGGCGAAGGCAACCATGAAGTACACCATGTAGCGGTACTCCTCCTTGAGGAAGGCCATCGCGCCCTTGGCAATCGCGCCGTGGATGCGGGTGAGCTTGTCGGCTTCCTCGGAACTGTCGATTCCCTGCGTGAGCGGGATGTTCGACACCCGGAAGGTATAGAACAGTGCGGCCCCCAGTCCCAAGAGGGAGAGGGCTATGATCATCATCACCATTGGGAATGTCCTCGATGTGACGTGGTTGGAGAGAACGCTTGCGCGCAACACCGGAATGGGCAACCCTTCCGGATCAGGGATTCAGGAAACCTCAGCCCTTGCCGAGTCCTGCAAAACTTGACATGATAACCTTTTTTGAGAAATTTTGCAATTCTCCCGAACACGCGACACCGTGCCACTCAACATCCTCCATCTCTCCGATTTGCATTTCCACGCGCTGCCCCGCACGATTCCGGAGTGGGCCTCAAAGCGGGCGTTGGGCGCAACGAACCTCGTGCTGCGCCGGGCGAGGCATTATCCGCTGGCCCGCGCCAAGGCGCTGGTGGCGCAAGTCCGGGCGCTGTCGTGGGATCACTTGGTGATCAGCGGCGACCTCACGCAACTCGCGCTGGAGCCGGAATTCGCGCAGGCCCGTGACATTCTGGCACCCTTGCTGGAGAATCCGCAGCGCGTGACCGTGCTGCCCGGCAACCACGACCGCTATGTGGCCGATGCGCAGTTTCCGGAGGATCGCTTTCAAACGCACTTCGGGGAGTTTTGGACGGAAGGGCCGCTGCTTGCCAAGGAGTTGGGCGAAGGCTGGCATCTGCTGGGCTGGGACAGCACCCACCCCAACGACTGGTGGAGCGCCTGCGGCACGGTTCCGCAAGCAGCCATCGCCGCCACGGAACGGCACCTCTCTGAGCTTCCGGACGACGCGAAGGTGGTGCTGGCGAACCACTACCCCCTCTGGTTTCCGGAGGGCTGGCAGGTCAAGGCCCGGCACGAACTCCACAACCTGCTGCCCGTGCAGGCATGGGTGCAGCGGCAGCCGAAGATTCGGGCGTACCTGCACGGGCACGTTCACCGCAACTGGCACCTGACGATTCCCCGCGACAAGATGCCTGCGCTGGAGGCGGTCAACTCGGCCTCGTCCACGGAGGTCTTGCGCCCCGGAAAAACCTCGTCGTTCCACCGCATCGTGCTGGACGGCGAGACGATTTCGGTGGAACCCATGACTTACTGAAACTTCGGCTTGCCTGATTTCCCGTTCGTGCTGAACTTGCCGAGGCATGAACGATCAACAAAAACCTACGATCTCAACACGACGGAAACCACTATGACCAAACTGCTTTTTATCTGCCTTGGCAACATCTGCCGTTCGCCCACTGCCGAGGGCGTGATGGCCGCGCTCGTGGAGCGGGCCGGGAAATCCAAGGAACTCCACTGCGATTCCGCAGGCACCGGAGGCTGGCACGAGGGTGAACGCGCCGATGCTCGCATGAGACAGCACGCCAGCCGTCGAGGCTACGACCTCACCAGCCGCTCGCGCCCCTTGCGCGATTCCGACTTTGCCGAATTCGATCTCATCCTCACGATGGACGAGCGCAACTTCCGGGACGTGAACGCCCGTGCGCCCCGGACCCCGCACCGCGCAACCGTCCGGCGCATGACGGATTTCTGCCGGGAGCATTTTGAGCGGGAAGTGCCCGATCCTTACTACGGCGGGGAGCAGGGCTTTGAAGTCGTGCTGGACCTGCTGGAGGATGCCTGCACCGGACTGCTCGATCATCTGGAAGGACGCTATGCCCCCGGATCGCCAGCGTCGCGTTGAGGCCGCACTAGGCGAGCCAATCGCCGAACTGAAGTCCGTGGGCGGAGGCTGCATTGCCGACTCTCGGCGGCTGACCACGCGCTC
>CAZQXS010000069.1:0-14239 GCA_964597275.1 uncultured Pseudomonadota bacterium | reverse complement strand
ACTGTCGGAGCGCAATGGAACTGCGACCCCGGAATTGCGGCGGGGCATGGAGCAATTGCTTGGAAAATTGCCGAGATTGCTTGCTGGAACCGAAGAGCCGCCAACGCTGCTGCACGGCGACTTGTGGTCCGGGAATCATGTGATTGACGCACAAGGCCGGGGATGGCTGATTGATCCGGCGGTTTCCTACGGGCACCGCGAAGCCGACTTGGCGATGACCACGCTGTTCGGAGGCTACCCCGCCGAGTTCTATTCCGCGTATCAGGAAGCCCATCCGCTCCCCTCCGACTGGCGCGAGCGCGAACCGCTTTACCAGCTTTATCACCTGCTCAACCACCTCAACCTCTTCGGCAGCGGCTACCTTGGGCAAGTCATGGCGGTGATCCGCCGCTACGTCGGCTGACGCTCGCCCTTCAGCCGTTTTTCCAAGTGCGGCACCAGCCCGCCATCGGTGATCATTTCCAGCAGATGCTCCGGAATCGGCTCGCAGGCAAGGCGTTGTGGGGAAGTCCGGTTGATCACCACGCCTGCGCGGGGATCCACCTCCAACTCGTCGCCATCGGTGATTTCCGCCGTGTCTGCACAAACCAGCGCGAGCAGCCCCAGATTGAGACAATTTCGGTAGAAAATCCCGCCGAAGGACTGCGCCAACACCGCCTTCACACCCAGGTGCTTGAGGACTTGCGCCGCCTGTTCGCGGGACGACCCCATGCCGAAATTCGTCCCGCCCACCACAAAATCTCCGGGTTGCACCTTGCGGGCGAATTCAGATTCGAGGGTTTCCAGACAATGCGAGGCCATTTCTGCCAGTGGGCTTTTCATGTAAGCTCCGGGGGCCAGCACGTCGGTGTTGACGTCGTTTCCGAACACCCAACTGCGCCCAGTGCGATCATGTGAGGTGTTCATGCCGCTCCCTCCAGAAACGGACGCGGGTCGGTGATGCGCCCAGTGATGGCCGAAGCCGCCACGGTGTAGGGCGAGGCCAGATAGACTTCCGAGGAATTTGCGCCCATGCGCCCCTTGAAGTTGCGGGCGGTGCTGGCGATGCAGACCTCGCCTTCGGTCAGCAAGCCCCCGCCGCCGTAGCCTGCGCAAGCCCCACATCCGGAGGGCAGCAGGATCGCGCCTGCTTCGGTGAGTGTTTTCAGTGTGCCGTCTGCGGCGGCAGAGGCGGTGATGCGAGTCGAGGCTGGAGCGACGAACAATCGCGTGGAGGGCGCAACGGTGCGCCCGCGCAACACCTTGGCCGCCATCTGCAAATCCTCCAGCTTGGCCCCGGTGCAGGCTCCGAGGTAGGCTTGGTGCAGGGAAGTCGGTTCCACCTCGGAAACCCGCTCGGCGTTGGCCGGACTGTGCGGAAGCGCGACTTGCGGCACCAATTCGTTCAGGTCGAGCGTGTGCGTTTCCAGCACCTTAGCGTCTGCATCGCCCTGCCACGCCGCGATCTCGATTTCGCCTCCTCCTGCGTTGCGAACGAATTCGGCGGTCACCTCATCCGGGGCGACGAGTCCGGTTTGTCCCCCAAGCTCGGCGGCCATGTTGCACAGCGTCATGCGCTCGGCCATTGGCAGGTGGTGGACGGCTCCGGTGTACTCGATCACCTGATACTGCCCGCCGCCCATGCCAAGCCGCTTGCAGAGCGCCAGCATGATGTCCTTCGCGCAACACCCAACGGCCAACGTTCCCTCAAGCTCGATCTGAATCGTCTGTGGAACCTTGAGCCAGATTTCTCCCGTCGCCAGCACCCCGGCCATCTCGGTCGCGCCCACGCCAAACATGAAGCAGCCGAACGCCCCTCCGGTGGGGGAGTGACTGTCGCCACCGACCACGAACCTCCCCGGCTTCAGGTGTCCGCGCTCCGGCAGCACCACATGGCAGATGCCCTGCAAATCGTAGAAATGCGGAATGCCCTGCTCCGCCACCCACTCCCGCGTGAGCTGCAAAATCGCCACGCTTTCTGGATCAAAACCCGGCGCAAAGTGGTCCGAAATCACCACCACGCGCTCTGCATCCCAAACCCCCACGCCCAGCCGCTCCAAAATCGGCTTCACCCGGCGCGGCCCTCCGGAATCGTGGATCATCGCCAAGTCCACCCGACAGGTGACGATCTCCCCCGGAGTGACCGATGCCCGCCCACAGGCTTGGGCGATGATCTTTTCAGCGAGGGTTTGAGGCATGCGTTGCGTTGGTTTGCGGAGTGAATTGCTATCGTCCTCCTATTACACCGCTTGCAGGAGGAGTTGTAAAGCCGGAGGCTCCACGCGCCCCTATAACCCAAACATGCACTTTCAAGATTGGGCTTGATGTGTGCATTTATTGTGCTTTAATTGAGCATATTATTTCTTCCTTGGAATGGCCATGCCCGGATACACTCAACCCACCACCCCTTCCCTGTCTTGGGGAGAAAACTTTGATGCGCTCCTCGAATTTTTGCGTGAACCTGAGTTGGGACCGACCCTGCTGTCCCCCAACCGATTCACCAAGGCGTTCGGGATGGACCTCAAAACACTGGCTCGCCAAGCCCGTGTCCATCGCAACACGGTGTCCCAATCTCCGGGGTCGGAGTCCGTCCAGCAGTTTATTCGGAATGTGTTGCGTGTGTTGCGAGCGGCAATTGATGTGTCGGGAGATGTGGGACGTGCTACATTCTGGTATCGAAACGAGCCGCTACCCCCATTCGACTACAAGACCGCCGAAGCCTTGGTTTCTGAAGGGAGAACCGAGGAGGTTCTCCGCTACGTTGTGTCGCTGAACGCAGGCGCAGCAGGATGATCTTCACGGATCTTCAGGAAGTCACAGCTTATCGGATGCACAAGCCAGTCTGGGCAGCAGCCCCCACGAGTGGTGCAGGCGCAGGTCTCCACGGGGGTCGGGTCAACCGTCCCGGTATTGACACGTTGTATCTTTCGTTGGATTCCCAAACCGCAATTTCCGAGTATCAGCAAACCTCAAGCCTGCTTCCTCCGGGTACTTTGATTACATACATCGTAACGACCTCTCGAATCGTCGATTTTCGTAACGGGTATGGTAAAGGCTGGCCCGCGCTTTGGCAGGAGTTTTACTGCGACTGGCGTAGGCTCTGGTTCGGGGAACACCGCGAACCCCCAAGTTGGCAGCTCTGGGGATCAAGCCTTGGAACTTGGGGCACGAGGTATTTTGTTCTGCTCGATCTCTTCTCCGGATGGACACAATCTGGCTCTGTTCACACAGCAGTTGAACACCGATGACTGGATCGAGGTGTATGACCCCGATCACCGTCTGCCAAAAAATCAGGAGTCCGGGCACTCATGAACAAGCAAGCCCTCACCGAGCAGGCAACCCGCACCCGCTACACCACTCCGGCAGTTTGGACACGCTCCGCTTAGTCCAATCTACACGCCCTTCCCTTCCCCCCTTTGAAAGAAAGCAGGGCGAGAGAGGGTTTATGAGGAAGCATAAAGTGTTCAAAAAAGTATTGACACACTAAACAATCTTTGGTATATTTTTAACCTGAAAATCGAACCCGAACCCAAACCATAGAGTTAAAATGAACCTTTGTATTGTATCAACTTACAGTTGTCACTTTGATGATTTTTCAGCCTTGGTCAAAGAAAGTGAAGAATCATTTAAGGGGTTTATTACGGAGTATGAGGTGGTGAAAGTCAATGATCATAAATCAATTCTTATGTGCAACTGCACCGACATGGAAGCCTTTGAAGCTATGATGACATCACCAGAGATGAAAGAGTGGGACAAAGAAAATAACTGCGTTGATATTGTTTACTCACTCGAAAAAATAAATTAGTCCTGCAAGGGGTCACGTCTTCCCAAGGCATGACCCCAACCCTTCGTTTTTTTCCTACAGAAATCCTCTAAGCACCTTTCTATAAGTTAGTTGGAAGCGGTTGGGCTAAGGCTCTCATGCTGTACCCAACACCATGCCTGCGAAAACAATCAGGTGGTTCTGCTTTTGGCAGGTGGCAAAAAATCGAGCCAAAGCAAAGATATTGAAACTGCCAAATCTCTACTAAACGACTTGGAGTGAGCAATGCCGACAAAAACGGTACCTTTTGAGATTGCCGAGCATTTGCAAACCGATGCCGACATTCAAGGGTTCCTAAAAGAGGTGGTTGAAACAGGGGACTCTTCAGATTTTCTACATGCGCTCAAGATCGCGGCCCGAGCCAAGGGGATCACCGAAGTCGCTCAGAGCGCAGGGGTGTCGCGGGCCAGCTTGTATAAATCCCTTGCAGACACAGGGAATCCGCGCTTTGAAACCATTCGCAAAATTGTTGAGGCGCTGGGATGCAAGCTGGTGGTCGCTTGACTGACCACCGAAACCACTCCCTCCAAGCAGGCACTCCCCTTTTCACCCTTTTTCAGGGGGGCTTTCTCCCTTTTTTCCGTCAGTGCGCCTCTGGCACCCGCTCCGGACGTTTCCCCCTCCCTCCTGCCGTAGCAAATTTCCTACAGCATCGCCAGCAACACTCCGGCGGCGACGGCGGAGCCGATCACTCCGGAGACGTTCGGTCCCATCGCGTGCATGAGCAGGTGGTTCTGGGAGTTGGCTTCCAGCCCGACCTGATTGACCACGCGGGCCGCCATCGGCACGGCGGAGACTCCGGCGGCCCCGATGAGCGGGTTGATCGGGGTGTCGGAGAGGCGATTCATCAGTTTGGCCATCAGCACTCCGGCGGCAGTTCCCATCGCAAAGGCAATCATTCCCAGCGACAGGATGCCCACGGTTTCGAGGTTGAGGAATTCTCCAGCGGCGAGCTTGCTGCCCACGCTGAGTCCGAGAAAGATGGTGACGGTGTTGATCAGGGCGTTCTGAATGGTATCGGAGAGGCGGTTGACCACCCCGCACTCGCGGGCGAGGTTGCCGAACATGAACATCCCGATCAGCGGAGCCGCCGAAGGCAGCAGCAGGGCGCACAGCCCCAGCGCGATCAGCGGGAAGAGGATTTTCTCGCGTTTGGAGACATAGCGCAACTGCACCATCCGGGTCTCCCGCTCGGCCTGCGAGGTCAGCAGTCGCATGATCGGGGGCTGGATGATCGGCACCAGCGCCATGTAGGAATAGGCGGCAATCGCAATCGAGCCGAGCAGTCGCGGGGAAAGCTGGCTGGAGAGGAAGATCGCCGTCGGCCCGTCCGCCCCGCCGATGATGCCGATGGAGGCGGCGTCGCGCAGGGAGAAGTCAATTCCCGGAACCGCGTTGAGCGCCAGCGCCCCCAGCAGGGTGGCGAAGATGCCGAACTGCGCCGCGCCGCCGAGCAGGGCGGTCTTCGGATTGGCCAGCATCGGCCCGAAGTCGGTCATCGCGCCCACGCCCATGAAGATGATGAGCGGGAAGATTCCAGTGACGATGCCCACCTCGTAAACGTAGTAGAGCAAGCCTCCGGGTTCGGAAAGCCCAGCAAGCGGGATGTTCGACAGCACCGCCCCAAAGCCGATGGGCACGAGCAACAGCGGCTCGAACTTGCGACGGATGCCGAGGTAGAGCAGCAACAGCCCGACTCCAATCATCACCAGCCGCCCGATGCCTTCGGTCCAGCCCAGCCCCTGCCCCCGGACCAGTCCGGCCAGCCCCGTCGAGCGGAACAAGTTCAGGGCCATCTCCCCGAACGCAGGCAGGCGTTCGCCGCCTTCCGACTCTGCTGCTTCTGCAATCACCTGGGCGGGGTGGAGCATTCCCACCACCGCTCCGGAGGGGTAGTCTCGCAGCGGCAGCAGTTTCCAGACGACGAGCTTTCCGGAAACCCCAGCCCGCAGCACCGTCTTTCCGCCTGTGTCCGTGTCCTTCAGCACCGCCAGAGTGTCCCCGGCATACACCCACTGCCCGGCTTGGACATCGACCCGCAGTACCCGTGTTTCGTGGGGCAGGACGATCTGTATTTGCTGCTCGTTGTCTTGAGCAAGTGCGGTTGCTGGGGAAAATCCTAGGAGCAGTGCTGCAAAGGTAGCAAGGAGCAGTGGCATCGCCTTATCCCGCCAAGGTCACCAGCCGATCCCCAGCCTGCACGGTGTCTCCGGCTTGGACGTGGACGGCCTGCACGGTTCCGGTCTGGGGTGCCTTGACCTCGGATTCCATCTTCATTGCCTCCAGCACCAGCAGCGTTTGGTTCGCCTCCACCTGATCACCGAGGGCGACTTCTAGCCGGACGATGTTTCCGGGGGTCGGAGCGGGTACGTCGGTACCGGAAGCTGCCACGGTCGCCGGAGTTGGAGCCGGGCTAGAAGCCACCGGGGTGGCCTGCAAAGCACCCGTGCCTTCGGCGACCTGCACCTGATAGGCTTTGCCGTCCACGGTGATGGTGTAGCTGCGCGGTCCTGCAGAAACTGCGGGAGCCGGGCTGGAAGCCGCCGGGGCTGGAGCCGATTTTCCCACCTCGTCCGACTTTTTCCGGATCATCACCTTGGCCTTGCCGAGCAGGAAATCCACGCCCTTGGACTCGCAACTGGAGGCGATGAACAGGTTTTCCTCGGTTTCGGGCAGTCCGTGCTTTTTCAGCGTTTCCGCCGCCTTCGGCATTCCGGGATCGAGCAGGTCGAGCGGATCTTCGGTGAAGGTGGGCTTGCCGAGTTGCTCGGAGGCCAACTCGACAATTTCCGGGTCAGGCGCAACGGGCGTGCGTCCGAAGTAGCCCAGCACCATGTTGCCGTACTGCGGGTTGATCTTCTTCCAGCGGCCCGCCGTGACGTTGAGGTACGCCTGTTGGAAGTAGAACTGCGAAACCGGAGTCACCGAAGTGCCGAAGCCGCCGCGCCGCACGACCTCGGACATTTCCTTGATCACCTGCGGATAGAGGTGCAGCGTCCCGGTGTCGCGCATCATCATCGTGTTCGCGGTCAGCGCCCCTCCGGGCATTGGAGAGAAAGGGATCAGCGGCGAAACCATCCGCGACTCCGGGGGCACGAAGTAGTCCTTCATGCAGTCCTCGAAAACCTCCTGGGCGCGGATGATTTTGCCCGGGTCAATGTCGAGCGCGTAGTCCGATCCCTTGAGCGCGTGCCAGAGGGTGAGGATGTCCGGCTGAGCCGTGCCGCCGCTGACCGGACTCATCGCCAGGTCCACGCGGTCAATCCCCGCCTCGATGGCTCCGAGGTACTGACTGATGGCCGTCCCGGCGGTGTCGTGCGTGTGCAGGTGCAGGATCGTGCCCTCCGGAACCAGCTTGCGGGCGGCCTTGACCGTGTCATGCACCTTGCGCGGGTTCGAGGTTCCGGTGGAGTCCTTGAAGCAGATCGAGTGAAAGGGGATGTCCGAGTCGAGGATTTTCCGCAGCATCCCTAGGTAGTAGTCCGGCGTGTGCGTTCCCTCGCATCCGGGGGGCAGGTCCATCAGTGTGATGCAAATCTGGTGGTGCAGCCCGTGGGCAGCGATGCGCTCCCCGGAATACTGGAGGTTGCGCAAGTCGTTGAGCGCGTCGAAATTGCGGATGGTGGTGATGCCGTGCTTCTTGAACATCTTGGCGTGGAGATCAATCATGTCGCGGGGTTGCTGGCTGAGCGCCACCACGTTGATTCCCCGCGCCAGCGTCTGCAAGTCCGCCTCCGGGCCAACGGCCTTCCGAAAGGTGTCCATCATGTCGAACGCCGACTCATTGCAGTAGAAGAAGAGGCTCTGGAAACGCGCCCCGCCCCCGGCCTCGAAGTAGCGCGTCCCGGCCTCGACCGCCGCCTCCAGCGCCGGGAGGAAGTCCGCTGTGGCGACCCGCGCCCCGAACACCGACTGGAAGCCGTCCCGGAAGGACGTGTCCATGAATTCAACGATTTTCTTAGCCATGCGAATTCCTTCTTGCTTCAGGTTGTGGGAGCAATTGATTTGCGTTCGTCCTCATAAACGGCAACAGCGGCGACCAAAACCGCCATCGGAAGGGCATCCTCGGATTGGCTGGGAGCGGGGGACTGAGCGCGGGGCTGGTGCTTGGCTCGCAAGGCTTGTTCTTCCAGCGCAGTATGGGCGCGGGTGAGCCTCGTCACCAGCACGATGCAGGTGATCATCAACCCCAGAAACAGCATGACCGTCGCCATGCCCACTCCCATCAGCTTCAAGCCCTCCAGCAGCATTGTCCTCCGTCAGACACTTCTTGGTTGATTTACCATGCGCTCTCCTGCCACAAGCTACGCCGCTTTTCTCGTATGTGATGCTCTACTTTTTCCTCTTCTTTGCTGAGTGGAGCATCATAGGCAACGTTGAGGTTTTTCAGGAATCTCTGGCTTTCAACCCCCTGAATGAACCCCTCGACCACCTGCACGAGCAAACGATTCCGGGACACTTGCAGGTTCGCAGCCGCGTCGTTCACACGCTTTAGAAGGTCGGCATCCAACGAAATTGCGGTTTTCACATTGGGCATGGTTTCCCCTGTCAATTTGCGCAACAGAGACGATAATTCTGTCCGTAATCGTAACGAGAGGCCAATTGATGTTCAAGCCAAGGCTTGCGGCTCAACCCTAGCTGGCCACCGGAGCGGAGAGCAACCACAGCCCAAAGACCGTGTAGCCAATCATCAGCAGGGTCGCCGGAACCTGACTGAGCATTGCGGTGCGTCGCTGATCGGTGGCCTCCGACGCAAAGCCGTGCGAGACCACCACGGCGCAAACATGGGCCAGCACGATTCCGGTAACCTGCAAGTACCAGAGGATTTCCACCGACTGATGGTGCGTGAGGAAGGAGGCGTGAACATGCCAGTCGCGCAGGCTCAGCAGGTTCAAGCCCGTGCCAAAAGGGTCCGACAGCGCGATCCCGGCATATTGAATTTCAACGAGGAAAATCGGCAGGTAGTGCGCAAAATGGTAGCCGAAAGCGATAGGAATGAGCGACAGCACAAAGCGGCGCAGGCACTTTTCTGAGTCGGCTCCTCCAAACAGCCGCCCCAGTCGCACGGTGATAAGATAGGCGAATCCGAAAACCAAAAAAGTACTCAGCAGTCCCAGCGTGTTGCGCATCATCAGGTCGGTGCGTCCGGGGTATTCGAGGGGATTTTCGCCGATGAGGTCCAGCCACCAGAAGGTCCGAGAGAGGCCATCGAATGAAACCGTGGCGAGCGCCAGCACCACAAAAGCCACTCCACTCGGCGGCAAGGGGGAGAGGTCCAGCAAGTTCCTTCCGGGCCAGTGCAGTTGGAAGGGCCGCCAGCCAATCGGAGACAGCCAGCCGACCATCCGGAAGAACACGGCAAAGGGATCGCCGTAGCCGAGCCATGCCTTGGGACCAAACCGCATCAGGCCGAGGGTCGTGCAAAGTGCGTAGCCCAACACAAGGTTCGCCAGAATCCCAGGATCTTGCGGGGCGGGATAAATCAGTTCAATCCATGCAAATCCGAAAAACCCCAGCACGGCGGGCCAGTAGCCCAGCCCTTGTGGATAACGGGATTGCCCAACCAACCCCCGCACGCCCGGCACTGCGGCCAACACCATGAACCATGCGGACCACGGCTGGATGCGTGCCCAAAGATTTCCCGCCAACGCCACCAGCATCGTGAACCCCACCCACCACGCAATCCAGATGGTCAGCGGCAAGGGGTTCGCCAGTGGGTCACGACTGCCGAAATACCCGCAGAGCAACAACAGGCTCATGAACAGCAAGACGAGGCCACTCCCCAGCAGGGAGGGACTCGCCTGCACAGGTTCTGCGTTTTTCGGGAGCGGGGTGGATCGTTTTCCGGAGGGCAGAAGCACGGTCAGCACAAACGTGAGCGCCACCACCAGCCCACCGCCGAACATGTACAGCCGCGTGGGGAGCAGCATCACAAAGCCCCGCTGTCCGGTGTGGGCCAGAGTGATTTCAGGAACCGCCACAACGAGCAGGACGGCCAGCAACAGCAGCATGTATTTCAACGGGTGTTTTTCTAAAGAGTTACGCCAAGGGAGCAAGAAAACACCAAAATCGTAGCATCCCGCGAAGGGTTTGGCACGGGTATCCAAGGGATCTCCAAGAAATTTCAGCTTGCCCTCCGGAATTTGTTTGTGGTATTCAATAGCTGTTTGCAACAAACCCACACCAAGGAGGAGTCCATGGAAGAGCAAAAACAAGCATCCCCCACCGAAGAAACCCAACAACCCAAAGTTTCGCGGCGAGCCTTGCTGGGCACGACCGCCGGACTCGCGGGAGCCGGAGTGTTGGCCAGCCAACTCGACCCGATCGCCCGCACCGCACATGCCGCCGGCAGCGACGCTCCCATCCGGATTGGGTTCCAGGCGCACCGCACGGGCATCGGCGCCCTTTACGGACGCTGGTACGAGCGCACGACCAACGCCGCCGCCAAGTACATCAATGACATGGGCGGCATTGCCGGACGGCCCGTGGAGGTGGTCACGGAGGATGACGGCACCGACCCCAAGCGCGGGGCCGAAGTCGTGGAGAAACTGGCGACCCAGCACAAGGTGGATTTTGTGTACGGAACCCTCTTCTCGCACGTCGTGATGGGATCAGCCCCGCGAGCGGGGGAGTTGAAAATCCCGTACTTCGTGGTCAGCGAGGGCTACCATGTCGCCTCCGGTGCCCTGAACCGCTACACCTTCCAGCCCTGCATCACGGACGTGCGCGCCCAGATCAGTGCAATGGCGGGTTGGATTTTCAACAACCTTGGCAAGAAGGTCGCGCTCATCTACCCGGACTACGCCTTTGGCTACAACCACCGGGACTACGCCAGTGCCGCCGCCGAGCAACATGGCGGCAAGGTGGTCGCCAAGCTCGCGATTCCGCCCACGGCCTCCTCCTACACGCGCTACTTCGCCAAGATTCCCCGCGACACCGAGGTGATCTACCACGTCATGGTCGGCCCGGGAGTCCTCACCTTCGTCCGCGAGATGGGCGAACACTTCGGCTCCAACCGCCCCGAAATCTTCGGCTTCATTGATTCGCTCGAAGGGGTGGGCCTCAAAAGCCCCGGACTGGAGTTTCTGAACGGAACCTACTTCTGGGAGGCCATGCCGCGCTATGCGGACGGCTACGCGACTCACGGAGCCAAGGTCTATCGGGATGCGGTGGGGATTGACGCCAACGGAGCCGACAAGTCCGACTCCAAGAGCGTCTCCGCGAACTCCCACATGTTCGGCTGCTGGGAGACGATGTTCGCCATCAAGCAAGCCGTGGAGCAGAGCGGCTATCGCGGTCCCAAGGACTACGGCACCCTGATCGAAACGATGGAGGGCTTCACGGGTTTCAACGAGGGCATCGCGCACCCGCAGGGGGCCAAGTCCTTCAACGGGAAGATCCACCAGTGCTTCGGCCAGCAGTTCATCTCCAAGGTCAGCGGCGGCAAGTTCAACGTCGTCCACCGCACCTCGATTGAGGACGGACTCTACGAGCCGGAAGCGGACTACACCCAGCAGTCCCTGTAGCTCGACCGCTTCAACCCACCCATTGGCATCGGGGTTGCGCATTTTCTGCGGCAATCCCGGTGCTACGCTTCATTCTTCAGACTGAACGAATTTCTTGGCCGACTGGTTCGATTCAAACGCCGCCCTGCTGTTCCTTGCGCTCTTGGACGGAACCGTCACGGCCTTTGTGCTGGCGCTGATTGCACTGGGGCTTTCGCTGGTGTTCGGGGTCATGCGCATCGTCAACGTTTCGCACGGGGAGTTCTTCATGCTCGGCGCGGTGCTGGCGTGGGCGTGTTTTAATTTCACGGGCGGAAACGAGGTTGCAGGCTTCTTCCTCGCCATTCTCATCGCACCGATTGCGGTGGCGGCGATTGCGGTGGCGATGGACAAAACCATCCTGCGGCGCGTGAACTACAATCCAGAAAGCACCATTGTCGCCACCATCGGCCTGCTCTACATCATCCAGCAACTCGTCCTCACGCTCTATGGCCCGGAAGCCCGTCCTGTGACCGCGCCCATCTACTTTCGCGTGCAGTTCCCGTGGTTTGGCTATTCCGGGTACAAGCTGATTGTCGCGGTCGCTTCGGCGTTGCTGCTGCTGGGCACATGGGCCGCGCTGAAGCGCAGCACCCTTGGGCTGTACATGCGGGCGACGCAGCAGGATGCCGAAACCGCGCAGGCGTTCGGCGTTCCCACCCGGAAGGTCTATGCCGCCGTGTTTGCGCTGGGAGCCGGACTCGCCGCCATTGCCGGAGTGCTGGTGGTGCCGATCCGTCAGGCGGATTATTTGATGGGGCAGGAGCCGCTGCTGCTGTCGTTCATCGTGGTCATCATCGGCGGGCTGGGGAGCTTGCGCGGCACGATTGTCGCGGCTTTCATCGTGGGGATCAGTGACGGTTTCATCTCCGTGTTTTACGAACCCACGCTCGCAAAAATCCTCGCCACGCTGATGGTCGCGGCGGTGCTGGTCTTCAAGCCCACCGGACTCTTCGGGGAGGAACGCGCATGAACCGCAACCCCCAAAAAGTGTTTGGACTGCACCTCGCCATTTTGCTTGTGCTGTTCCTGCTGCAATTTGTCCTGCCCGCCTATCATCACACCACGGTCGCCCGCATCATGGTGTTGGCCTCATTCGCCGTCGGCTACAACATCCTGCTCGGCTACACGGGCTTGATGAGCCTTGGCCACGCGATGTTCTTTTCCGCTGGGATGTACGGGGCCGGGCTGGGCATCTACCACTTGGGACTGAGCGGCTTGCAGGGCTTCGGCGCGGGCTTGCTCTCTGCCGCGGTGCTGTCGCTGGTGTTTGGCCTGATCGCGTTGCGCACGACTGGGGTTTCCTTCCTGATCGTGACGCTGATGTTCGGACAGGCGGTGTTCCTCTCGCTGCTCTACTTCAACGAGATCACCTTGGGGCAGGACGGCTTTTCGCTCTCGCAAAGCCTGAAGCCGTTGAACCTTGGAGGCGCGGAAGTGCCCTTTTCGGACCCGGACGTGAAGTACAACCTCGCGTGGTTGCTGTTTGCCGTCTGCTTTCTGCTCAGTGCCGCGCTGGTGCTGTCCCCGGCAGGGCGGGTGCTGATTGCAATTCGGGAAAATGAGGAGCGCACCAAACTGCTGGGCTACAACACCTACCTCTACAAGCTCTTCTCGCTAGTGGCCTCCGGGACCATTGCCGGGGCGGCGGGGGCGGTTCATGCGCTGCTGTTTTCCTACGTCGGCACCACCTTCGCAGAAATCCATCACTCGATCTCCCCGCTGCTCTGGACCCTGCTCGGCGGCATGGGCACCACCCTCGGCCCGCTCTTGGGCACCGGCATCATGCACTACCTCATTGACATCACCAGCGGACTCACCAGCGGCTACCTCTTTGTGGTGGGTGGGGCATTGCTGCTGCTGGTCCTCTGGTTTCCGCAGGGACTGATGGGGGCAGTGCGCAACAAATGGGCATCATGGCTTCCGTGACTCCACTCCTGCAAACCCACGGACTCAGCAAGCACTTCGGCGGCTTGCATGCGGTCGAGGACGTGGAACTGGCGGTTCCGCAAGGAGAAATCCGGGCGGTCATCGGCCCCAACGGCGCGGGCAAGACCACCCTCGTCAGCCTTTTCAGCGGACGCCTGCAACCCACGTCCGGAACCATTCTTTTCAATGGCGAGGACATCACGCGCATCCCGGCGCATGGCCGGGTCCGGAAGGGCATCGTGTACACCTTTCAGGTCACGAGCGTGTTCGGCAACCTTTCCTGCTACGAAAACGTTGCGCTTGCTGCACAACGCCAAGCCGGAATGTCGCGCAAGGAAAGCGCAATTGCCGAGCGTGTGGCGCAGGTGTTGGCCCAAGTCGGGCTGGACGGAGTCGAAAACCAGCAGGCGAGCAACCTGCCCTACGGACACCAGCGTCTGCTCGAAGTCGCGATGGGGCTGGCCGCAGGGCCGGAGCTGCTGATTCTGGATGAGCCGACCCAAGGGCTGGCCGAGGGCGAAATCGCCCGCCTGTGCGAATTGGTGCAGGAAATTGCCAAGCAGGCCACCGTGCTGCTGATCGAGCACAACATGTCGGTGGTGATGGGGCTGGCCGAGCGCATCACGGTGATGAACAGCGGAAAGGTGCTGGCCGAGGGCACGCCGGAGGAGATCGAGAACAACGCCTTGGTGCAAGAAACCTACTTGGGAACGTGATGCTTGCGCTTGATGGAATTCAGTGCCAGTACGGCAGCGTCCGGGTGCTGGATCAGGTGTCGCTGCGGCTTGACCGCGGCGAAATCCTTGGGCTGCTGGGACGCAACGGTGCGGGCAAGACGACGCTGCTGAAGACGATCATGGGGCTGGTGCCTCCTGTTGCTGGAAGCGTCCAACTCGACGGCAACGACCTCACCGGACTGCCCGCTCACGAAATCCCCAAGCACGGCATCGGCTACGTCCCGCAG
>CAZQXS010000068.1:4229-19310 GCA_964597275.1 uncultured Pseudomonadota bacterium | reverse complement strand
CCGAGGATGAGCATGGCCCCCAGCGAGAAGATGAGCGCATAGCTCTGCATCACGCCGTTCTGCGCGAGTCGCAGACCACTGCCCACCCCACGGGCGAGGTTTCCGGGCAGCAGCACCAGCCGATCAATCACGTTCTGGTCAATCGCCTTCCAAAGGACGAAGGTGGAGAGCAGCTTGCCGGGCTGCACGATCACGGCATCGTAAAGCTCATCCACATACCACTTGTTGAGCGAAACCCGATATGCCGCTTGCAGACGGTTCCGCAGGGCCGTGATGTCCTCCAGTCCGTTCGCGTAGTAGCGTCGGGCCAGTGACCAGCCGATGATCGCGAGCAAGACGGAGGCGAGCATCAGCCCGATCTCGGCGGCGGCAGAGCCATGTCCCGCCCCCGGAATCTCGGCAAAGAAGCCCTCGAAGTAAAGCTCCATGCCGTTCGGCAGGAAGTGCAGCACATGCGGCACTCCCACAAATCCGCCAAACACCGACAACACCGCAAGGATCACCAGCGGCACGGTCATCACCGCCGGAGATTCATGCAGGTGCGCCGCCGTGTGGGAGTCCACCCGCGATTTCCCGTGGAAGGTGAGGTAGATGAGCCGGAACATGTAGAACGAGGTCAAGCCCGCCGTCACAAAGGCAATCAGCCAGAAGCCGCCTCCGCCCAGCGGCGAGCTGAACGCCTTCCAAAGAATCTCGTCCTTGCTGAAAAATCCGGAGAAGAAGGGAATGCCCGCAATCGCCAAGGTGCCCATCAGCATCGTGAGGTAGGTCACAGGCAGTTTGCGGCGCAGGGCGCCCATGCGCATCATGTCCTGCTCGTGGTGCATCGCGTGGATCACTGATCCGGAGCCGAGGAAGAGCAGCGCCTTGAAGAAGGCATGGGTCATGACGTGGAAGATGCCTGCCGTGAAGGCACCCACGCCAAGCGCGAGGAACATGTAGCCCAACTGGCTGACCGTGGAGTACGCCAACACACGCTTGATGTCCGTCTGCGTGAGCGCAATCGTTGCCGCCAGCAAGGCGGTGGCCGCCCCAATGACCGCGATCACGTTCATCGTGAAGGGGGCCAGCACGAAGAGGTGGCTGAGGCGAGCGACCATGTAGAGTCCCGCCGTCACCATCGTCGCGGCGTGGATGAGCGCGGAAACCGGGGTCGGCCCCTCCATTGCGTCTGGAAGCCAGACGTAGAGCGGAATCTGCGCGGATTTCCCGGTCGCTCCCAAAAAGAGGAAGAGCGTGATCACCGTCACAAGAATGCCCCCCGCCTCCAATTGCGCGGCGGCTTCGGCATTGACGACGTTGAAGTTGAGGGTTCCGAAGGTGAGGAAGATCAGCATCACTGCCGACAGTACCCCGAAGTCGCCCACGCGATTGAAGAGGAACGCCTTCTTGCACGCCTCGGCGGCGGAGTGCTTCTCGAAGTAGTAGCCGATCAGCAGGTACGAGCAGAGGCCCACGCCCTCCCAACCGACGAACATCAGCAGGAAACTGTCGCCCAGCACGAGGACGAGCATGAAGAAGATGAAGAGGTTGAGGTAGGCGAAGTAGCGGTAGTAGCCCTCCTCGTGCCCCATGTAGCCAATGGAATAGACGTGGATGAGGAAGCCCACGCCCGTGATGATCAGCAGGTAGAGTCCGGAAAGCTGGTCCACTTGAAACGCCACGTCCACCTGAAAGGCTCCCGTCGCCATCCAAGTGTAGAGCGTTTCCACCAGCAGGTGCCCGTCGGCGGCCTGCATCTCGAAGAAGAGCACCAGCGACTGCAAGAACGCAAAGCCCACCGCCGCCGGGGCGATGATGGTGACGAAGCGCTTGCCAAAGAGCTTCCCGAAAAAACCGTTGAGGAGGAAGCCCAGCAGCGGAAAGGCCGGGACCAGCCAGATTTGAGACATGGCTACCACTTGAGCAGATTGAACTCGTCTATGTTGAGCGTCTTGCGGGTCCGGTAGATCGAGAGGATGATCGAAAGCCCGACCACCGCTTCTGCCGCCGCCACGACAATGATGAAGAAGATGAAGACCACTCCGGTCATGTCATCCATCGTGCGGGCGAAGCCGACGAAGGAGAGGTTGACCGCGTTGAGCATCAGCTCGATGCTCATGAAAACGACAATCACGTTGCGGCGCAACATGACCCCCAACACGCCAATGCCAAAGAGCATGGCACTGAGGACGAGGACATGGGAGATGGGAATCATCCGGACTCTCAGGGAACGCGGCGTTTGGCGATGATGACCGCCCCAATCACGGCGACCAGCAACAAAATGGAAATGACCTCGAAGGGCAACACGAACTCGGTGAAGAGCAACTGCCCGATCAGGGTGATGGAACCGATTTCCTGAATACGCTCCACGGGATAGTCACCGGGTGCGCCAAAGCGGATGGTCGGGTCCATGAAGGCCGTCAGCACTTGAATCATCAGCAGTCCCGTGATGGCCACCGCCAACCCGCGAGGCACGTTGAGCTTGAGCGCGTACTGGTCGTTGTCCTTGGTGGAGAGCAGCATCAGCACAAACAGGAACAGCACCATGATCGCCCCGGCATAGACCAACACCTGAATGACCGCGACGAACTCGGCGTTGAGCATGACGTAGATCGCGCCGAGGCAGAAGAAGGTGCCCACGAGACAGAGGGCGCTGTGAATGGGGTTCTTGAACACCAGCACCCCCAGAGCCGTGATCAGGCTGACCAGAGCGAAAAGGTAGAAGAAGACGATCATCCGGTTTTATCGGCGGTGGGTTTAGGCGGTAGGGGTTTAGGCGGAGGCCGTTCGGGTGTCCACAACGGAGCGTCCGGGGTCGCTCGCCTCTCCAGGAAGCAATGCTCCGGCACCAGTGAGTCCGTCCAGCGACAAGTCCGCAAAGGCGGGCACCTCTTGCGCGAGTGCCTGCAAGACGGCATCCGCGCTGTCCAGTCCGGCTCCCTTGCCCAATGCGGCAAGCAGGTCGGCAAGAATCTGCCACTCCGGGCGGGTCTGGCGGGGTGCCTGAACCGCAACGTGGGTGCGCTGCACGCGCCGTTGCTTGTTCGTGAAGGTCGCGTCCTGCTCGGAATGCAGCCGTCCGGGTAGCACGACATCGGCAACCTCGGTCCAGCCGTTGAGCAGCGTGCCGATCACCACGATCAATTGCGCCTTGCCGAGTTTCTCCCGGAGTTCGGCGGCCTCTGCAAACGGATTGCCGAGGATGACCACCACTTTCGGGTTGGCCTCCAGCGCGGAATCGAGTTCCGTGGAATCGGCCACTCCACTGAGACCGAGTTCGCGGGCACCGGCGCGGTTGGGCGTTTTGTCGGTGGTGATGAGCGAATCAATGAAGAAATCCGAATCCGGCTGCTGCCAGTCCGGCATGGGGCAGAAGACCTGCTCCGCGCCCAAGCCGTCCTGCGCCAGCTTGCGGAGCATGAACAGCGCTTCGTTGCTTGCGTTCGTGTCGCTCAGCACCAGTGCGCCTCCGGCCCCCGGATTGAGGGCGGTGATGCGCTCGGCAATGGCCTGATACGCCTGCTCGAAGGAGATCGGCTGCAACTCGCCCTGCACGCGGCCCAGCGGCTTCATGACGCGCTGCTCGCGCTCGTTCATCACGCGGTAGCTGAGGCGGCCCTCGTCGCACATCCACCAGCGGTTGACCGCCTGGTTTTCGCGGGGCTTGAGCCGGAAGACCTCGTTCTTGTCGTACTCGATGGTCATGTTGCAGCCCGTCGAGCAGCCCGTGCAGATGGACGGGGTTTTCTTGAGACGCCAGACGCGGCGCTTGAAGCGGAACTCCTTGTCCGTGATCGCCCCAACCGGGCAGAGGTCCGCCATGTTGCCCTGAAACTTGTTGGTCATCGGGCGGTCGGCGTAGGTGTCCACCGTCAGTTCGTGGCCCCGGTTGAACATGCCGAACTCGTTGGTGCCCGTGACCTCGCGGGTGAAGCGGTCGCAGCGCGTGCAGTGGATGCAGCGGTTGCGCTCCAGCGCGACGAAGGTGCCGATGTCCCGCCAGCCGTACACGCGCTTGGCGTATTCCATCTCGGACTTGCCCGTGCCGTGGTCAAAGGAGTAGTCCTGCAACACGCACTCGCCGGACTGGTCGCAGATCGGGCAGTCGAGTGGGTGGTTGATGAGCAGGAACTCCATCACGTCCTCGCGGGATTCCAAGACCTTCGCGTTCTTGGTCTCGATCTTCATGCCCTCCACCGCGTCCATCGAACACGAGGTCTGGAGCTTGGGCATGGGGCGTCCGTTGCCCATGTCCACCACGTCCACGAGGCACATGCGGCAGGTCGCCACCACCGAGAGTCCGGGATGGAAGCAGTAGTGCGGAACCTCGACTCCGGCGCGGAGTGCGGCAGACAGCACCTTCTCTCCCGGTTCAAACTCAACGGGCTGGCCATCCAAGTGGAAAGTGGGCATTGCTGGTGTCGGTTGCTGGTTGCTGGTTGCTGGTGTCGCGGGCATGGCCCTTTCAATTTTCGTCAAGCGGCAAGGGCCTGCACCTCGCGGAACTCGTCTGCGAACTTGGTGGTGAAGGACTGGATCGGCATTCCGCAGGCATCTCCGAGTGCGCACACGGTGGTGCCCATCATGTTGCCGCCCACGCGGTGCAGGCGCTTGAGCTTGCGCTCGTTGCCGTTGCCGTCCATGAAGTCCCGGATGATCATGCGCGCCCAGTGCGTGCCTTCGCGGCACGGGGTGCATTGGCCGCAGGATTCGTGGCTGAAGAACCGCACAATGCGGTGCAGCAGCTTGACTGCGTCTGTGTCCTCGTCAAAGACCATGATCGCCGCCGATCCCATCATCGTTCCCGCCTGAGCGAGTGCGTCAAAGGAATAGGTCACGTCCACCTCGTCGGCGGTCAGCACCGAGGAGGACGCCCCTCCCGGAATCACGCCCTTGAGCTTCTTGCCGTCGGGAATACCGCCGCCAAGGTCGTAGATGATGTCCTTGAGGTTCGCGTCCAGCCGCACTTCATAGACTCCGGGCGTGTTGACGTGCCCGCTGAGGCTGATGAGGTGGGTGCCCGCGTTGTTTTCCGGGCCGAACGCCTTGAACGCCTCCGCCCCCTCGTTGACGATGAAGGGCAGGCAGGTGAGCGTTTCGACGTTGTTCACCGTGGTTGGGCAGGCGTTGAATCCGGAAACCGCCGGGAAGGGCGGCTTCACTCGCGGATGGCCGCGCTTGCCCTCGATTGAGTCGAGCAGGGCGGTTTCCTCACCGCAGATGTAGGCTCCCGCGCCCGTGTGAACCGTGAGGTCGAGCTTCGGCCCCGTGCCCATGAGCTTTTCGCCAAGGATGCCGTCGTCGTACAACTCCTGCACCGCTGCGTTGAGCGACTTGATGGAGGGCCAGTACTCGCCCCGGACGTAGATGTAGCCGTGTCGGCAGCCAATCGCGAGGCAGCCGATCATCATGCCCTCCAAGAACTGGTGCGGGTCGTGAAGCATCAATTCGCGGTCCTTGCAGGTTCCGGGTTCCGACTCATCCGCGTTACAGACGAGGTAGGTCGGCTTGCCCGTGCCCTTCGCCATGAAGCTCCACTTGAGTCCGGTCGGGAATCCTGCGCCGCCGCGTCCGCGCAACCCGGAATCCTTGGTGAGCTGCACGATTTCGTCGGGCTGCATCTCCAACGCCTTTTTCAGCGCCGTGAAGCCCCCCGCGTTTTTGTAGCCCTTGAGGGACTTGTCGTAGTTGGGATTCCGGATGTTCCGGAAGAGCACCAGCGTTTCCTCAAGCATGGGCCTCTCCTTGCGAGCGCAGTTCGTCCATCAGCCGATCCATTTTTTCTGGATTCATCTTCTCGTGGTAGTCCTCGTTGACGATCACCGCCGGGGCGTAGCTGCATGCGCCGATGCACTCCATCTCTTCCACGCTGAACACGCCATCGTCCGCCGTGTGTCCGGCGTGGGTGCCCAGCTTTCCCTCCACATGCTCCAAAAGCTCCTCGCCACCGACGAGGCAGCACGGCACACAGGTGCAGACTTGCAGGTGGAACTTGCCGGGCTTCTCCAGCTTGTACATCGTGTAGAAGCTGATGACACCCTCCACATGGGTTTGGGAGACTTCGCAGATGCCCGCCACCTCCTCCAGCAGTTCCGGGGTGAGGTAGCCTTCGTTGGCCTTTTGCACCACATGCAAGATGGGAAGCAGGGCGTTGCGCTTGATGGGATAGCGGCTGAGGAGTTGGGCGATTTCCTTCTGAGTGTCCGGAGCAAGCAAGCGAGCGTTTGGGCTGGAGTTTGGAAAATCTGTTGTCAGTCAAGCAATCACGTTTTAGCCAATGCTCTCAGAACAATCAAACGGTTTCTCGGAATTCGGCTTCTGAACCAGAGAATTCGGGCATTTCCGAAGAACTGGAGCCGCCAACCGGAATTTCGCGCCACATTTTGTGGAATTTCGCATTTTTTGTGATTTTTCATCGCCAACTCCACACAATCTCCTTGAGTCTCTCCAGAAAATCAGCCAAAATGCTTGCAAGTTGACACCCTTGAATTGCTACAACAGGAGAAACTGACATGAACGGCGCACAAGTTGTGGTCGAAGCTCTTGAGCGCGAAAGCGTGGATTTTGTGTTCGGGTACCCCGGCGGGGCGTGCATGCCCATCTTTGATGCCTTGGTGGATGCCTCGAAACTCAAGCTGATCCTCGTCCGGCACGAACAGGGGGGCACCCACATGGCCGACGGCTACGCCCGCGCCACCGGAAAGCCCGGCGTGGTCCTCGTCACGTCCGGCCCCGGCGCGACAAACACCGTCACCGGATTGCTCACCGCTCAGATGGACTCTGTGCCTCTGGTGGTGATCACGGGACAGACCATCACCGCCAACCTCGGCAAGGACGCCTTTCAGGAGGCCGATGTCTTTGGGGTCACCATGCCCGTGGTCAAGCACAGCTACCTCGTCAAGGACGTCAACGACTTGCCCCGCGTGATGAAGGAAGCGTTTCATCTCGCCAGTTCTGGACGTCCCGGACCCGTGCTGGTAGACATCCCCAAGGACGTGCAGACCAACGAGTGCGAAGCCGACTTCCCGGACGAGGTGGACATGCCGGGCTACCAAGTGCAAACCCGCTGCGACCCCGACGACTTGCGGCACACTGCCGAATTGATCATGCAGTCCAAGCAGCCGCTGCTCTACGTGGGCGCAGGAGCCGTGGTCTCCCAAGCCAGCAAGCAGGTTTTGGCATTGGCGGAAAAGCTGAAGGCGCCCGTCACCACCACCCTGCTCGGCAAGGGGGCGTTTCCGGAAACCCACGAACTGTCCGTCGGCATGCTCGGCATGCACGGCACCGCCTACGCCAACAAGGCCGTGATCAACTGCGACCTGATCATGGCCATCGGCGCCCGCTGGGACGACCGCATCACGGGCAAGGTCAGCGCCTTCTGCCCGGAGGCGACCAAGATTCACATTGATATTGACCCTGCCGAGTTTGGCAAGATCATCCAGCCGGACGTTTCCCTGCAAGGCGAGGCGTCCCTTGTGCTGGAGGATTTGCTCCCGCTCGTGAAGCCCCTCAAGACCAAGCCGTGGCTCACGCAAGTTGCGAAGTGGAAGCGGCGACATCCGCTCAAGTACCCCAAGCGCGGCGGCTTGCGGGCGCAGCATGTTTTGGACGAGCTCGACCGCTTGACGGGTTCCCGGGGCATCATCTCCACCGACGTGGGACAACACCAGATGTGGGCCGCGCAGTTCTGCAAATCCTCCCGCGAGCGCCAGTGGCTTTCCAGCGGCGGCGCGGGCACGATGGGCTATGGCCTGCCTGCCGCACTGGGTGCGCAGTTCGGCTGTCCGGACGACCTCGTGATTGCCGTGGTCGGCGACGGCGGCTTCCAGATGACGCAGTTCGAGTTGGCCACCGCCATGATCCACAAGCTGCCCGTCAAGATCCTCGTCATCAACAACAGCTACCTCGGCATGGTCCGGCAGTGGCAGCAGCTCTTCTTCGACAACCGCGAGAGCGGAGTGGACATGGGGGGTAATCCGGATTTCGTCAAGCTCGCCGAGGCATATGACATCAAGGGCTTCCGCATCCGCCGGGCCGGAGATGTCACCCGTGTCCTGCAAAAAGCGCTCGACTACAACGACGGCCCGGTGTTGATCGAGGCCGTGGTGGTCAAGGCCGACAACGTTTTCCCGATGATCCCCTCCGGGGCACCCGTCGCGGAAATGCTGATTGAGGAACCCCACCCGACCACCAAGCTCGAAAAACCCGTCGGCAGCACTTGACCCACTTGCTGAGAATCCAATTCAGATGTTCCGTTCGCCCTGAGCCTGTCGAAGGGTGAACCCGTTCCTGCTTCGACAGGCTCAGCATGAACGGTGAAACTTTGCACAAGCCCTGACCAAACCTTTCAGACCCTAATGGAAGAGCAATTCACCATCAGCATTTTCGTCAACAACAAGCCGGGAGTCCTCGTCCGCATCTCCCAGACCTTTGCCCGGCGCGGCTACAACGTGGAGTCGCTCGTCGTCTCTGCAGCGCACGATCCGCAGTTTTCGCGGATGACGGTGGTGGTGCAGGGCAACCCGGCGGATTTCGACCAAATCCTACGCCAGCTCAACAAGCTCGTGGATGTCGTCCACGCCTCGCACCACGAGTCCTCGGATTCCGTGGACCGCGAGATGGCGCTCTTCAAGGTGGAGGTGTCTGCCGAGCGGCGCTCGGAGGTGTTTCAGGTGGTGGAGGTCTTCCGGGCGAAGACCGTGGACATCACCGAAGGCTCGCTGATCATCGAGACCACGGGGAATTCCTCGAAGATTGACGCGCTGGAGCGTCTGCTGGGAACGATGGGGCTGGTGGAAATGGTGCGCACCGGCAAGCTCATCATGGCCCGGGGCGTCGCCGAAACCTGATCAGAGAAAGCGGGAGACGAGATATTTCCTGATGGCCTCGGACTCCTTCATCGGCTCACCTTCGACCAGCAGGCACGGCACGGTCTTGTTGCCCGTGCGCTCAATCAGTTCGGCCTCAAACTCCGGATTCATGCGGATGTCCTTCAACTCCACCTGATCCAAGATCTTGAGGTTCCTGAGCGTGTTCAGCACCGACTGGCAAAAGCCGCACGCCTCGTAGTAGTACAGTTCCATTGAAATGAGAATGCGGGCACAACAGCACCCGCATGAGGGGTCAGCCGTTGTTGACCTTCTGGCACTCGGCCAGCAGGTCGGCGGCGTGGCGTCGTCCGCCCGCCTCGACCAGTGCGGCGTAGCGCACCACGCCCTGCTTGTCGATGATCACGGTCGAGCGGGCGATGAAGCCCTTGTCCGCCAGATACACGCCATACGAGTCAGCCATCGCGCCCTTGGGGTGGAAGTCCGCCAGCAGCGGGTACGACACCCCGCCCAGCGAATTTGCCCAGTTGTCATGGCTGAACTTGCTGTCCACGCTCACACCCAGCACCTGGGTGTCTGCGGCCTTGAAGTCGGCGATGCTCTGCTCCAAGTCCGGAATCTCCTTGCTTCAGGTGGACGTCCAGTCAAGGGGGTAGAAGACGAGCATGACGTTCTTCTGTCCCTTGAACTGGCTCAGGGAGAACTCCCCAAGCTGGCTGCCCAACGTGAAGTCTGGAGCGGGTGATCCTGCCTCGATCATGTGCTACTCCTTTGTTTAAATTGGAAATGAAAAAAGCGCCGTGACGAGGCGCGGATACATTCATTGAACCTGTTTTCAAGACTTTGGCAAGGCGTTTTCGGCCTTACCGGAGAAAGGGGGTTCCTCGTGAAATCCCTTTGAAAAAAACGATTTGGAGATGTCGTTGTTCTCCGATATGATGTCATTGCTGTTCAGCACCGTTTTGCTGCTCATTTCCAACGCTCCCCCGGGAGCTTTCCCATTGTTGCAAGGAAAATTATGCCAAATCTGGACGGATCCCAAACCCACGACAACCTCAAAGACGCCTTTGCAGGCGAATCCCAAGCGAACCGCCGCTACCTGTGGATGGCGAAAGTCGCCGACGTTGAGGGCTTCCCGGAAGTCGCCGGAAACTTCCGACAAACCGCCGAGGGCGAGACGGGCCACGCGCACGGCCACCTCGACTACCTCCGGCAAGTCGGCGACCCCGCCACGGGCCTGCCGATCGGCGAAACCCCGGAAAACCTGAAGGCGTCCATCGCCGGGGAAACCCACGAGTACACCGACATGTATCCGGGCATGGCCAAGACCGCCCGCGACGAGGGCTTCGGCGAAATCGCCGACTGGTTCGAGACCCTCGCCAAGGCCGAGAAGTCCCACGCCGGACGCTTTCAGGAAATGCTCGACAGCGTCTCCTGACGAAAGCACGCATCCACAACAAGGCGTTCGTGCCGAGCCTGTCGAAGCACGAGCGCCCTGTTTCTGTTTGACCTGACGAAAGCACGCATCCATCAAAGCGTTCGTGCCGAGTCTGTCGAAGCATGAGCAGGGTTCGCCCTTCGACAGAGCTTCAGGACGAACGGAGTTTTCTGGAACATCCAGCATCAGCCCCTATTCTCCTTTCCAGCTTTTTAGCTGATGAGTACCGAATCCGGAAACATCTCCTACTTGCCCACGGATGGGCTTTGCTACGATCCGAGCGAGCCGAAGTACTGGGACACCTCGGCGTTCCAGAAGGAACTCACCCGCGCCTACGAAATCTGCCACGGGTGCCGCATGTGCTTCAAGTACTGCGACTCCTTCCCCACGCTCTTCGGGCTGATTGACACACAGTACGATGGCGATGTCCGGAAGGTGAACGCACAGGACACCGAGCGCATCATGGATGCGTGTTTTCAGTGCAAGCTCTGCGAGGTGCAGTGCCCCTACACCCCCCGTGAGGATCACGAGTTCCAGCTCGACTTCCCGAAGATCGTCCACCGCCACAAGGCCATCTCGGCCAAGCAAAACCAACCCTCGCTGCGAGACCGTGTGCTGCGCGATCCGGACACCTCGGCCAAGGCGGCGCGGGCCAGTTTCGGCTTGGCGAACACGATGAACCGCGTCAAGGCGCACCGCGTGCTGATGGAAAAGGCACTCGGCATCCACCGCGACAAGGAGCTTCCGGATTTTGCCCCACGGACCTTCGAGCAACTTGCGGGGGATCAGGGCAAAATCCAATCCCCGTCCGACGAGGTTGAGGCCGTGCTGTTCCAGACCTGCTACGTCCAGAACAACGAGCCGCAGATTGGGCAGGACACGCTGGAGGTGCTGGAGCGCAATCAGGTGAACTGCGCCTGCGCCAAGGGCTTGCAGTGCTGCGGCATGCCCGCGTGGGAGCAGGGCAACCTCAACTTGGTCCGCAAGCAGGCCCGGCACAACCTTGACGTGCTGCTGCCCTACGTCGCGTCCGGGGCCAAGGTGCTGGCGATCAATCCGACCTGCTCGATGATGCTCTCCCGCGAGTACCCGGAACTGCTCGAAGGCGCGGATCGGGAACGGGCGCAACAGCTTGCGGAAGCCGTGCAAAATCCGGCGGACTTCCTCTGGAACATCCGCAAGGAGGAACGCTTCAACAAGGGTTTCAAAAGCACTCCTGGCGACAAGGTGGCCTACCACGCCCCCTGTCACTTGCGCACCCAAAGCGTCGGCTTCAAGGGCCGTGACCTGCTACGGCAGATTCCGGGAGTGAAACCCGCGACCACGATGGAGTGCTGCGGGCACGACGGCACTTACGCCATGAAGACCGAGTCCTTCGAGGCCTCCGCACGCATCGGCAAGAAGGCGTTTGACGGCATGAAGGACACCAGCGCGGAAGTCTGGGCAACCGACTGCCCGCTCGCGGCAATTCAGTTCGGGCAATTCGCGGGAGTGCGCCCCCTGCACCCCATGTCCATCCTCGCCCGCGCCTACCGCGAGGATGGCTTTCCTCAGAAAATCACACCACCTGAAGAATAGCCATGCGCCCTGTTGAACGCCACGAAATCGTGGATTACGTCACTTACGAAGAACAGCGCAACGCCATCCGCGAACAGGTGCTGAAAACCAAGGAATCCCGCCGCATCCACATCGGCGACCACCTCACCTTCCTCTTCGAGAACACGGAAACGGTGCGCTATCAGGTGCAGGAAATGATGCGTACCGAGAAGATCGTCAAGGAATCCGACATTCAGCACGAGATCAACACCTACAACGAACTGCTGGGCGCAGAAGGCGAGTTGGGCTGCGTGCTGCTCATCGAATACGCGAGTCCGGAGGAGCGCGACGTGCAACTTCGCAAATTGCTGGGCCTGCCGCAAAAGCTCTACGCGCTCTTGGAAGACGGGCGGCAGATTCCCGCGAAATTCGACGAGCGGCAAATCGGCGATGACCGACTCTCTTCCGTGCAGTACCTCAAGTTTGACACGGGCGGCGCGACTCCGGTTGCGCTCGGAAGCAACCACCCCAACCTCACCCTCGAAGAACCGCTTTCGCCTGAACAGCGGCAAGCCCTCGCCGAGGACTTGGCGACCCCCAAGACCAACGCACCGTAGGAGCGGACCATGCCCGCGAATCGCGTCCAAATGGCCGTGAGTATATTTATTTTTCTGAATATATCAGTTTTTTGTTGTATCTCCGTGGGAGGTTTGCTAAAACGCTGGGAGCTTGTCGGGGAAAGCGGCTTCCACTCTTGACTGGAAAAACACATGGACTACACCTTTCCGGAGCATCTTTTTTATGAGCGCGTGACCCACATGTGGGCACTGCCGGAGAGCGACACGCGGATTCGGGTTGGCATTGACCCGCTGGGGCTGTCCTCGCTGGGTGAACTCGCCTACCTTTCGCTCAACGCCTCGCAGAGCCGGGTGCAGTCGGGCCAGCCGATGGGTGTTTTGGAAGCGGCCAAGATGACCGGGGAAATGATCGCGCCCGTCAATGGCACCTTGGTGGAACGCAACCCCGCCGTGCTGGAAGATCCGTTTGTGGTCAATCAGGATCCGTATGGCAAGGGCTGGCTGGCGGTCATTGAAACCGAAAGCTGGCTGGAGGACTCCACAAATCTGGTGAGCGGCGCGGAGATTCCAAAATGGTCGGCCCGTGAACTGGAGCGTTACCGCGAGCAGGGATGGATCGAAGGATGACGTGGCGCTTGCTGCAAGAGGATGGCGTTGCGGACAGCTACGGGCTGGCTGCCGACGAAGCCATGACCCTGCGCATCGGGCAAGGGGAATCCCCCACCTGCCTGCGGCTCTACACCTACCGCTCGCACTGTGCCTTGGTCGGGCGTTTTCAGCGCATTGAGAACGAATTGAACCTCGGTTTTTGCGGTGAGCAGGACATCGCTGTCAACCGCCGTCCCACCGGAGGCGGGGCGATCCTGATGGGAAGCGGCCAGTTGGGGGTTGCATGGATGCTGCGGGAGCAGGACGGAATCACGGCCCCCCGCGAGTTGATGCGACAGTTTGCCGCTGCACTTTCGTCCGGCCTGCAAGCCTTCGGGATTCCGGCGCAGTTCCGGGGCAAGAACGACTTGGAGGTGGACGGTCGCAAAATCGCTGGGCTGGGGATTCACCATAACGCCTCCGGGGGCTTCCTCTTTCACTCCTCGTTGCTGGTGGACTTGGACGTGCGGCTCATGCTCCGTGCCCTCAACATCCCGCTGGAAAAGCTGGACGACAAGCAAATCCAGAGCATCGAAGGGCGCATCACCAGCGTCTGCAAGGAGTCCCAGCGCGACCTGAGCGTTTCTGAAGTACGCGAAGCGGTGGCCGACGCCTTTGCCCAGCACTTCGGCACCGAGCTTGCCCACAGCGGGTTTTCTGATGAGGAGCGGCAGGCGATTGGGGAATTGGAGGTGCAAAAGTACCTCTCTGCGGACTGGATTCACCAAAAGGTCGAAGTCCCGGACCTGATGGGCGAGGCCAAGCTGAAAACCCCTGCCGGGTTGCTGGACGTGCGCGTGACGCTGGCAGGACGCCAACTCAAGGCGGTGTTCCTCGGTGGCGATTTCTTTGCCAGTGAATCCGCGATTGCCGACCTGGAAGGCCGCTTGCGCTGGCATTCATCCGATCCACTTCAGGTGCGAAACACCCTTGCCGATGCCTATGTCCGCTGGGCCGACGAGCTTGAGTTTCTGCCACTGGACTCGCTCTGCGAGGTGATCGGCCATGCCGTGAACGCCGCCACCGCGCAGTCCTCGGAAACCGGAACCCACCGCTACGGCTGTTTCGTCAATCCCGCTCCCAGCCATGCCCGCACTCCAGCCGTTTAAGCCGCCGACCGCGCTGCCGCCGATTTCCGCCGAATGTCTGGAAATCCGCAACCGCCACTTTCCGCAGCGCATCAACTTCCACACGCCCGGACTGCGCCGCCATCGCACCTCCGAACTCCCGTGCCAGCAGGCGGAGGAATTTGTCTCGATCAGCCTGACCGGAACGCATTGCGCCCTCGACTGCAAGCACTGCGGCACACAGGTGTTGCGCGGCATGAACGACCTTTCTTACGGCACCGAAAGCCTGTTTGAATTGTGTTCCCGGCTGGCCGAAAATGGCACACGCGGCGTGCTGATTTCCGGAGGCTGCGACCGTCAGGGGCGGGTTCCGCTCAAAGCACATCTGCCGGACTTGTTGCGCGTTCGCCGAGAATTGGGGCTGACGATCCGGGTGCATCCGGGCCTGCCGGACGAGGCCACCGCCGAGGGCTTGGGCGAGTTGGACCTTGACGGCGCGATGGTGGACATCATCGGGGATAACCGCACGATCCGGGAGGTGTATCACCTCAACGCCCAGACTGAGGATTATGATCAGGTGCTGGAACGGCTTGCCCGTCACGGAGTTCCCCTAGTGCCGCACATCATCCTCGGCCTGCATTTTGGGAAAATGCTCGGCGAGTGGAAGGCGCTGGAGATGACCGCAAAGCATCCCCTGAAACTGCTGGTGCTGGTGATCCTCATGCCCCTGACCGGAACCCCGATGGCCGAGGTGACACCACCCTCGTTGGAAGAAATCGGCGGATTTTTTGAAACCGCCCGCAAAACGTTGCCGGACACCCCCGTGATGCTCGGTTGCGCCCGTCCGCTGGGGGCGATGAAAAAGGACGTGGATCGGCTCGCGGTGGATGCTGGACTCAACGGCATCGCCTACCCCTCCGAGGGAACCATCGCCTACGCCCGCAGCCGGGGTTTGGAACCGGACCTCATCCACGCCTGCTGCGGTGTGGGCTGGGCTTGAATTT
>CAZQXS010000068.1:0-4129 GCA_964597275.1 uncultured Pseudomonadota bacterium | reverse complement strand
AACACCCCAAGCCACCTGCAAAGCGAAGAGTTTCAGATCAGTCCGGAGTACGTGCGCATCAGCATGGCTGCCGCCATCGAGTTGGGCCTCAAGCCGGGCCGGATTTCACGCTGCAACTGCTCCTGCATCAACCTGCTTCAGAACTACCCGCAGGGCTGCTACGCCAACTGCACCTACTGCGGACTCGCCCGCGAGCGTCCGGGCGCGGCGGAGGACAATTCCTTCATCCGCGTGGCGTGGCCACTGTTCCCCACCGATCTGGTGGCCGAACACATCGCCGAAAAGGAGCGGCAGTCCGGCGTAGGGCGGGTGTGCGTGGCGCAGGTGCAGGACCATCGCGCCAACCGCGACCTGATTGACATGACCCAGCGGGTGCGCCGCCAAGCCCCGGAGGTGCCCATTTCTGCACTCGTCACCGCCACACTGCTCAACGAGGACTGGCTACATCGCATTCAGGACGCAGGCGCGGACATCGTGGGCATCGGGCTGGACGCCGCTTCGGAGGACGTGTTTTACGAAACTCGCGGCAAAGGCACCAAGGGGCCGCACGACTGGCACGGGCACTGGAAGATCGTCCGGAAAGCACGGGAACTCTTCGGGCCGATGAAGGTCAACTGCCATCTCATCGTCGGCCTCGGTGAAACCGACCAAGATTTGGTGAGCCTGTTCCACCAACTGAAATCCGAGCAGATCGCAGGCTACCTGTTCTCCTTCAATCCGGAGCCGGGCACGACGATGGAAAACGCGGCGCGTGTGCCCATCGTCCGCACCCGCCGCATCCAGTTGGTGAAGTACCTGATCGAGGAACACGACCTGCCGGAAGCCGCCGTCCGTTTTGATGCGTCTGGAGCGATCCGTGAAATTGACGCGCCCAAGGAATTGCTGGATTCCGCAACCAACACGGGGCTGCCCTTCATGACCAACGGTTGCCCGGACCGTGAGGGTACGATGGCCTGTAATCGCCCTTATGGCTCCTACCGCCCCGGCGAAGAATTCCGGGACTACCCCTTCCTGCCGGAAGCCGACGACCTCGCCGTGATTCGCCGGGAAATGCACTTGCCCGAAGTCACCGCGCCTCCCGAAGCGGCGGTTGCCTGACTTCCCCATCCGCCTCATCCAAGCCGGGGTGCTGGAGCCGGGGCTGACGCAGGCACTCTACCACAGTCTCGCCGAGCGGATGGATGCGTCCGCACCGGACACCATCGTCCTCTGCCAGCCTGCGACTCCCTACCTCTGTCTCGGCTACCATCAAGTGCTGGACGCAGTGCTGGACGTGCCCGTTTGCCAAACGCTGAACCTGCCGATCTTCCGGCGGCGGGTGGGCGGTGGGGCCACTTACCTCGACACCAACCAAGTCTTCTACCAGTGCATTTTTCACCACTCGCGGGTTCCCGCCCGCACGGATCGGATTTATGAAAGGATGCTGGCCGCACCCGTGAAACTGCTCCAGCGGTTGGGCTTGCAGGGACGACTGCGGGCGATCAACGAGGTGGAGGCGGAGGGCTTGCGCGTTGCCGGAATCGGCGGAGGGCGCATCGGCGAGGCGATGGTGGTGGTCGGGAATCTGTTGCTGGATTTTGACTACGAAACGATGGGGCGCGTCTGGCGGGTGCCGCATCCGGCTTTCCGGAAACTGGCGGTCGCGGCGCTGCACGAGCGCGTCACCACCCTCCGGAGGCTGGGCTGTCATTCCCCTTCAGCAACACTTCAGGACGGGCTGGCGGATGCCTTCCGGGAAAGCATGGAACGCCCCGTGGAGTCAGGAACGCTCAGCGAGGCGGAATGGGAACACGCCCGGCAGAACGCCACGTTGCTGGCCTCTCCGGATTTTCTCCAACAGCACCGTCCCGAAGGCACGATTCCGCCGATGCGCTCCCTGAAAATCGCCGCCGAGGTCTTCATCCACGCCAAAACCATCCTGCACCAAGGCCGCTCCCTCGAATACGCCGTCCGCGCCGAACAGGGAACCATCACCGCCGTCCAGTTTCAGGAAGATACCTCTCCGGGCCTAGATGACCTGCGCACCCAAATGCTGGGCACTTCCGTCACCGATTGGGACTGAAGCCCTCGATCATCTCCCACTCCCCAAACAAAAAAGCCGACACGCCCCACAGGGGGCACATCGGCTTTGCAAAAACTCCATCTGTCCCGCTCCGGCGCTCACGCCAGCACGAATCCCAGACGGTCGGTGGTGAAAAACGGCCTAATGCTCCTTCAACCAAGCAATCCGTGGCTCTCCACTCAGGAAGGGTGCAAGGGCATCCATAAAGCCCGTTTCTATGCGCCAGTTGAAGTAGGCCTCCTGATGCTTGCGGCTTTCCCACTCTTCATAGAGCCAGACGACGCTATTGTCGTCTTCCGGGGTCCACATCTCCACGCGGAGGCAACCGTCGTAGGCACGAGTGTCCGGGAGGGCGGAGTTCGCCAAAGCAATGAATTCGTCCCGCTTTTCCGCAGACACAGGAATGATCAAAAGCATTTTTTCTGCCATAGGAGGGTCTCCTTTCAAATGGAAGAATTTTGGGATTGACCAGAATCAAACAGGCCGACGGTTCTCAGAACAGCCCCCGTTAACTCTGATCCGGCCCCTCAGCATACACGGGGAAGGGGGGCACTTGTAACTCTTTTTTTTGAGAAGCTACTTGGACGACGAGGACGGGCCGCCTCTCAGGAACCGTTCGGAGGCGATGAGGAAAGGGACGTAGTGTTCGGCGAACTGCCAATCGCGGGTGCCCCAAATTCGGTCCTCCAGCAGTTCGTCCATGCCGGAGAAGTAGGTGAGGACGCTGGCAATCGCGGGATGATCCGGAGCGCGGTGCTGGAGTGCCAGCACGAGCCAACTGTTCATTTCCAGCAGATGCTCGATGTTGGTGTCAATTTCCAGGTCCGGATCGAGAAAAATCTTGGTGTCCTTGTCAAAAAACCGGGCTTGGGCAGAATCCAGCACACGGTCGGCGGCACGGGCAAATCGTGGATGCTTGAACCGCTTTGCCGCCTTGGCGAACACGAGGGCCAATGCAGCATGGTCGCCCAAGGTTCCGGTGCCCTGCCACGTTCCGGATTCCAACGAGTAGAAGCGGGCGACTCCACCATCCAGCACCCTACGGCTCAAGAACTCCAGCGAGTGCGTGACTTTCTCTTGGAGATCAAAGCGAGTGCTGTGGTCCAGCGTGTCGAGCAGGTGCCGGAGCGTGTGGCCGAGCCGATCGGTGAAGACCTTCTGGATGACCGGAGGGAACTTGTTCTGCTTGCGGCGTTCGGCGCTGTAGAAGTAGTAGAAGGTGTCGGCTTCCTGAAAGCTGAGGAATGCGCCGATCTGCGGATCGTAGAGCGTGCTGGTGAGGTAGCGCAGGGTTTGCTCGGTGGCAGCTTGCAGTTCCGGGGAGGGCTGTCCCCGATGAAGCCGATGGAGCAGCAGCACCGCCCCGGCGTTCAGGTCGGCCATTTTTTCGTAATGCGGAACCTGCCAGTCGCGGGTTTCGGCGTAGCGGAAAAAGCCGCCCTCGACAGGATCGTAGATGTGCGCAATGGCCTTCTGGAGCGTGCCCCGAATCCAGCGATCATGCTCGGCCCGCTCGGCTCCGGACGAAGACTCCAACAGGTAGAGGAAAGTGCCGGGCAGGATGAGCTTTTCGCCCTTGCCCACGCCAAAGTGCTTGCGGTCCACATTGTCGAGCAGCCCGGCGTCGAATTCTTGAGAAAGCGCCGCCAACCTCTCGCGGTTCAGAGTGTCCGGAGGCTGGTACTCCCGCAGTTCCGACTCCGCTTCGTAGAGCGTTTGGTTGGCCGCCACGTTTTCCTGCACCCCCTCGATGACCTCCAGAAAATCTTCCTCGTAGAGTGCGCCGGAGTACTTGAAGTAAAGCGTGCCGTCCGGATTGAGGAACACCGTGTAGGGCACGCCCTTGGCCTTGTACTTGAGGTAGGCACCGCTGTGGATGTCCGCGTCAATGAAGACGTTGAGGAAGTGTTCGTTGAGGAAGTCATGGACCCGTGGCTTGCTGAGGGTCTTTTCCTCAAAAACCTTGCACCAGTGGCACCACTGCGCGGAGAACAGCAGGAAGAAGGGCTTGCCCTGCCCCTTGTGGTTTTGCACCACCTGCGGGGTGTATTCGATGAACTGAACGGG
>CAZQXS010000067.1:0-19784 GCA_964597275.1 uncultured Pseudomonadota bacterium | reverse complement strand
CCCGCCGCGACGACCTCACCCTGATGGCCCTGGAGGTGTGACGAAGCCCCCCGTTCGCCCTGAGCCTGTCGAAGGGCGGCTCAAGGGAACCGGAGCCGCCAATGTGGCGTTTCCGCTACGCTTGAAACGCCCTACAAAGTCAAACACCGAAAGCAAATGCCAGAAACAGGCTCCACGCCCCAAGCCGCCGTGGTGGAGGTCGCGCTCAACCTGCCCCTGCGCCAGACCTTCGACTACCGTTGGCCAGACACGCTGGCCGCCCCGCCCCAGCCCGGACTGCGGGTGCGGATGCCGTTTGGCCGTGGCCAGCTCGGGGGCATGGTGGTCCGGGTCAAAACCGATTCGGAGCATCCGCGCCTGAAATCCGTTGCCGACACGCTGGACGACCAGCCCGCGCTTGCGGAGGAACTGCTGGACCTCTGCCACTGGGTGGCCGAATACTACTTGGGCAGTTGGGGTGAGGTGCTGCACGCCGCCCTGCCCGGTGGGCTGGGGTCGAAGCAGGGGGCCACGCTCAAGCCGCGCATGGAACGCTGGGTGCGCCTGAAACCAGATCAGGTTCCAGAGCCTCCCCAAGCCAAGCGCAAGACCAAGCGCACCCAGATGCTGGAACTGCTGGCACAGACTCCAGAATGGTCGTGGAAGGCGTTGCAGACGGAGGTGTCGAATTCGGGTCCGGCGCTCCGCAAGCTCGCGGAGGAGGGCGCCATCGAGGTTTTTGAGCGTAGGGTGTTCCGGAGGTTCCTGCCGCAAACCCTTCCGCCGCGTGAAGCCTACCTCGATCTGAATCCGGCGCAGGACAGGGCGTTTTCCGAAATCCGCCAAAGCCTAGAATCCGGGAGCTACCGGAGTTTCCTGCTCGAAGGCGTGACAGGCAGTGGCAAGACGGAGGTGTACCTGCACGCGGTGCGCACGGCCCGTGCGCTGGGCAAGTCGTGCCTCGTGCTGGTTCCGGAAATCGCGCTCACGCCGCAGTTGGTCAACCGCTTCCGGGCGCGGTTCGGGGATGAAATCGCCGTGCTGCACAGCGGCATGGACGACGGGGAGCGGCTGGACGAATGGACGCGGGTGCGGCAGGGGCAGGCGACCATCGTCATCGGGGCGCGGAGTGCGGTGTTTGCGCCGCTGGAGAATTTGGGGCTGGTCATCCTTGACGAGGAACACGATGCTTCCTACAAGCAGGGCGAGTCGCCGCGTTACCATGGGCGGGATGTCGCCATCGTACGCGGACACCGCTGCGGCGCGACCGTGGTGCTGGGATCGGCCACGCCTTCGCTGGAATCGGTCCACAATGCCGCCTCCGGGAAATCCACGCGGCTCTTGCTCCCGGAACGGGTGGAGCAGGCCAAACTTCCTCAAATTCAGGTGCTGGACCTGCGCACCACGCCCCGGTTGCCGGGCAGTCCGTTTTTTTCAGAAACGCTGCTCGCGGCCATTCAGGAACGCCTGCGCCGCCGCGAGCAGACCATCCTCTTCCTCAACCGCCGGGGGTTTGCGCCGCTCGTGCTGTGCCCGGAGTGCCAGCACACCCACGCCTGTCCGCATTGCAGCCTCTCGCTGGTGTTGCACCAAGGGGCCGGACGCTTGCGTTGCCACCAGTGCGAGTTCGCCCAACCGCTGCCCCATCGCTGTCCAAGCTGCCGCACCGAGCGTCCGCCCAAGATCATCGGCGTGGGCACCGAGCAGGTGGAGTCGGAACTGAACCTGCGCTTTCCAGAGGCCCGTATTTTGCGCATGGACCGCGACACGCTGCACGGCAAGCACGCACTTTCCCGGATGCACGAGCGCATCCGTCAGCACGAAGTGGATTTGGTGATCGGCACCCAGCTTGTCACCAAGGGGCACGACTTCCCGGAAGTCACGCTCGTGGGGGTGTTGCTCGCGGACTTGGGACTCAACCTGCCGGATTTCCGCGCCAGCGAACGCACGTTTCAGTTGCTCACACAAGTGTCCGGACGCGCCGGACGCGGAGCCAAGCCCGGGGAGGTCGTCATCCAGTCCTACAACCCCCGGCACCACAGCGTCACCTGCGCCCAAGCACACGACCCCGCCGGATTCCGCAAACTCGAACTCGCCCGCCGTCAAGAACTCGGACTGCCACCCTTCCAGCATCTTGCCCTCGTGGTTTGTGCCAGTCCGGACGAGCGGCGCGCCCGCGCCTTGGCGGAGCAACTGGTCTCCCGGCTTTCCGCAAGCTCTCCCTCTGTGCGTTGGAGCGGACCCAGCGATGCGCCGTTCCACAAACTGCGCTCGCGCTACCGCGTGCAGCTCTTGCTGCGGGCGGCACGGCCCAGCGTTTTACATCAAACGCTGCACCGCCTGCTGGACCCGGAACCGTCCCTGCGGCGCGAGGAACTGGTGACGGTGGACGTGGATCCCGTGGACCTGCTCTAGCGAAAAATCATCAGGCTTGCGGATTCACAAAAGCCCTTTACGCTGGTTGCGAACTGCCCTAATGCGCAGCGACATCGCCATCCACCAATCAGGATTCAGACATGCCCGACACACACTTTCTCACCGATCACAACGCCCGACACGTCTTCCACCCAATGGGGCATCCGGCGGAAATTCAGTCCAACCCGCCCCGCATCATCTGCAAGGGCGAGGGGGTGTACATCGAGGACGAGCAGGGCAACCGCGTGGTGGACGCGGTGGGCGGCTTGTGGAACGTCAACCTCGGCTACTCCTGCGAGCCGATCAAGCAGGCCATCGCCGATCAATTGGCGGAACTGCCCTACTACTCGGCCTTCCGGGGCAGCACCACGCCGGGCGTGATCGAGCTTTCCGAGCGGCTCACGCAACTGCTCGAACCCGAAAACATGCGGCGGGCCTTCTTCACCTCCGGCGGTTCGGACAGCATCGAAACCGCGCTGCGGCTGGCGCGGCAGTACTGGAAGGTGCAGGGCCAGAAGGACCGCTACAAGTTCATGTCCTTCAAGAAGGGCTACCACGGCACCCACTTTGGCGGCGCGTCGGTCAACGGAGGCGACCGCTTCCGGCGGGGCTACGAACCGATGCTGCCCGGCTGCCTGCACATGCCCTTCCCGGCGGTGTACCGCAATCCCTTTGGCCTCACCGATCCGGAGCAACTCGCGGAGCAATGCCTGACCCTGATCGAGGAGGAGATCAAGTTCCAGAACGCGGACACGATTGCGGCCTTCATCGCCGAGCCGGTCTTGGGAGCCGGAGGTGTCTATCCCCCGCCGCCCAACCTCTGGCCCGGACTCCGCGCCCTCTGCGACAAGTACGACATCCTGCTGATCGCCGATGAGGTGATCACCGGATTCGGACGCGCCGGGGACTGGTTCGGCAGCCGCGTCTGGGGGGTGGCCCCGGACATCATGTGCTTTGCCAAAGCGATCACCTCCGGCTACTTCCCGCTGGGTGCGGTGATGCTCAACGAGAAAATCGAAAACGCCTTCATGCAGGATCAGGAGCAGTTGGCGGGCATCTACCACGGCTACACCTACTCCGGGCACCCCGTGGGCTGCGCCGCCGCGCTCGCGGCCTTGGACGAGACCTTCAAGCTCGACCTGCCCGGAAACTCGCTGGCGCGGGGCGAGCAGATCATGCGGCGCATGCGGGCTTTGCAGAACGAGGTCGAGATCATCGGAGAAGTCCGAGGACGCGGACTGATGGTCGGCATCGAACTCGTGTCGGATCCGGAGGCTAAGACTCCGCTGTCGCCCCAAGTCGCCGGAGCCATCGGCAATGCCACCTTTGACGCGGGAGCCTTTGTCCGCATTTCCGGGAACATCATCATTCTCTCGCCCTCCTTGATCCTGAGCGAAGCCGAGGCGGACACGATTTGCGATGCCTTGGAAGTGGGACTGAAGTCGGCATGACGCTCTTGGTTGACCTCTGACCTGAAGAAGTGTTCATGCTCATACCACCAATGGTCACTCCCGTGAAAACGGGAGTCCAGAACAACGCCCTGTTGTGCAGACTGGATTCCCGCCTACGCGGGAATGACGGCTTGGGCTTGCAAACCACAATCATGGCGCACTCCGCTCATGCTTCGACACGCTCAGGACGAACGGAGCGGAGGTGCGTGAGTTCAAAGTGAACCGGACCTTCTGATGCCCACCCGACTGGAATTTGGCCTGCGCATCTTCGTGCTGGTGGCCTCCGTGGCACTGCTCACGCAGATTGACGCGCAGACCAAGTGGATCAAGCGTGTGGAGTGGACGATGCAGCCACGCCTGTGGCCGATCCTTGCCTTGGTGTTGATGGTCGTGTCGGCCTTGGCGATGTGCATCGCCAGCTTCCGCAAGCTGCGGAGCAATCCGGCCCGAACGGCCACCGCCGAGCGTTCCCTCCTGCTGGAAAGCTGGCTTCCCATCGAGTACAGCCTCTGGTTCCTCGCCTACGTCTATGCGACCGAACTGGCGGGCTACCTGCTGTCCACGCTGGCCTTCATGCTTGCGCTGACCTACCGGGCGGGCTTCCGCGAAAAACGCTGGTTCGGCTGGGCCACGGTGGTGGGCTTGACGGTGGTGCTGTCCTTCCGGACGGCGCTTCAGGTGCGCTTGCCGAGCGGCCAGCTTTACGAACTGCTGCCTGCCGCCTTCCGCAACTTCATGATCACCTACTTCTAGCTGGAACCGATGCTGGAGCTTTTGCTGGAGGGCCTGCTGAACATCGCCCGCATGGACGTGGCCCTCGCGTTGCTGATCGGCGCGGTGGGCGGCGTGATCATCGGGGCGATTCCGGGAGTCGGTCCGGCGGTGGCGATTGCGATTCTGTTGCCTGCGACCTACAAGCTTGATCCGCTGGTGGGGCTGACGCTGCTGCTTGGCATCTACGGCGCGTCGATGTACGGCGGGGCGATTCCGGCGATCCTCATCAACACGCCCGGAACTCCGGTCAACGCGCTCACGACCTACGACGGCTTCAGCCTCACGAAGCAGGGGCAGCCCCGCAGGGCGCTTTCGCTCGCGTACAGCGCAAGCTTCGTGGGCGGCATGATCAGCATCGTCGCGCTCATCACGCTCGCGCCCAACCTTGCCGCGATTGCGCCTTATTTCGGCAGCCGCGAAATCTTCCTCGCCGCCCTGCTGGGACTCGTGCTGGTGATCGTGGCGCACCGCAACCACACACTGGCGGCAATGTTCTTGGTGGGACTGGGGGTGTTTCTCGCCACGGTCGGCATGGAACCAGTGCGGCTCTCCACACGCTTCACCTTCGGCATCTCGTGGCTGCGCGGCGGCTTCCACCTGATTCCGGTGGTGCTGGGGCTGTTCGCCATCTCACAAGCCTTCATCCTGCTCATCGGCACCACCGCCAAGCACCAGATGCCCAAGCTCACGGGCAGTCCCTTTGAGGGCTTGCTGGAGGTCTTCCGCATGAAGCGCGTGGCGGCCTCATCGTCGGTCTTCGGAATCATCATGGGCATCATCCCCGGAGTCGGGGAATTCCTTGCGCAGTTCTTCTCGTACAGCCTTGCGCAGAAACTCTCAAAAACGCCGGAAAAATTCGGCAAGGGCGCTCCGGAAGGGCTGATCGCCTCGGAAGCCTCGAACAACGCCGTGCCTGCCGCCGCGATGGTTCCGCTGCTCGCACTCGGCATTCCGGGCGAGGCGCTGACCGCGATGATGCTCTCGGTGTTCCGGGTCCACAACCTCATTCCCGGACCCAAGCTCTTCCAGACCCAGCAGGACTTGGTGGTCAGCCTCTACCTCTGCCTCTTCATCATCAACCTGCTCATCCTCGTCTTCCTGCTCGGTGCGACTCCGCTTCTGATCCGCGTGATCCACGTCCCGGAACGCTTTTTGGGAGTGACCGTGCTGGCGCTTTCGCTGGTCGGGGTGTACTCCATCCGCAATCAGGTCACGGACTGCTGGATCGCCACCGCCTTCGGATTGCTCGGCTATGTGCTGCGTCGGGCCGACTGGCCGCTGGTGCCCATCATCCTGGGCATCATCCTCGGCGAAATCATGGAGGAAAAATTCCGGGCCAGCCTTGCGCGGGTGGAGACCCCGCTGGATTTCGTCACACGCCCGGCGGCAGCCACCATTGCGTCGCTGATCGCGCTTGCCCTGATCTCCCATGCGGTGGCCGAATACCGCAACTGGAAAGCCCGGCGGAGCCTCGCTCCGCATAATGGTTCGGGTTAATCATTGAACACCTTCGTTGCAGGAGTGTCCCTTGGACGCGATTCGCGGGCATGGCCCGCTCCTACGGTGTTTGTGGTAGCCCCTGTGCCAATGATGAATCCCATCCTGTCATTCCGGGCGGCGCGTAGCAGAGACCCGGAATCCAGAACACTCGGCCGTGTGGCTGAATTCCGGCCTGCGCGGGAATGACAAATGGGTGCCAACCAACCAAAATTGACCCAATCATGGAAACCGAAACCACTGCACTTGCGGACGAGTTGACCAAGCACCTTGATGAAGCGGCCTTGCTGGCGGACTTGTCCGAACTGGTGCGCATTCCCAGCGTGAACCCCTTTGACGACGATCCCGCCCCCGGCTTTCAGGAGCAGGAACTGGCGGAATTCTACGGACAGCGCATGCGCGAGCTGGGGCTGGAGGTGGAGTTTCGGGAAGTCGCGCCCGAACGCCCGATTGTCTGGGGCCGTCTGCGAGGCACGGGGAACGGCCCCTCCGTGATGCTCGCCGGGCACATGGACACGGTGGGCGTGCCTCGCTATGAGGGCGACCCTTTTGACCCCAAGGTTGCGGACGGCAAGCTTTACGGACGCGGTTCCTGCGACATGAAAGCCGCCCTCGCGGCCTACCTCGAAGTGGTCCGCTTGCTCCGAACCGGGGGTGTCGAACTCGGCGGGGACTTGATCATCGCAGGGGTGCCGGACGAGGAATACCAACTCATCGGCTCCAAAGAAATGGGAAAGCACGGGCCGTGGGCGGATTTTGGCATCATCGGCGAACCGACTGACCTGAAGGTGTGCCCGGCCCACAAGGGGCAGTTCAGCCTCTTCCTGCGCACCTTCGGCAAGGCGGCGCACTCCAGCGTTCCAGAGCTTGGAGAGAACGCCATTGAGCGCATGGCGCAGGTCGTTCTCGCCTTTGCCGACTACAACGAGGAACTCCAGCAGCGCGAACCCCACGCCCTCTGCGGGCACGGCACCTTCAGTCCGGGGGTCATTCGCGGAGGCGACATCGTGGCGGCGGTCCCGGACCTGTGCGAGCTTGAGGTGGACCGCCGCATCCTGCCGGGAGAAACGGCGGAGGACGTGGTGGGCGATTACCGGGTGCGGCTGGAGGCGCTTGTCCGCAATCATCCGGGGCTGCGCTACGAAATCTCGGAGCCGTCGTGGTACATCCCCTCGCTGGATCTCCCCCTCGACTCTCCGGTGGTCACCGGGATTGCCCGCGCTTATGAGTCCGTTGTGGGAAAACCCGCCACTGTCACCGCCTTCTCAGCTGCCACCGATGCCCCGAACCTCGGCTTTCCCACCGTGGTCTGCGGTCCCGGCTCCCTCGCGCAGGCTCACACCACCTGCGAGTACGTCCGCACTGCCGAGGTCGTGGATGCCACCAAAATCTACCTGCACACGGTGCTGGGCCTGAGCGGGGGTTGATCACCAACCCTGGACATCGCCTAGGCTAAAACCGCAGTTCGGAGGATTGTATTTATTTGGTGCAGGTATCTTGACACTGCAAGTACGGGTGTGTTAACGTTCTCTAAGTTGGGTCAATTTCTGCGCTCGACTTGGCCGTTTTCATTAACCCTTTCTAAGGAGAAACCATGAGATTCTTCAGAAAAACCGGGAAAGTCTTCGCCTCCCTGCTCCTTGGAGCGGCCCTGACACTGGGGTCGGCCCATGCCAAGGACATCCTGCTGTACGGCGGGAACCAGGACATTGACAACATTGATCCCGCCACGGGTGAGAACTACTCGATCAATGCGGCGCTCCGCAGCCTCTACGACGCCCTCTTCATCTATCGAGGCAAGGACATCGAACCTAACTTGGTGGAAAGCTGGACGGCCAGCGACGATGCCAAGGTCTGGACCTTCAAGCTCAAGAAGAACGCCGTTTTCCAGGACGGCAGCCCGGTCAATGCCGATGCCGTGGTTTACAGCTTCAACCGCATTCTGGAAATCTCCGGACCGCCGATCTGGCGCTGGTCCGGGATTGCCGACAAGAACACCGCCAAGGCACTGGACTCGCACACCGTGCAGTTCACGTTGATCCAGCCCTTTGCCCCCTTCATCGGCACCCTGCCGCAGCTCTTCGTGGTCAACCCCGCCATCGTCGAGGCCAACCGGGGCGACGACTTCGGACAGACCTACCTCAAGCAGAACTCCGCCGGGTCCGGCCCCTTCATGCAGGGCCGCTGGGAGATTGGCAACGTCTATGAGTTCAAGGCGGTGGACAACTACTGGGGCGGATGGCGCGGCAAGGATCGTCTTGACGGCTTTATGTGGATCATCCAGCGCGACGCCGCCACGCAGAAGAACTCGCTGCTGGCCGGGGAAACCCACATTGCCGACACCCCTGCTGGAAGCGACAAGGAAGACATCGCCAACGCCTCCGGTTTCCGGATCACCGAAGACGTGGGCTTCTTCACCAACACCCTGAAGATGAACACTCAGGGCAAGTACACGGGAAACCTCAACCTGCGCAAGGCCATTGCGCATGCCATGAACTACGATGTGCTGCCCACGGCACTGGATGTCAAGGTGACGGTGATGCCGGGTTCGACCCCGACTAACTTCATGAGCTACACTTCAGTGGACCATCCGACCTACGACCTGGACAAGGCCAAGGAGTATCTGGCCAAGACCCCTTGGCCCAACGGTGGAATCACGCTGGACTATGTCTATGTCACGGACTTCCCACGCGAGGAAATCCCCGGACTGCTACTGCTGGAAGGCTTGGCCAAGCTGAACATCACACTCAACATGAAGCCCATGCTCTGGCCGGACATGGTGGCAAGCTGTGCGACTCCTGAAAAGGGGCCGGACCTCATCAACATCTACACCCTGCCCTCGTACCTCGATCCGGACGCCCACTTCTACAAGCAGTACCACTCGGCTCAGTGGGGGAGCTACAACTCCTGCTCCTTTTACAAGAACGCCGAGGTGGACGCCAAGCTGGAAAAGGCCCGCATGCTGGGGGACAGAGATCAGCGCATGGCGCTGTATGGGGACGTGCAGCGGCAACTTGCCGCCGATCAGCCTGCGGTGTGGATGTACACCGAGGACAGCCTGATGGGCTTCAACGAGTGCGTGAAGGGCTACGTCTATTCCCCGATGTATCCCATCACGGTCCTCTTCCAAGACCTCTGGCTGGAGGGTTGCAACTAGCCCCTCTCCCAATCCTTCCGGGGGGCGTTCTGCGTCCCCCGCCTCCCTTGCCCATCTGAGAACACTCTGGAAGCAGGCGATCTCTCGGCATGCACTTCCAACTGGGTTATTTTGTCAAGCGGCTGTTGCTACTGATTCCGCTACTGATCGGCCTGTCCCTGCTCACCTTCAGCATTGCACGGGTGGTGCCCGGCGATCCGGTGGGACTCGCCGCCGGGCCGCAGGCCACTCCGGAGATCAAGGAAAAGCTCCGCAAGGATTTTGGGCTGGACCAGCCCCTGCCCCTGCAATACTTCCACTATGTCTCCGGGCTGTTTCAGGGTGATTGGGGAGAGTCGCTGTACTCGCGACGCTCCGTCGCTCAGGATCTGAGAACCTACTTCCCGGCGACGCTGGAACTGACGCTGTTCGCGGTCTTCATCGCCTCGGTGCTGGGCACCGTGCTGGGGGTGTTTGCCGCCCTCTACCGGGATCGGATTCCGGATCATGTTTCAAGGGTGTGCGTGCTGTTCTTCGTCAGCTTCCCGCAGTTCTGGCTGGCGATGATCTTCCAGCTCGTGTTTGGGCTGCTGTTGCGCTGGTTCCCCATTGGCAAGCGCTTCAACATCCTCACCGCCCCGCCGGACACCATCACGGGGCTGTACACGGTGGACAGCCTGCTGACCCTGAACTTTGACGCGCTTCAGGTGGCACTGGGGCACCTCTTCCTCCCGGCACTGGTGCTGTCCTTCGGGGCACTGGCGAGCATCACCCGCATCACTCGCGCCAATATGCTCGAAGCCCTCGACAAGGACTTCGTGCGCATGGAGCGGGCGGTCGGGCTTCCGGAGCGGCTGATCATCTTCAAGTATGTGCTGAGGAACGCCTTCATTGCCACCATGACCATGATCACCTTGGAATTTGGCTGGCTGATGGCCGGGGCCGTGCTGGTGGAGACGATCTTCGACTGGCCGGGGTTGGGGCTGTACGCCGTGGAGTCCTCGCTGCGTTTGGACTTCCAGCCGATCATGGGCATCACCATCATCTACGGCATCGTCTTCAGCCTCGTCAACATCTTCACCGACCTCGCCTACGGGCTGCTTGATCCCCGCATTCGCTATGACTGAACCCACGCACACGAGTCCGGACCACGCCGCACAGGCGCAGGCCGCCCACTGGGAGCATTTTCGTCGGGGGCTGTACCGCTTTCGGCGCAACACGCTTTCCATGATCGGGCTGGGGATGCTGGTCGCGGTCCTCGTCGTGGCCATCATCGCTCCGTTCGTGGTGCCCTTTCCGGAGGACTCAACCGGGACGACCCATGTGCTGGAACGCCTCAAGCCTCCCAGCGCCAAGCACTACTTCGGCACGGACAAGGTGGGGCGGGATGTCTTCAGCCGCGTACTGATGGGCACTGCGCTCGCCCTGCAAGTGGGCACGGTGATCATCGTCCTCGCCGCCTCCATCGGCGTGACCCTTGGGGCACTCGCGGGCTACTTCGGACGCTGGGTGGACGAGGTGATCATGCGCATCACGGACATCTTCCTGACCATCCCTGCGCTCATCTTGGCCATTGCGATCACGGCGGCACTGGGCAAGGGCATCACCAACGTGATGATCGGCATTTCGCTGGTGTGGTGGCCCGGATTTGCCCGACTCACCCGCAGCTTGGTCCTCAGCCTCAAGCAGGAGCCGTTTGTCGAGGCCGCCGAGGGCATCGGGGCCAGCCACACCCGCATCCTCTTCCGGCACATCCTCCCCAACGCCCTTTCGCCGATCATCGTCAAGATGAGCACGGACTTCGGATTTGCGGTCCTCACGGCAGCAGCGCTCGGCTTCATCGGGCTGGGGGCGCAGCCGCCCACTCCGGAATGGGGCGCGATGATCAACGACGGGCGCGGGTACTTTCCCGGCGAGTGGTGGATCGCCACTTTTCCCGGCATCGCCATCTTCATCGTCGTCTTCGGCTGGAACCTGCTGGGGGACGGACTGCGGGATGTTTTTGACCCACGCTCGCGTCGTTGAACCCCGCCATGCTGCTCGACATCCGCGACCTGCACCTCGAATTCCAGACCTTTGACGGCTTCTCGAAAGTCCTTGCCGGGGTCAACCTGCAACTCCAGCGGGGCGACGTGCTGGCGCTGGTGGGCGAAACAGGCTGCGGCAAGTCCATGACTGCCCTCAGCATCCCACGGCTGATCTCCATGCCTCCGGGCCGGATCACGCAGGGAGAGGTGCGGTTTGAAGGCGAAGACCTGCTGCGGAAGCCCCGCTCCGAAATGCGGGAGTTCCGTGCCAAGCACTTGGGCATGATCTTTCAGGATCCGACCACCAACCTGAACCCGCTTTTCACGATTCGGGAGCAGTTGGTGGACGCCGTGCTTTACCAGCGTCACGCCACCCACGAGATTTCCGGACGCTGGAAGAATTTTTTGCCCTCGGCGCGGAAGCTCCGCGAAGAGGCCCACGACCGGGTGGTCGAGCTGATGCAGCTCGTGGGCATTCCAGATGGCGAACGGCGGCTGGCGGACTACCCCCACCAGTTTTCGGGAGGGATGCGCCAGCGCGTACTGATCGCGATGGCCCTAGCCGGGAAGCCGGACCTGCTGATTGCCGACGAGCCAACCACCGCCCTTGATGTCACGATCCAAGCCCAGATTCTCCGGCTGATTACGGACTTGGTGAAGCAGTTGGGGCTGTCGGTGCTGTTGATCACGCACAACCTTGGGGTGGTCGCCCAGACCTGTGAGAAAGCGGCGGTGATGTACTCCGGGCGCGTGGTGGAGCAAGCCCCGGTACGCGAACTGTTCAAGAATCCCAAGCACCCCTACACACAGGGCTTGATGCAGGCCGTGCCCACCAAGCACACCAGCCGGGGGGAGCTTGCGGGCATCCCCGGCTCGATCCCCGACCTCGCCCGCCCCCCCTCCGGCTGCCGCTTCCACCCGCGCTGTCTCCACGCCACGGACCTCTGCCGACAGGAAGTGCCTGCCGCCACCATCGTTGGCCCGGAGCATTCCACGAGCTGCCACCTGTTCTCGGAGGCAACATGACCACGACGGCACCACTGCTGGAAGTCCGCAATCTCCAGATGCACTTTTCCGCCCGTCAGGGCTGGCTGGGACACGAAGTCACAGGGGTCAAGGCGGTGGACGACGTGAGCTTCACGCTGGAAGGCGGCAAGACCTTGGGACTCGTCGGGGAGTCCGGCTCCGGAAAGACAACCATCGGCAAGTGCGTGGTGCGCCTGCTGGAACCCACCGGGGGGGAAATCCTGTTTGAGGGCAGCAACATCGCCCATCTGTCGCGTAAGGAAATGCAGGGCAAGCGTTCGGAAGTGCAGATGATCTACCAGTCGCCTGCCGCCTCGCTCAACAGCCGCATGACGATTGGACAGATCGTTTCCGAACCGCTCTGGATTCACGAGGGGCGGCGCCTGCATCAGGCCCGGAGCCGGGTAATGGAATTATTGCAGACGGTCGGACTCAAGGAGGAGCATTACCACCGCTACCCCCACGAATTCAGCGGTGGCCAGCAGCAGCGCGTGGGCATTGCGCGGGCCTTGGCCCTCAATCCGAGGCTACTGGTGCTGGATGAGCCGACCTCTGCGCTGGACGTGTCGGTGCAGGCGCAAGTGCTCAATCTCCTGCAAGCCTTGCAGGATCAGTTTCAACTCACCTACCTGTTCATCTCGCACGACCTCGGAGTCGTCCGCTACGTCTGCAATCAGGTGGCCCTGCTGTACTTGGGGAAGATCGTCGAAGTCGGGGAGGTCGAGACGATTTTCGAACGTCCCAAGCACCCCTACACCCAAGCGCTCATCTCCGCGATTCCAGAGCCGGACCCCGACGAGGAGCGCGAGCAAATCATTCTCAAGGGCGAAACCGCATCAGCGAACCCCGAACGCGGCTGTCCCTTTGCCCCCCGCTGCCCCGCCGCCAAGCTCGCACAATGCGAACAGCTTGAACCGGAACTGGTGTCCCTCGAAGACGGGCACCGGGTTGCCTGCCACCTTTTTCCGAGGGCGGAAAGGGGCTGAAAACAGCGAGAGTACGGATTTCCGCCTGCGCGGGAATGACAATACCGGATGAGGGCACCACGGATTTTCACGAAAGGACGCGGATGGCACGAATCCTTTCATCCGTGATCATCGGCGTGATCCGTGGCTCCCTCTCTTTGATCGGTGCGATCCCTGGCTTTAGCGCAACCGCTCTTCGATGGGAATGAACTCGGTGTCGTAGCCGAAGTACTGCGGTCCCACCAGCTTCAAGCCCTCTGGGGTGCGCCACTTGGGGTCGCTGGGGATGCCCAGCCCCACCACCCGCAGTCCAAAGCGCAGGGACTCGGTGGTGACGGGTTCGCCTGTGTCAATGTCGAGCAGGGTGATCAGGTCCGGGGTGGAGATGATGGCCTCGCCGTTTTTCTTCGCAATCAGGAACTCGTTCTGGAATTCGATCTGGAAGGAACTGCCAACGTGGCGGTCAATGCCGTCGAAGGTTGCGGTGCCCCGCGCAAACCCGCCTTCGGTGCGCCGTTCCACATCCGTCACCTTGGCCTCGAATAGTTCAAACGCCCCCAGCATGGTCCGCAGGGCTTCCACCGGATTGCGATTCTCCTGCCGGGTTTGCCGGAGGGTTTCGCCGATGTTCTTGCAGAGGCTAATGGTGCCCCGGATGAGTGACTTCTTGGCCGTTGCGCCGTCCATCGGATAGAGAGCGATCAGTGCCGAGCCGCCCATGTCCACGGTGGCGGAGCGGGCCAGCCGCTCGGTCCACTTGTTGTCCACGGTGTCCAGCAACACGGAGTTGCCCTTGTCGTCGCTCATCACCATCGGGGTCGCGGAAACCCCGTGTATGGTGAAGGAGACCATTTGCAGTTCCGGATAGGCGCGTCCCATGCCATCGCCGTCCACCAGCGGCAGGCCCATTTCCGCCGCAACGATGAAGGGCGTGGTCGAGTTCAACCCTCCGCACTCGGCGCACATCACCGCCGAAACGGGCTTGCCCATAAACTCGCCGAGTTTGGTGTAGGCGGTCACGATCTCCTCACCTTGCGGGAATTTTTCCAGCATCACGGTGGGCGCCCCCATCATGGCGGCGCAGGCGACGAGGTCGCCATCCCCCAGTTCGTCCACGTCTATTAGCTGGACCGGGGCGTTCTTCTGGATGGACTGCATGGCCATCAGCTTGCCCACATAGGGATCGCCTCCGCCTCCGGTCCCCATCACGGCTCCGCCCACGGCGACATCGTGCATTTGTTTGGCTTCAATCATTTCCATGTTTCCTCCTCTCATGGTACAAGGGGTTGGTAGTCCACATCGGCGTAGCCAAAGGCTTTCGGTCCCACCACCTTCAGTGCCCGTTCGGTGCGCATCAGGGGATGACAGGGAAAGGCCATCACGGCCACGCGCATTCCGTAGCGCAGCACCTCGGTGGTGATCGGCTCGCCCGTGTCCACGTCCAGCACGATGATCAGGTCCGGCACCGAAACCGTGACGACCCCGTTGCAGCGCAGGACAAGGTTTTCGTTCTGAATGTCAATCTCGGCTTGGTCGAGGGGGGAGTCGAGGCTTTCCAGCTTCACGCGCCCCACCGCGAACCCGCCCTTGAGTTCGCGGCGCACGTCCGTGATCTTGCCGAGAAACTGCAACCGCCCTCCGGCTTCGGTTTCGATGGCCTCCAGCGGGTTGCGGTTTTGCTTATTCGCCAATCGGACACAGCGTCCCAAGTCGGTGGCCTGCGTGAGCGTTCCGGGAATGGCGTACTGCTTGATGAAGTCCCCGCGCATCGGCGGGTCGGCGAATCCGGCGGCGGCTCCCATATCCACTGCAATCGTGCGGGCGAACTTTTCCAGCCAGTACATGTCCTTGACCTGCCGGAAGACCACCACATTGCCCTTCTCGTCGGCAATCGCAGCAGGTTGTGGGGCGTGGCCGTAGATGAAGAAGGTCATCATCTGCACCTCCGGGAAGGCGCGTCCCATGCCGTCGCCGTCCACCACCGGAATTCCGGCCTGCGCGGCAGTGATCAGCGGCTCCATGCTGTTGGAGCCACCCACTTCGGCAGAGATCAACGCAGTGATCTGTCGGCCCGTTTCCTCTTCGATCGCCTTGAGCGCCTGATAGCATTCATCTCCGCGTTCAATCTTTTCAATTCCCACCACCGGGGCGCCGATCCCTCCCACGCTGACCACGAGATCATCGTCGGCCAGCGACTCCAACGGGATGATCTCCACGGTCTTGCCCTGACGCATCAATTCCCGGACCCGCAACTTGCCGATGTAGGGGTTGCCGCCGCCGCCCGTGCCAAGGATCGCGGCTCCGACCGCCAGATCTTCGAGCTGTTGCTCGTCCAGCTTACGAGATGCCATCCAAGTCTCCCACCGCCTTCACGCGGACACGAGTTGCGTTTCCGGGGAGGTAGGCCAGCGGCACGTCCTCAACGTCCACGATCTCCACCGTGTCCCGCTTGGCTCCAGCTTCCACCGCCTTCTCAATGGCCTCCGCCTTGGCTTCCTCCAGCACCTTGTCGCGGGTCTGATCGCTGAGGGCGTAAACCCGGTCAAGCTCCCCGCTGATTTGCGCAATCGCGGCTCCGACGGCATTGGCAACCGCGTGGTTCTCCGGACACCTGACGGGCAAGTCTCCGATTTGCTCCTTCGCCAGAATGCTCCCACCGCCCACGGCGATGACCGGGATTGGCTCCGGGGAGAGCCGCATGCGTTCGACCACAACCGAGAGCATGTCCTGCATCCGGGCCACGGCGGCATCTACTAGTTCAGCAGGCTGTCCGGAGACCTTGCTGGCATCGCCAAAATCCCCCATGCCTGCGGCGACGGCGATGTCCGAAGCCGTGAGGGTGCCGCCGCCGAAAATCAGCGCCTCCTCGGTCAGCCGAAAGCCCACGCTCTGCGGGCCTACCTGCACGTCGCCTGTGCCTCCCGACACCAACGAACCGCCGCCCAGCCCGATGCTGAAAACGTCCGGCATCCGGAAGTTGGTGCGCACCCCTCCGACCTCAACCGCCACCCCGGCCTGACGCGGAAAGCCTTTTTGCAACGCGCCCACGTCCGTGGTCGTGCCGCCGATGTCGATCACCACCGCGTCCTTGAGTCCAGAGAGAAAGGCTGCCCCGCGCATGGAGTTGGTGGGGCCGCTGGCGAAGGTCAGCACCGGAAATCGGCGGGCCAGTTCCTCGCTCATCAGGGTGCCGTCGTTCTGAGTCAGGTAGAACGCCGCCGAGAGTCCGGCTTCGGAAAGCGCGTTCTTGAAGGCAGTGATGGTGGAGTCGCTGAGGTTTCGCAGGCAGGCGTTCATGATCGCGGCGTTTTCGCGTTCCAAGAGGCCGACCCGCCCGATGTCGCTGGAGAGCGAGAAGTGCGCGTCTGGAAGCTCCTGTTCGAGGATCGCTTTGGCCTCCTGCTCCATCTCGGTGTTGACCGGGCTGAACACGGCAGAAATCGCCACGGCCTTGATGCCCTTGGCGGCGATGTCGGAGGCGATGCGCTTGAGTTCGTCCGCATCAATTTCGGAGATTTTCCTCCCGTCAAACTCGTGCCCACCGTGCGCCAGCGCGTAGTGGTTGCCGATCACGTCCCGCAGATCCTCCGGCCAGTCCACCATCGGCACCAGCGCGGCAGTGGCAGGCAGGCCCAGCCGCACGGCGGCAGTGGGGGCAAGGTCGCGGCGTTGCACGACGGCGTTGGTGAAGTGGGTGGTGCCGATCATCACGGCATCCACCTGCCCCCGGTCCACCCCGGAGCTTTGTAGCACCGTGTTGAGGGCATTGCGTACCCCCGACATCACGTCTGCGGTCGTCGGAGTCTTGCAGGATTCCAAGACTCGGGAGTCCTGCATGAGGACAGCATCCGTGTTGGTGCCGCCGACATCCACGCCTATTCTGAACATGGTTTCCTCTTCAAATTGGTTTGCGAGTCTCAGGAGGGCTGCCGGAGGAAGCTGAAGCTTCTGCGAAACTGCCGCACCTGATTTCGATGAGCCGTTAGCTATACCGAATTTTACCCTTGAACAAAAGGAAAAAACTGGAAGAGGGGCTGTGAGATTTTTTGAGATGGCCGATTAGAACGGCTCCATCCACGGGCGCAGGTCCACCTCCTGCGTCCACGCCGAGCGCTTCTGGCAGTGGATCTGCCAGTACACCTCGGCGATGTCATCGGGATTGAGGATGCCGTCTTCGGCTTTTTTTTCGTAGCGCTCCGGGAACAGTTCTTTGATCCACTCGGTGTCGATCGCCCCGTCAATCACGACATGCGCGACGTGGATGCCCTCCGGGCCGAGTTCGCGGGCCAGGGATTGCGCCAAAGCCCGCAGTCCGAACTTGGCTCCAGCAAAGGCGGAGAAGCCGTTGCCTCCGCGCAGGCTGGCGGTGGCTCCGGTGAAGAGGATGGTGCCACGCTTACGAGGCTTCATGCGGAGCGCGGCTTCCCGGCCTGTGAGGAATCCGGCAAAGCAGCCCAGTTCCCAGACCTTGCGATAGACCCGCGCCGTGGTTTCCGTGACTGGAAAGCGCACGTTCCCGCCCACGTTGAACACGCAGACCTCGATCGGGCCGACTTCCTCCTCGACCGTCCGGAACATTTCCTGGACCTGATCCTCCTGCCGGGCATCGGCCCCGAACGGGCGCACCTGTCCGCCTTCGGATTCAATCTGCTTCACCAGCGATTCGAGCTTTTCGGGATTGCGACGCGACACGCAGGCGACATAGCCCTCACGGGCAAACCGACGGGCGATGGCCCCGCCCGTGGCGTCTCCGGCCCCCATCACGACAAGGGCTTTGTTTGGGTTGGTTTCGGTCATGTTGGTCAATGGGTTGAGGTTGGTTGCCATTTCTCTTTCTGAGCAGATTCACCCGTTCGTGCTGAGCTTGTCGAAGGATGAACGGAACCGCGTCAGCACTTCGACAAGCTCAGCACGAACGCTTCTAAACCCCCGTCTTCGTTTTAGGAAACAGACTCTCCATTTCTGCTTGAAGCTTATTGGTGAGCCGTGGGCCGGGCTTCCGAAAGGGCGAGCAACACCCCGCTACAAACCACGATGCCGATGCCCAGCCACGTCAGCGAATCCGGAAATTCGTTGAAGCCAAAGTAGCTGACGAGCGTGGCTCCCACAATTTCAAAGTAGCCGAAAGGGGCCAACTGGCTGGCTGGCGCGTAGTCCAAGGCCCGGATCAGGCAATAGTGCCCGGCGGACGCAAAGAAGCCCATGCCCAGCATCCAGCCCCACTCCGGCAGCGTGGGAGCCGACCATCCGGAAAAGGCAAAGGGCAGCATCACCACGGCTCCAATCACGGAGGTCAGGGTCAAGGTCGTGAAAGGCGGGGCCGATTGTGCGAGGGTGCGAGTGATCAACACGAACCCGGAAAACAGCACTCCTGCCGCAAGCGCGTACAGCGCGTCAATCTCAAAGCCGTCCGTACCGGGACGCAGCACCACCAAGGCTCCAACGAATCCCAGCACCGTGGAAAACACACGGGGTTGGGTCAGCCGCTCCCCCAGCAGCAAAGGGGCCGCCAAGGTGACAATGAGCGGATAGACGAACACCAGCGCAATCGCGTTGGGGATCGGAATGGTGCGGATCGCCGAGAAAAAGCAGAAGGTCGCCCCCAGCAGAAAAAACGCTCGGAACAGATGCGCTCCCTTGTTCCGCACCCGCAAGCCGCCCATGCCTTTGCGCAGAAAGAGGATCGGCAGCAAGATCAGGGCACTGGACATAAATCGGGCTGCCGTGATCTGGGTGGGCGGCAGGGTCTCGCCCAACACCTTGGCACACCCGTCCAGCATCGGCACCAGCAACATGCCCAGCAGCATGAGGCCGATCCCGTAGAGCGCACTTGGGATTCGTGGGGAGAGGGAGTTTGGGGTCAGGTCGCCTCCGAAACGGACAGCACGGGTTCGAAAATCAGGAGTTGCGGAGGAATTCGTTGAAGTCGCGGTACAGGTCGCGGTCGCCCAGCCACTGGTGCAGGGCGCGAATCACCTCCTTGCGCAGGGCGGTTTCCCGGATGTTGAGGTCCGGTTTCTTGTCGAGGACATTGAAGCTCGCCGATTCCTGCTTCCATTTCAGCGTCTCTTCGTGCAACTTGGAAGGGGTGCTTCCGGATGTGCGGACTTCAACCGCATCCAGCGGCGAGACGAAATTATCGTAAATCCGCACCACGCGGTTGGGCGGCAGATCCTTGAAGTTGAGCAGGTTGCCCAGCATGTTGAGCTTGCTGCTGGAGTAGCTGTCATGCACCTGGAGGTTGTGGCGCCCGTGGTAGTCTTCCACAAGCAGTCGGCGCTCTCCGGACTCCGGATGGTTGAAGACGCGGGTGATCAACAAGTGGCCAGTGAGGACTTTCATCGCAAGTTGAGTTTTTTCGTTACAATGGAATTCACAGCAGATGGGAGTCTTCCAGCGCTTCGTGGACTTGGGGGTTCTTGCGGGCCAAGGAGCGCATCGCAATCAAGAGGCGTTGCAACTCGTCCCACATGTGCTGCTCGCGTTCTTCCCGACGGCGGCGCAACCATTCGGC
>CAZQXS010000066.1:0-19896 GCA_964597275.1 uncultured Pseudomonadota bacterium | reverse complement strand
CGCTTTCGACGGCGGTGCTTGCCTTGATCAAGGCCACGGAGAACGGCTACGGGGTCAAGGGGGCGTGGGCGGCATCGACGGCATACGCCATTGGCGATCTGGTCGAGTCCTCACAGGCCACCTACCTGTGCCACACGGCGCACACCTCCGGGTCCACCTTCGCGGCCAACTCATCGAAATTCATCCTGCTGGCGAACGCGGCGATCCAGTCGTCGGCGAGTGCGGTGGACGTGTTGAACGGGGATGGTTCGTCAACGGCGTTCACCCTGTCCTCAAACACCCCCAGCGGCGTGACGGACGTGCTGGTGTTCGTGAACGGCAGCTTGCAGACCCCGACCACGGACTACACGGATTAAAAAAACGGGCTACAGATTGACACGGATGCCCACGGATTGAGAATTTTTCTGTGTGATCCGTGAAATCTGTGGCAAAAAACCTTCCCGTGCAAATCTGTGGCAAACCCACCCGATTTTTTGGGATCGGAGGTTGGCGGCCCCCTCACTCCTCAAGCGTGGGGCCACGTCCCGCCACCCGCGTTTGGCGCATCCGCCTGCGCCAGCGGTCGGCATCGTAGCCGGCTCCACGGTGCAGCAGGCAGCGATTGTCCCAGATGATCGTGTCTCCAGCACTCCACCGATGTGAGTAAACGGCCTCCGGACGGGTGGCCCGTTCCAACAAGTCATCCAACAGTTTGCGGCTCTCGATCCCGCTCCAGCCCACAATCGAGCGGGCGTGGGAGCCGACGTAGTAGTTTTTCAGTCCGTTGCCGGGATTGGTCCGAACCAGCCTCTGTTCGACTGGAGGTAGCGAGGCGGCGTGGTTGGGGTCAACGGGAGCGACCTTGCTGCGCGAAAACACATAATCGTGCAGGCAGACGAGCGGGGCGATGCGCTCCCTCAGTGCTTCGGTCAGCCGTGCGTAGGACGCTCGCTGGCTCACGAACTCGGTTTCCCCGCCTTCCCCCGGAACCTCGTAGGCGTGGTTGATGGACACATACGAGGGCACTTTCCGGAACGATGAGTCCGAGTGCCACAGGTCATTGCCGCGCTGGTAGCGTGTGCCGGGATCGGCGTTGCCCTTCGTGGTTCCGTCGTCCCGCACATTGCCCACCGTGCCAAAGTACACGACCTTGCCCGTTTTTCCGAAGGTGACGTGCTCGGCCTCCGGTTCGCCCAAGGCACGGGTGAGGGCAAGCTGGGCCTCGTCCGTCATCGGTTGTTCCGGAAAACACAACAGCGAGTGCGTGTCAATCGCCTCCTTGATGGCCTCCACGGTTTCGGGCGTCAACTCCGCCGTCAGGTCCACTCCCCGGACCCTTGCCCCAAAATCCGGGTGCAGGGACTCAATTTCCATTTTCGTCATAAAATCAGCTGATTATCGTTTTTTTCCACGAGGCAATGCGTCGCATGGCCTGTTCCGAAGCTCCGGCCTGCGCTTCCACGAACCCCCGCGCTTGGGTGCCCAAGGTCTGGCAACGCTCGCGGTCGTTGAGCAAATCCTTCAGCACGGAAGCAAAGGCTTCGGGAGCCTGCACGGTGAACGCCACGCCTTGCTCCACCATGCTCAGGGCTTCGTGAGAGTTGTCGTGCCGTGGTCCGAAAATCACGGGAATCCCCATCGCGGCGGGTTCCAGCGTGTTGTGAACTCCGGTGGTGAAGGCTCCGCCCACATAGGCCAGATTCGCGCCCCGATAGAGTCCTGCCAGCAATCCCACCTGATCCACCATCAGCATTCGGGTTTGTGGAGAAGCCTGCTCCCGCAACGACCAGCGTTTGGGCTGAAATTCCGCAAAGGTGGTTTCAAGGCGGTTCAGGTGCAGTTCCGTTGGCTCATGCGGGGCAAGGATCAGGAACACCTCCGGGTTGTCGGACAAGGCGGCCTTCAGCCCCGGCGTGATGCACTTCTCGTCAGGAGGCCAGATGCTGCCCGCCACCACAATGAATTTGTCGGCGGCGGCTTCCGGCAACTCTGGAGGCGACAGCCGATCCCGCCGTTCCAGCACGCTGTCGCAGCGCGTGTCGCCCATCACAAAAACCTGCGGATGCCGTGGGGCGCTCTTCAGGATGCGGCCTCGATCCGCTTCGGCCACGGATCCGGCGAATTCCATTGCAGTGTAGAGGCTTTGGTAAAAGGCGCGTCCGAAAGCCTTGGACTCGCGAGCCGATCCGGCATGGACAATCGCGGAAATCAAGCCCTGCCGAACGCCTTGCCGTTGGGCTTCCCAAATCAGGTTCGGCCAAAGATCGTAGCTGACATGCACGATGCCGGACGGCTGGATCAAGCCCAACAGTCGCCGTGCGTTGAACATCGTGTCTTCGGGCAGAAAATCCGCTGCCAGCACGTCCGGAATCCCTCCCATGCGCTCGACCCAGCGCAGGGCGTTGGTGGAACTGTAGGTGAGGACACACTGCCAGCCTGCGGCGACGCATCGTGAAATCACGGGCTGCGCCTGCAACAACTCCCCTGCACTGGCCACATGGAACCAGAGCAGCGGCTTCTGCCAGTCGCGCTGGCCCAAGGCGGTGCCAAGGCGGTTCCAGATGTCGCGCCGCAACTCCAACCCTTCCCGGAACTTGCCCTGCTTGCGAGCCTTCACGCGCACAACTCCCCGCAGCAGTGGAAGCAGCACGAGGTTGTAGAGCCATTGGGCGAAGTGGGCGGGCATCCGGTCAGGCTTTTTCGTGAAAGGAGCTGGGGAGCAGATTGAAGGGCAGGATCTTGATGAGGATGGGAAGCAGCAAGCCGCCTCCCGGCAGTACGAAAATGGCGAGGGCCGGGATCGTTTTGGCGATGTCGAGCAGTTGGTCCTGCACCTTCTGCTTTTCCTGCTCCGAAAGATTCGTCGTGGTCGCCTTGATCAGCAGATCGTACAGTTCCTTGGTCTCCCGGATTTCCTGCATGACGCGGTCGAGGTTCTTTTTCACCTGCCGCGTGGTCAAGTCGTTTGAGAAATCCTTGAGCTGCCGCACCGCCGGATTGTCCCGCAGAAAGCTGAAACGCTCGCCGAACTCGGCATAGAATGCACCGATGGAGGCATAGATTTCCCCCAGAGTGTCGGCACGCACCTCCAGCCGCTGGGCGATGTCGGCGATCAGCATGCGCTCCTGCCATGCCTCCTGCTCGTCAATCAGCGAAAGCAGCGCCAACTGCTCCAGCAGGAACCGCCGCAGGATGGGAGGGTCCAGCCGCAGTTGTAGCGTTTCCGGGTCCATCGGCTCAAACAACTGTTTTTCCAGTTCCGCCTGCTGCGCTTGGGGGAGTCCTGACTGCCGCAGGTACTTGCCCAGCACCTCGCGCTCCACATCCGCCAGCACCTCATCCGACCAAATCAGCGCGGAAAAGGCTTTCAGGCAGTCCACGTTCACCTCCGCCTCCGTGTTGTGAATCTCGGCCAGCGGGATTTCTGAGCCTCGCAGAACCGAGTCGGACCACAGCAAAAAAGCGTACAGCCGGGGAAACACAAACAGGTTTTGCCGATCCTCCGAAGCATAGCCTGCGACGGTGATTTGTTCCAGCAGCGTGTCTTCCAGCAATCGCAGGGCACCGTGCAGCACCTCATTGTCCGCCAGCAACCGATCAAGCGGAGTTGCTTCGGGAATCTGGAACTCGCGGTTGGGCAAATGGAAACGCAACAGCCGCAGCACCCAACGGGTCATGCGCTCCGCATAGGGTCCGGGCTGTGCGTGAAGTAACGCTTCCTCCGCAAACGCGACGGTTCCCAAGGTGTCGAGGTAGAGGAAAAGTGTTCCGCCCTGCTGGTCCGGAAACTTGAGTCTTTTGCACTGTCGGCGCGAATCCTCGTCCAGCACCGGGCATCCCAGAAACAGCCCGTTGGCCTGCACCAGCGGAAGGAGGCATTCGTCCAGCCACTCCCGCGCAGGGAGTTCTTGCGGCGGGGCTTGGTGATCCGCAAGCTCCGGGAAGTGGGTCTTCAGCCGAAATTTCAGGTAATTCGGCAGCCACCCGGACTTGTCTTTGAAGAAGCCGAACATCAGGGCAAGTGTCAGGTCAATGAGATGGAATGTCCCTTGCTTTGACTCTACACCGTTCTTGAAGGAGAGTCAGTTTCTTTCAAGCAGACCCGGAACCTGCGAAATGAAAACCCAACCGTCCAACGCCTTGCGCCACCTGATCCGCACCTCCAAACGCACCCTGCTGCTGAGTGTGATTGCCCTGCTGGGCATTGTCGTGCTGGCTTGGGGGGCAACCCGAACTTTTTCCAAGCTCGCCCAGGAGTTCCGGGAGGAGACCGTCAAGGAGTTCGTGGGATATGTCGTCAAGGGCGAGCGTTACCCGATGGTCCACGCGATTTACGAACTGCGCTACCGCCTCTTTCAGTCCAAGCTCGGCATCAACAACAAATCCGAAACCAAAGCCTGTTCGCGTCGTCGCGCCTTTGGGGCGGAGGTTCCGGAGGACCAGCTTGATTTCTGCCGACGTTACGACGAGTTCGTGGACCTCGCCAAGCAGCAGATCATCCTCCCCAAGGTGTTTGAACACCTCTACTATGAAACCGAGCCGTTCCTGATCCGGGAAATCGAACGGCGCAAGGCGCGGGATGCGATCCGAGTGTGGATCCGCCAAAAGCTGCGCTGCCTCAAGGACAAGTACCGCTGCGGGCGGGACGAGCGGGGGCTGCTGGTCCGGGTCACGTCGCTCGACCCGGAACTGCTCAAGCTCTACCACTACCTGCTCGCCAGCTTGGAGAAGAAGCTGTTTCCGGAAGAAGCCACGCTTCCCGATGATTTCGTGGACGACATGGAATCGAAATGCACCCTGCCTCCCAAGGGTTCGGCGCAGGAGGTCGTGAACGGCATGGTGTACGTCTCGGAGGGGCCGTTCCGGATGGGGTCCGATTCCGGGGAGGACGATGAGCGTCCGGTGCGCAATGTTCTGGTGAAGGGGTTTTGGATCGACCGCTGCGAGGTCACCAACTACGATTTCCTGAAAATGGCCGCCGCCGAGCCGATTTTGCGCAAAAGCACCTTTCCCCGCAAATTCCACGACGGACGCTACCTTGCCCATTGGGAGGATGACCTGCAACCCCCGTTCGGTCTGGAATTGCAGCCCGTGACCCGTGTTTCGTGGTTTGCCGCCCGCTACTTCTGCAACGCGCTGGGCAAGCGTCTGCCCTCGGAAGCCGAGTGGGAAAAAGCCGCCCGCGCCGGGGACGAGAAGGCGTATTCCTTTGGGGATGACCCTGAATTCTTGATGGACTACGGCTGGTATCGCAAAAACGCGACCGGGACTCGTCCGGTCTCTGAGTTGATGCCCAGCCCGCTGGAGCTTTTTGACATACACGGCAACGCCCGCGAGTGGGTCTGGGACTGGTACGCGGCGTACCACCCCAAGCCAGACCCTGATCCCTTGGGACCACAGCGGGGCAAGTACCGGGTGCTGCGCGGGGGTTCGTGGAAAGATGCCCCGGAGCAGTTGCGCTCCGCCTCCCGCGACGACGCCTCTCCGGTGCAAACCGCAGCGGACATCGGGTTTCGCTGCGCGTCCGATCAGCGTCCGGAGTGACTCAGGACTGCCGTTCCCGCAGGGCTTTGATGAGCTTATGGAGCCGAAAACGATCACGCAGCCCCAACTCCTGATACTCGGGTTTTTCGATGTGGTAGCCTAAGATGCCTCCACCCAGCCAAATGCTCACCCCGCCCACATGCCGCGCCCGGAACTGGTCCACATGCCAATCCTCCGGCTTGCGCTCCATGTTGTGGAAGATCACGTCCAGATTGTCTCGTCGCATTCGTAAAAACTCAGCAGGCGGGTTGCGGCCTTGCTTGGGAGCCAAGCCAAGGAATCAACGCTGGAGCGTCTGGCTGGGGCTGGGATTGCTTTTGCTCGGAGGCTGTCAGCCGACTCAGCAGCGAGTTTTGGTGTATGAGCGGATTCCGGAGCATGATGCGTGTCGGCACCTGACCCGTGCCCAAGAGATTCTGGCCTGCGACCGCGCCCAAAGCCTGCGCACCAACGCAAGGCTGGGGACGGCCCTGCATCGCAGCACCGAAACCCTGGAATACCTGCATCACCAAAAAACCACCTGCCAGCCTCACCCTCGCCACCTTCCTCCGGACGGTTGCCATGTCGGCCCCGCCAACGCTCGTCCCAAAGTCCGTTTCTCTCGCATTGTCAACTGACCTGCCACTTCAGCAATCCTTGAGCAGACGCATCGTTTCACGTTGAGTCCTTCGGTTTGGCTCAGGACAGACCGACTGAAGCAGTGGTGGTTGACGGTCCAAATCACGACCCTTGCTCCTGCAAGGCCAAGCCCTCCACCTCCTTGCGCAACCGATACGCATCGGTGGTTTCATCAATTTTCACATCCGCCCATTGGATGGGTTGGCCCTCCGGCACATCCCGGATCAAGGGGACGTTATGCGCAAGGCCAAGGGGCAGATACCCACCCGGCACGGATACTTGGGCAGGTCGCAATCCTCCGGAAACGGTGTATCCTCCCTCGCCGTCCAACACCTCACCCGCCTTCAGCGCCCGCTTGGAAACAGCCGCGACATCGCCACGAAAATCCGAGGCAACCCCGGTTGGCTCATTCCGGATGCCCACGGAGGCAACCGAGTAGGGGAGTTCCAGCCCGATCAAGTGCCAGCGCTTGTAATTGACCATGTAGCGACCGGAAGGATCCGTGACCACCTTGTATTCCTCAAAGCAGTTCTTGAGATAGTCCGTGTCGGCTTCGAAACACACCCAGACCCCTTTGCGGATGTCATGATCAATCGGGGTGCCATCTCGGTGCAAACAAGAAATGACCTCCACCATCCCCTTTTGCTCCAACACTCCCCCCTCATTGCGCGGACGTGCCAGCGTGGGCACGTCATCAATCGAGCCGGGCGGAAAGACCAAGCCCTCCGAGGGAGCGGCAAGCCCGCAGTTGTTTGCAATGGCGGCACTTTCGATGGCAGGTTTCGAGCCGTCGAGAAAGGCGTTAAACATCTTTGGGTTCAACCGACCCCGCTGGGCTTGTTCTGCCGTCAGCCCCCAATGCTCCCAAACCGTGTCCGGCGTTGACTGGCGGTAATGCGGCAACCACTTGTGCCCCCGACCTGCCGCCACAACACTGAACCCGCAAGCACGCGCCCAATCCACTAGATCGGCGGCAAGGGCAGGTTGGTCTCCATAGGCCATGGAATAGATCACCCCTGCCTCACGCGCTTTGAGGCCAAATCCAGGTCCGCAGAACGCATCGGCTTCCACTGTGACGTTGATGACATGCTTGCCCTCGCTGAAGGATCGCAAAATGTGCGTCACCGCCGCCATCGGATTGCCTGTGCATTCGATCACGATCTCGATATCCCCATGGCCGACAAGCGCCTCCCAGTCGTCGCCAACGTGGGTTGTGCCGTTTCTGGCGGCCTCATCAAGCGACGAGGCCGAGTAGCGTTCGGAGGGCCAATTCACCAACTCAAGGTTGGAGCGGGCCACCTCCGGGTCGAGATCGCAAATCCCAACCACATGGATGCCACGCTGGCGTTCTGCCTGTGCAAGGAACATGGTTCCGAACTTGCCAGCGCCAATCAGGCCGACACGGATTGGGCAACCTTCTTCTGCACGTTGGGCCAGTAGCTTTGCAAGATTCATGTGTTGACCTTTGGGGCGGATAAAGCAGACGCATCATCGAGTCCGTCCCAATGTGCAGTGCTTTCGTGTTTCAAGAAGGCAAAGTCACAGCCCTCCGGGGCTTGAGTGACCGTGCGGGCGTAAAGCCCCAGATACCCTCGGGTCGGGCTTTCCGGCGGAGTGTAGCAGGCAAGCCGCCGCGCAATTTCGGCTTCGCCCACCAATAAATCTATTCTTTTTTCGGCCACTGACAGCCGGATGCGATCCCCCGTTTTTACGGCAGCCAGCGGGCCGCCCCGAGCCGTTTCAGGCGCGACATGGAGGACGATGGTGCCAAAGGCCGTGCCTGACATGCGGGCATCCGAAATCCGCACAATGTCCTTCACCCCAGCACGGGCAAGCTTTTTGGGAATGGGCAGGTAGCCGGCCTCCGGCATTCCGGCGGCCACTGGCCCGGCATTCTGGAGAACCATGATGTCGTCCGATGCAATCTCGAGGTCCGGGTCGTCAATCCTCTTGGACAGGTCTTCGAGACCCTCAAAAACCACGGCACGGCCTTCGGTTTCAAAGAGGCTTTCTGTGGCAGCGGCACGTTTGAAAATCGCTCCTTGCGGCGCGAGATTTCCGGAAAGCGCGATCAGTCCGCCTTGCGGGGAAACCGGATTTCCGAAGGACCGGATGACACCACGGTCAATCCAGTCAATGGGTTCGGCCAGCCGATCTCCCAAGGTCTGCCCCAAGACGTTGATGGTCTCCAGATGAAGGAGGGGTTTCAATTCGCGTAACAGCGCCCCAACGCCTCCGGCGGCATGGAAATCTTCGAGGTAGCCCTTGCCCACGGGTTTGAGGTCCACGAGCACAGGGGTTTCATCACTGATCTCGTTGAGACGCGCATCACTGATCTTAATGCCGCATCGCCCCGCCACCGCCGCCAAATGCACCACGGCGTTCGTTGACCCAGAAACGGCCATGAGCGCACGAAGCGCATTCTCAACCGATTCCTCAGTGATGACCTCGGACGGCTTGATGGGGTTTTCGAGAAGCGCAACCGCAGCCTTGCCGCTTTCTTCTGCCGCAACCAAGCGGTCGGCAGCAACAGCGGGAATCGCTGCTGTGCCCGGAAGCGACATCCCCAACACCTCGGCAATGATCGCCATCGTGGATGCCGTGCCCATCACTGCGCAGGTGCCTGCTGTCGCAGCTAACCGACCCTCGACCAAGTCAATTTCCTCTTGTTCGATCTCTTCTGCGCGGAATCGACCCCAGAACCGACGACAGTCCGTGCATGCGCCCAGACGTTCTCCACGATGGCGTCCGGTGCTCATTGGCCCGGTCACAAGCTGGATGGCGGGCACATCCGCAGAAGCGGCACCCATCAGTTGTGCCGGAACGGTTTTGTCGCATCCGCCGATCAGGACAACGGCGTCCATCGGCTGAGCGCGCACCATCTCTTCGGTGTCCATGGACATGAGATTGCGGAAGACCATGGACGTCGGGTTCAGGAACACTTCGCCAAGAGACGTCGTTGGAAACGGACGCGGCAAAGCCCCCGCCGCCAGCACTCCGCGTGAGACCGCCTCTACCAGTTCCGGCATCGTGCGATGGCAGTTGTTGAAGCCCGAAGGAGTCATCGCAATCCCGATGATGGGCTTTTCCAGCATTTCGCGGGACAGCCCCATTGAGCGGGCAAAGGAACGGCGCAGGTAGATTGAAAAATCCTTGTCACCGTAATTGGTGAGACCGCGCCTCAGCCCCTGTTCACGACTCATGCTTGAACCCTTTCTCACGAAATGCGGCTCCCGTCAAGTGCTCGAAGACTTTGATCATTGCCCCTTTGTCGGAGTCGCCGTGCCCCTCGGCAAGTGCCTGCTGATAGGTGGCGGTTGCCGCCGCAAGCACGGGGGCTGGAAAGCCATTCTCTGCCGTGATCTCGGCCCCTGCGATCAAGTCCTTGTAGGCGTTTTGCATCGAATAGCCACGGTCGAACACTCCTCTCAAGATGTTGGGAACGAAGAATTCGCTTGCGTAGGATCGGCCTGTCCCGGAATTGACGATTTCGGCGACTTGCTCAGGATCAAGCCCCAGCTTGGCAGAAATCGGCAGAATTTCAGCAAGGGCCGCCATGTTGATGTCGAACAGCAGTTGATTGACCAGCTTGGCCAACTGCCCCGCACCCACTGGCCCCACATGCAGGATCTTGGAAGCCATTGCCGAAAGCGCTCCTTGATGGCTTTCCAGAAGGCTGGCCTCCCCTCCCACCATCATCGTGAGTGTGCCTTCTTCGGCCCGCTTCTGCATTCCAGAAATCGGGGCATCCAGAAAACCGATTCCCTGCGCCTTGAGCTTGGCTCCCACGCGGACTGCCGCCCCGTGCGACGTTGTTGAGGTGTCGATCACCAAAGCGCCGTGGGGCATCGCTGCCGCCAAACCCTGCTCGCCAAACAGCACCTCTTCAACAACCTTGCCGCTGGGCAGGCAGGTCAGCAGCACCTCGCATCCCTGAAGTTCGCTTGGTCCCGAAGCAGTCGTTAGGCCGTCCCAATCCCTGCCCTTGCGATCATAGGCAACCACGTCCACGACCTCAGACAGTCGCCTCGCCATTGGAAAGCCCATCTGACCAAGGCCGACAAATCCCCATTTCATGCTCAAAGCACCTCCGTGTTGTGATTGTTGGATTTTCGGACGGCCAGCCACTTCGAGGTCATCAAGGGGGCATTTTGTGGATCATCCATACCCTGATGAGCCATCGGCACAGACGGTTCTGCGGGGGGCCTTTTCATCAAGCGGTTCTCAAGGTGAAGCGGATTGGAGAGCAGGGGTCAGGGGCAACCACCTTGGTGTCGGCGGACAGGTGGTTTCCGGAGCAGGAGGCCGAGCGGCTGGGCACCTTCAAGCACCCCATGCTCTGCCTGCAAAGCGATCAGCCGTAGCCGGCATCCTCAATGAAGAGTTCGACCTGACCTTCGGAAAGGTCGTCCTGCCGAAAGAGCTTGGCGGCCTCGCGCTTGATGAGGATCGTGTCCTCCATGTCGAGCTTGCCGTCGCCCGTCACATCCTGAAAGACATGAATGTGATCCATCGTGCCATCGTGATGACGATCCACCGCCACGGCAATGCCCCGCCCCTTGGGGTCCACAAAGGAGATCATGTCCACTTTGCCGTCCTGGTTGAGGTCCAGCACATTCGCGTAAATGTAAACGCCTTTTTCTTCAGCTTCCATGAGCGGTTTTGGGTCCGAGAGTCAACTTTTCTGGAACTGCCGAACTCGCGTCAGCCCCTGCTTGATCACATTGCGGATGTCTGATTCCGGCGCACCAATGGAACTGCCGATCATCTGCAAAAGCTTCTGCTCCTGCGGAGCGAAATCCTGATCCACTGTCGCAATTTCCATCAATTCCTGCAAGATGCGTTTTTGATCCTTTGGCTCAAAGCTCGTTTCCGGCTCGATCTCGAAATCCCGTCCGAGCAGAATCGCCTCTTCCAACTCCTGAATGTGCGCAGGGTTTTCCAGCATCTTGATGGATTCGTGCAGGTAGGTGCGCTCAAACACATCAATGCGTCCGTCCACCATCACCATCTGCGTGACCGCCTTGGCGTACCAAAAGCGCTGTGCTTCCGTGAGCGTGTCCATCAGCACCGGATTGAGCTGCTTCTCGTTTTCCTTGAAATCCGCCTCGCTGTCCCGCAGGGCTTTGACCGATTTCAGTGTCTTGCGTGCATCGGCGCTGCCATGCGCAGCGGCATCCCGGAACCAGTAGTAGGCTTCGTCAATGTTTTTGGGCACCCCCTGCCCCTTGAAGTTGAGGATGCCGAGGTTGTACTTGGCGCGAACGTGCCCCAGCACGGCGGATTCGTGAAAGGCGCGGTAAACCTCCATTGCATCGCCCTTGGTCTTGGACAGCAGCAGCCCCTTGCGGAACATGTCCTCGGCGACATCCCCGGTCTGCACCTTGAGGGCTTCCAGTGCCTGATCGGAGGTGTCGGTGTCCGTGACCGCTCCCCCTTCATCCACTGCGGCATCGGCTTCCACTTCCTTCGCGGCCACTTCCTCATCCTCTCCCTCGTCTTCATCCGCATACACGCCCAGGATCTCCCGTGCGTCCTTGCGGATGCCCTGACAGATCTTGTCAATCGGGAGGTCGTTGGGGTCGTCGCCAAAGGGGTCTTCGATCTCAATGCCGATTTCCTCGATCCCCACCAGTGCGTAGATGATCACGATCATGGCGACAATCGTGGCGTAGCCGAACGAAGGGATCAGGACCACGGGCAAAGTGAGGAAGTAAACCAGCATGAAGACCTTGAGCTGGTTCACATAGGCAAAGGGCAGCGGCGTGGTGCGGATGCGCTCCAAGGCCCGCAGGGTTTCCTGCAACTCGTCCAGGCTCTTGCTGAACACCGAAAACACGGGCGGAGGCAGCCACTTCTTGTCCACTCCGGAGTAGAAGCGGACACTCAACAAACTCAAGATTCCGTTCAGCGGGTTGGTGTAGCCCTTCAGGTCGGTCTTGATGGAGGGCGACAAATCCTCCAAGTGGTCCAAGTTGATCCCGTCTCGCAGGTGATCCTTCAGGGCCACTCCGTAAGCCCCGATCAACGCCACCACCTCGCTCCGCAGGGCGTGTTCCTCCACGGGGATGATCGTGTTGGCCTTGATCGCCAGATTTCGGGTCGAAATGCCAAGGCCGCCGAGTTGCTTGCGCCCTTCCCAAAAACGGTCATAGGCGGTGTTGGTCCGGAACACGAGCAGGAGGCCGAGGGCCAGCCCGATCATCGCGTGGGCCTGCGTGCTGAGTTTTGGCATCAGGTTCGTGTACTCCTGCACCGCCAGCAGGAGGCCCGTCCAGATGAGCATGACCGCCATGTACTTGGCGACCGACGGCAGCACCGTGCCGTGGACGGAGAAGATAATCTGAAGTCGGTTTCCCGGATCGTAGTTAACCATGAGCTTTCTCTAGCTTTCGTCTTCTGCAAGGGGATTCGTGCCCACGCGGGGCGCACGTTGAATCGTTTCGTGGTGCCGGAGGATGTTTTCGTGGAAACTGTCGGGGAGCCGTGCCCAATCCAGCACATCCACCATGATCGGCAAATCGCCCTCCGAAAACGCCTCCTTCAGCTCCCACAAGTTTTCCTGCCGAGCCATCAAGTCGTTGGGGTTGCGCAAGACCAAATCCAAATCGCTGGCCTCGTGCGAATTCCCCGTGGTCCGGCTGCCATACGCCCACACCTCCGCATCCGGGACATAAGCCAGCAAGCACTCGCGCACCATCGCCAAATGGTCCGGATTCAAGTCAAGGCTGGACATGGGCGATTTGTTCACAAAGCTCAAATCCCTTGACCGCCGCATTGCGATAAATCTCATACTCCATACTGCCGGATTCGCTTTGCTGGAGCAACCCCATAGAGCTTTCCAAGGTTTGGATACACCGTTCCAAATGCCCAGTTTGTAACACCATGTTGTCTCTCAAGACAGCAAATGTTCAGGAAACCCCTCACTTTTCCGGCGGAATCAAGCTGGTCTTCTTCCTAGCTTTCGTCTTCTGCAAGGGTGATGAGGCAGTCGCCGGGTTCAAAGCGGAAGCGTTCGGTGCGGCTTGGAATAAGCTGCACCCCAAAATTCCGGGCGGAGTGGGCTTCGTCCGCAATCAGCTTGACGCCAAAGCAAACCTCCTGCCGAGCCTGCGCGGCAAGCATGCAGTCCCCAAAGCTGACCTCTCCCGCTTCCTCTGGATCAAAGTACAGGGAAACCGACTTGAGGTAAACCTCGCTGCCGTCGGAGGAGAAAAGCTGGTGGTACACCAGCATTACCTCCGGGTTGAGCGCCGCCTGCGCGAAGATCTTGGAAATGAAGCGGTTGGAGAGCAGGAAATCCCGCACTCCGGTTTTCACCACCAGTTCCGTGTTCTCCGACTCCACGACTTCCGTGATCAGCTTGGTGGTCACCCGTTCGCCCGTTTCCTCCTCGTAGGCCCGGAAGTGCCGACGGATTTGCAGGAGGATGAGCAGGGTCCGGGTGTCGATTTCCTCGGCGGTCGCAGAGGGCCGCCCCAAGATGGAAACCGTGTCGTAGAGATGCGGGCGGATAGCGCGGATGGAAGAGTAGCTGGACAGGTCGAGTTCCCGGATTTGCATGACCACGTTGGGATTCTGCTCCGCAAGCCTGGTGAAGGTCCGCCGCAGGGCATCCGAATTCTGCAACACCACAAGGTGGAGTTGCGAACCGGGCGTGAGGTAGGAAGCGTACTCCTTCAGCACAATCGGCGTCTTGGTCGTCCAGTGGATGATGAGGTGCTTTTCCTTGGGAACGGACGCCCGCTGCTCCGAGTAGGTGAGGGTTTTCGGCTCCACCACGGCCTTGTCGAAGAACTTGATGGTCGAGTCGTCTTCGGCGAGGATCACCACTTCGTCTTCTGGAAGCATGGGGTAGTCCGGCGGGGGATTGAGACGGATTTGGTGATTGACGTTGCGGACCCCCAGTGGAACGCTGCGCTGGAAGTGCAACTGCAACTGCCCGAAGGTCAACGGCCCCCAGCCCTGCTTGGGTCGGTAAAAGTAGAATTCGTTGCCCTCGAAGCCCACTAGATCGGAGTACACCACCGACAGCCCCACGCTGCGGGACGTTTGCACGAGCATCCGGGAGAGCAAATCGGTTTCGTCCAAGGTGGTGACGCGCCCCGGCTGCACGCTTTCGGCGAGTTCGCGGTTGCGCACGAGGTGCAGTTCCGCAACGATCGGGATACCGGAGCGGTCTCCTGTGATGGCCAACACGGCCATGATGGACTTGATCACGCGGGCGTCAGCGAGTTCCTTGACCTGAAGCGACTGCGAGGGTTTGGCGTCGCTGAGGATCACGATGGAATCGGCACGTTCCACCCCGACCTTGCGCAAGGTCGGCAAGCCCGCCGTGTTGCCGCTGCGCACGATCATCCGGGTGGTCTGCCAGTCGTGAATCTGATCCCGCAGGTAATCGTCCATCTTGTCCTTGTCCTCGCTGGCCAGCACGACCACCGAAGCGTCCGCCTCGGATTCGTTGGCGATGATCAGTTCCCGCAGCATGTCCACCAGCCGATCCCCGAAACCCAGCACGAGTGTGTGCCCGGATTCCAGCACCGCACTGCGCCCCTTGCGCAAAAGCGCGAGCCGCTCCTCGAACTGCTGGGTGATGAACGCGACCATGCTGGAGAACAGCACCAGCCCAAAGAAGATGGTCACGATGCCGACGAGCTTGCTCGCCAAGTTCGAGTCGGCGTCGAGTTCGGCGAGCGAGCCGGAGTCAATGATCTGGAAGAAGACCCGCCAGTTCAGATCGGACAAGCCCTCGACCCCTGCGTCTGGAAAAAGCCAGAAGGCCAACATCCGCACCGACGACATGATCACGAAGGCGATGAAGAACAAGCAAAGCAGCGCAAGGAAGACGGCCATGCCGCCCTTCGACATGAAGTTGTCGAGACGGTATTGCAGCCGCTGCCTGAAGGGAATGGATTGTTTCGGTTTTGCCATGGTGATTAAGAGTTGCTCTGAGATTCCGGACCCAAGTTGAGGGGGTGCAATAATCGGAGCTTTTCAGGTCCGAACCCTTGGAGCTTTAGCGGATTGTCGGTTGAACTTCAAGAAAAATCCCGTGTCCGGAGGGTCAGCCTTCGTCACGGGCGAAGCCGTGGTACTCCTCATTGGGTTGCATGTCGGTCGCCGAAGCCATGCGGTTGCTGAGGTTGAAAAAGGATGCCACGGCACTGATGTCCCAAATCCCCTGCTCGGAAAATTCGTAGCCCCGCAGCTTCTGCCGATCCGCCTCGCTGATCTCGTGCGGGCGTTCGGTGAGCTTGACGGCAAAGTCGAGCATCGCCCGCTGGCGGTCGGACAACTCTGCCACGCGGTAGTTCATCACCAGCAGTTCGCCGAGCTTGGGATCCCCGGAAAGCCTGCGCACCGCCGCACCGTGGGCGACGAGGCAGTAGAAGCAGCGGTTCACTGACGAAACCACCACCGCGATCATCTCGCGCTCCAACTTGCTGAGTTCGGACTCCCCCAGCATCAGCTCGTCGTAAGTCGCCATGAAGTTCTGGAGTTTCTGCTCGTTGTGCGAAAACGCCCGCAGCACGTTGGGGACAAAGCCGAGTTTTTCGTCGCACTTGTTGAAATAGGCTTGGATTTGCGGATCCAGAGTATCGCGCTTGACTTCTGGAAGGTCGAGGGCGATCACATGCTTGGGTTGGGACATGTCCGGGATGTGGAAGATGGGGTTCAGGGTTCAGCCGCGCATGCGCTTGCGCACAAAGACCACGACAAAGAGCGACATCGAAAACGCCCCGATGAGGGCTTCGGATGCGGCAAAGAAGCGGGCGAGCGGCTTGATGGGAATGAAATCGCCGTAGCCCAGCGTGGTGAAGGTCACGATGCTGTAGTACACACAGCGTCCGAAATCCCCGAGATTCTCGGCAAAGGAACGTCCGGATTGCAGGAGGACTTCGTGGCCGTCCCCTTCGATGCCGACTAGGAAATAGGCCAGAGCGTAGATGAGGATCAACAGCGCGGCAAAGCGCAGGACGCGGCTGGGTTTCTCGCCATATCCGGTGACGAGGTCTTCAAACTTCGAGAAGAGCCGTGCAAAGGAAAGCAGGGGTTTCTTGTTGCGGTTCATCACCATTTCCCGGTGAAAGAACGATCCGGCCAGTTCGAAATACCCCCGGTCCTCGGCGCAACGCCGCAAGTTGCGATAGACTTCTTCCGCTTCCTCAAAATTGGTGAGGGCTTCGGTGAGCTTGTTGGCCCGCTGGGACTCGCGGGCGCGGTCCTCTTGCAAGATGCGCCACCCCCACTGCACATGCTCCAGGTGGGTGCCTCCGAACTTGGTGCCGAGCAGTGTGGCGTGTTGGAGGTTGGCGCGGTTGAGGTTGGCGTCGTTGAGATCCGCCTTGAGCAGCGTGGCGTGGCGGAAGTCCACCCGGAAGAGGTGCGCCCCCTGAAGGTTGGTGTGGGTCAGGTCCGCGTGGCTGAGGTTGAAGCCCATCCGGGTTCCAGAGCGCTCCAGATGCACGTCGGTCAGGTTCACGCCCCTCAGCATGAAGCCCTCTCCCGTTTTCCCGTTCTGGCAGTGCTGTTCGAGCAGAGACTTGACCTCCATGTGGGTTTTGTCCACCGCCGGATCGTGCCAGAAGCACAGCCGGGTCCGTCCGGGCCGTTCCTGACAGTAGTGCCCTTGAGAATCGGTGAAGGCGCAGTGATCGAGTGGCTCAAACCGGGACAGGTCTGGGATGGATTGCGGAGAGTCGTTCATCAACAAGCTTCGGGTGACAGCGGCATTTCAGCAGAACTGCTGGCCACTGATCTTACTGTTTTTTCTTCAGGAAGTCCACTTGGGTTTTGCTACCCTTGCCCTTGGCGAGCATGACCACGTTTCCGTCATAAACGACACTGACCACGCAGCGTTTGCTTTTTGAGTGCTTGGCGGCCCGCTTGCGGATGTCCTTGAGCGCTTTTTTCCCGGAAGCCTTGTTGGCCGTCCATTTGGCGTGGGTGCCGCCGTTGATGTGGACTTGCGCACTGCATTCGGAGCCGAGCAGCATTTGTGCAGACACCTTCTCAAATTCCGAGTAGGCGGCCATCACCTCGTCCGTGAACTCCTTGGCGGGCGTGTCGTCGTTGACCTTGTCCGGCTGCCCGTACTTGAGGTTGCTCTCCACCTGCTTGCGCTTGGGCTTGGGCTTGAAAACCTCCGTGTCTTCAAACACGTCCGTGTAGGTGTTCAGAATCGCGATCACGACGGCAATCAGCATCACCGCGCCACCTGCGATCAGGAAAATCTTTGTCCAGTTTCGCTGCTTTTTCTTTGTTGTCGCCATGTTTTTTCCTAGGGCGTGTTTCTACTGGAACCGACTTGGCTGTTCATTTCTCAATACAGAGCGCACAGAGGACACCGTGAAAAAAGTCAGTTCAATACAAGGTGCGCGTCCTCAAGCTCCCGGACGGTCCCGATCTTGGCCGCCGCCGCGACCCCTGCTTCGTGCAGGGCGGCGAGTGCGGATTCCGCCTCGGCCTCCGGAACGGCCACGAGCAACCCCCCGCTGGTTTGCGGATCAAAGACGATTTCCCGATCCTTTGCGGAAACCCCTTCTGGAAAGCGGATCGAGCCGCCGACCATCGTGCGGTTCTCCTTGTTGACCCCGGTGGTCACGCCGCGCTGGTACATCTCGCGGGCCTCTTGGAGAATCGGAAGCGAGTCCAGTGCCATCGCCAGCGTGACCCCGGACCCCTTGGCCATTTCAAAGCCGTGGCCCGCAAGTCCGAAACCGGTCACGTCGGTGCAGGCGTGAACCGTGAATCCCCCCAGAACCGCTGCGGCGGTTTTGTTGAGAACCACCAACTGCTCCAAGCAGGCTTGCAACGCCCCTGCCGAAACCCAGCCCTTCAGGTTTGCGTTGAACAGCACCCCGCTGCCAATCGCCTTGGTGAGCAGCAGGGCATCGCCGGGTTGCGCCCCCACGTTGCGCCAGATGCGCTCCGGATGCACCATCCCGGTGACGGCAAGTCCGAACTTCGGCTCCTCGTCCTCGGTGGTGTGCCCGCCGAGCAGCGCCGCTCCGGCTTCCGTGATTTTACGATGCGCTCCGGCGACGATGCCGCTGAGGATTTCCGGTCCCAGCTTTTTGGAAGGAAAGCCCACGAGGTTGAGGCAGAAGAGCGGCTGACCGCCCATCGCATAGACATCGCTGAGCGCGTTCGCCGCCGCAATCTGCCCGAACAGTTCGGGATCATCCACCGGAGGCGTGATGAAGTCCGCCGTCGCCACCAACGCCTGCGTGTCGTTCAGACGGTACACCCCGGCGTCGTCGCTCGTGGCAAACCCCACGAGGACTTCCGGATGCCCCGGACTCGGCAAACTTTCCAGCAACTCCGACAGCCCGACCGGACTGAGCTTTGCCGCTCAACCGCAAGTCTTTGCCAGACTCGTCAGCGTTGGTTTTTGAAACAGGGCTTTCACCCGCACCTCTTCAGAAAAATGGTCATTTTGGCCTGCACCAGCGTTCCGCTCTGGCCCCTTCCAGTGTCCGGATTGAGGGGAGAAGTGCAAGCCGCACAGCTTAATCGCCAACGCTGCTTTGGTGAAAAACCGAACCGTGCTATGCTGAATCGTGGAGTTGTGGAATTCACCAGAGATGAAGGGTTGGTGACTGTCCACAAAACCTCAAAATTCAGAAAACACCTGCCTGAGTCGTCCCATGCGGATGAACTACGATTCGGAAATGGACATCCTCACCATCCGGTTGTGTGAGACAGAGATTGAGGAAAGCGATGAAATCCGCCCCGGAGTCATTGCAGATCTTTCACCAGAAGGCAGAGTGGTGGGATTTGAGATTCTGGAAGCCTCCGAATGGGTGGACCTCCAGTCGGTTCAGGAGATCTTTTCACCAGCTTCTTCCCTTTAACTTCAAACTACCTAAAAATGCGGTAGCGGCTCAACACTCAATGATGGGGTAGGGCGGTTCAAGCGAAGCGGAACCGCCAACACCGCAACCGAGGCAGGCGGATGCGCTACGCTTCATCCGCCCTACCCGGTGCGATCATTTACACTTGCACCACTACCAAAAATGCTTTCGCTTGGTTTGGAGGATCCGTTTCGTCCGGGTTCCGGCCCGGACGCGGATTGACACGATCAGTCGAGCATGGGTCTGTTTTTCCTGCTATCCTCTAAGCAGGGCTTTAATCTATCGGAGGAAAGAAATGACTGAATTACATTTTGTCGTGGAAGAGGCGCAGGAGGGAGGCTTTCTTGCCCGTGCAGTCGGCGAGGCCATCTTCACGGAGGCAGACACGCTTGAAGCTTTACACGGCCAGATTCGGGATGCGGTTCACTGCCACTTCGATGAGGGGCAAGGCCCGGCCCTGATCCGTCTGCACATTTCCCGCGAAGAAGTGCTGGCGGCATGAGGCTTCCTCGTGACCTGTCTGGGGCAGAACTGGTCAAAAAACTGAAGCAGCTGGGTTATGTGGTGACTCGTCAAAGCGGAAGTCACATGCGCCCCACCAGCCAAGACAGAGGAGAGCATCATGTGACCATTCCTCGGCATGATCCCGTACGGGTCGGCACCCTTTCGGCCATTCTCGATAGTGTGGCCCGTCACCGGGGAGTGAGCCGAAATGACCTGCTGAAAGAACTGACTCGCTAGGTCACTCCCTTGAATTCCCAAAACCCGTGTGAGCCGTGGCTCCCTCACGCAACGGGCTGCCGCAGGATCGTTTTGAGCTTTTCGGGGGCGGTGCGCCGGGGGTCGCTGAGGTAAACCTCGTGGTGCTTGCCGGAAAGAGCGTGTCCGGCCTCGGCGA
>CAZQXS010000065.1:0-19922 GCA_964597275.1 uncultured Pseudomonadota bacterium | reverse complement strand
CAAGAAGAGGTTGGCTGGCAGCACTCAGGCGATCTCGAGGATTTCGAGTTCAAGGTTGCCCTTGGGGCGTTGCCAGAGCCGAACCTCGCCGATCCGCGCCCCATGCACGGCCTTGGCCAGCGGGGAGGTCCAACTCACCTTGCCCTGCTCCGGATCGGCCTCGTCCTCCCCGACAATGGTGAAGGTGCGCTCGCCTTCGTCCTCCGCGACCGTGACCGTGCTGCCGAAGCCGACCACGTCCGGATGCGCATGCGCTGGGGGGAGGATCGCCGTCTCCCGGCGGGTTTGGAAGTAATCGAGATCGCGCTTCACCTCGGCCTGCCGTCGCCGCGCTTCCAGCGTTTCCGTTTTTCGCAACTGACGCCACTCTTGCTCCAGTTCCGCGATTTGACGGTCCAGTTGCTCCAGCCCCGGCGGGGTGACGTAGTTCGGATGCGGGCTGACGGGGCGCGGCGGGAGGGTTTCCGGAAGCTCGTCTCCGTCCAGTTCCTTCACAAAGGCGCGGCTCATGTGGTGGTGCGTGTTTGATTTTTGGTGCGCGATTCCGCATAATCCTGAAAGAAACTCACACGAGGGTCAAGAAAAAGTGTGTGGCTCAACTCAGGAAAAAAACAAATAATGCAGCCAAAATCGCCATCGGGATCGGGTTCGGATTCAATGACGATAGCGATCACGGACTTGCTGGAGGATGCCGCATGACCGAGGACTTGGGGCTGCACTCAACGCCCCGCGAGTTTCTGGACAAGCTCCCTCGCAAAACGGAAGCGGACCACGCACGGGATCGCAAACTGCTGTTGGAGCAAAGCAGCGGGCAGTTCAGCGAGGAGGAGCAGCGCACCCGTGAAGCACTCCGGTTGCAGGCACTCCAGGATTCCCGCAAACGCCTTGCGGAGTGGCTTCAGTCAGGGTAGTCCGGAACGTGCTGCAACACCTGTTCGGAGGCAATCGAGGTGAGGCACTGCAAGGTTTCTGAGTTGCGGCAGAGGCCGCGTCCGTCCTTGGAGCAGGGACGGCAGGGCAGGTCCAGTTCAGTTTCGAGCCGTTGACTTGACGGAAGCAACGGGCCATAGCCAAATTCCTGCACGGTGGGGCCAAACAGCACCAGTGCCGACGTGCCCATTGCTTCCGCAAGGTGCGCGATGGAGGTGTCGTTGCAGATCACCTGTGCGGCATTGCGGAGCAGTTCGGCGGAGTCCAGCGGCGAAAAACTTCCGGCGGCGTTGATCACGTCCTCCCCGAATTCCTCGGCGAGCAGTTCGGGTTCCGGCTCGTCCGGCCCTCCGACCAACACCACGGGCCAACCGCGCTTGCGGAGTTCGGCGATGAGGATGCGGTAATGCTCCAGCGGCCAGCACTTGAGCGGATGAGACGCGGAGGGGCCGACGGCAAGGAAGCGCTTGGGCAGGAGCTGGTGTTCGTCCATGAACGCCCGGATGCGCTCGATCGACTTGCCATCGGGAAAAAGTTCGGTATGATTCGGAAGGGACTGTCCGAGATGACGCTCCAGCGGCAGGAGCCACTGCTCTCGCTGTGAGGACACGGGGCGCATTTGGTTGATCCGGAGCTTGATGAGCGCCAAGCGTTGCCAGCCGCGCTTCTGGATCGTCCAAACCGCAGGGTGCGATTTCAGACCGAAGGCGGTGAGCCGCGCCACCAGCCAGCGGCTGCGCAGCGAGCGATGCGCATCGTAAACGAGATCGAACTTTTCGGCGCAGAGCTGTTCGGCGAGCGCTTGCAGTTCCGTAAAGCGTTCGCGTCTTGGGTGGTGGTGGATGCGGTCAAGGTGAGGATTGTTGGCCAGCACCCCTCCAAAGCCCTCCGAGGTCAGGAGTGTGATGTCTGCGTTTGGAAAGGCGCGGCGCAACTCCCGGTAAAGCGGGGTGGTGAGGACGAGATCGCCGAGGGAACTGAAGCGGATGACGAGGATGCGGCTCGGTTCGGATTCCAGCATTACACGAAACTTGCATCACCCGTGACAACGGGAATTTTGGTAGCAGTCACCTTGAAAACGTAGCCTCACGCTTCCCGTTCGTGCTGAGCCTGTCGAAGCATGGACGGGGTTCGCCCTTCGACAAGCTCAGGACGAACGAAGGTTCCGCAAACATGTAACTCAGAACGATCGGAAAATTTTTCTCCAGAAGACGCGACCGTGGACATCAACGCAGCCAGCCAACTGAGGCACCTGACCTCCCTGACGAAACTCCCGATGCGTCCGGAAGCGTCGGGAACGTCTCCCGATCAACTGTCCCTTTCGCAAATCCGCACCCTGCGCCAGTCCTTTGAGCAGGAGACGCAGATGCTCCAGCACCAGTTGGGGGAAAATCGGCATCAGAGCATGCTGGTGGCGATGTACGAGGGCACGGAGCAGTTGTTGCACAAGCAGGTTCCGGATTTCGCGGTGATCGAGTACCTGGAATCCCTCAAGCTCTCCGCCCAGGATTTGCACCAGCGCGGGATGTCCGGCGAGGAATTCCGCACCCAGCTTTTGGAGCAGTCCCGCACCTCGCTCTCCGGCGTCCTGCGCCACATCTGATCACGTCCCGCTGATCGCCATCCGCTCAATCCGAAACATCGGCGTGAGAATCGCGCTGCGTGTGTCCACCTCCTTGCCCAACATCGTCAAGTTCTCCAGCATTTCCAGAAAGGTGCTGGCGATGGTGAATTCGCTGACCGGCTCCGCCAGCTTGCCGTTGCGAATCCAGATGCCCTGCCCGCCCCGCGAGTAGTCTCCGGTGGTGATGTTCGCCCCCTGCCCAGAGAGAAAAGTCAGGTACAGCCCATCCTCAACGCTCTCGATCAGTTGCTGCTCGCTGTACTCGCCCGGTTGCAGGACGAGGTTGGAGATGCCGCCGGAGTGTCCGGTGGAGCGCATTCCCAGCTTGTTCGCCGCATAGGTGGAGAGCATGAAGTTGCGCAGGGAACCATCTTCGATGAGCGTGAGGGGGCGGGACTGCACGCCCTCGTGGTCGTAAGGGCGGCTGCCGAGCATCCCCGGAAGCAGCGGCTCATCGCGGAGCTGCACCTGCGGGTTGGCAATGGCTTCGCCAAGCTTTTCGCTGAGAAAGGACTGTTGCCGGAAAACGTTCTCGCCGAGCAGCGCGGAGGAAAGCTGTCCGATGAAGCTGCGGGCCATTTCCGGACTGAAGACCACCGGGACCTCGCAACTGCGCGGCTTGACCGCGCCGAGCTTGCGGAGGGTGCGCTGGGCGGCGACTTGGGCGATTTCCTCCAGCGGCTCCAGGCGGCTCCGAAAGCGCGCACAGGAAAACCAGCCGTCGGTCTGCTTGCGTCCGCTGTTCTCGCCGCTGCCGTCGTTGTCTTCCACCACGAGCGACACGCCGCCGCTGTGGATGGTTTTGCTGACGCCTTCGAGGAAGCCGTTGCTGTCGGCGTACACCGTGTGTGAGATTGCATCCGAGTAGTACGCCTGTTCGATGCAAAGCCGGGAATCTTGTGCGAGCGCGAGTTCTTCCAGACGCAGCGTGTCTTGGACTTTTTCTTCCGACGAAACACGCTCGTGATCGGGGTCGAGAAAGGCGAGGTCGTCGGGCGCACGACCCTGCAATTCCAGTTCCGGCAGGGAGTACCACTCGTCGTGGTCCATGTGCGGCAGGGCCGTGAGCGTGTCCCGGATGAGCGTGCGGAGCGTGTCGAGCCGGAGGTCGTTGGAGGTGAGGCTGGAGCGCCGTCCGTCCTGCGACAGCACGAGGTGGATGCCGGAGGATCCGGCCTCCTTGAGCGATTCGATGGTTGCCTCCCGCGCTTCCACCTGAAAGGCGGTGGCGGTGGCGAGCGTGAGGGTGGCCTGCTCCGCGCCTTGGCTCCGCGCTTCTGCGAGGATTTGCTGCGCTAGCGCCTTGTGTTGTGCAACGATGCTCATTCGGACATGCCGCCGACAGTCATCTCCGAGATCAGCACGGTGGGCAGCCCCACTCCCACCGGAACGCTTTGCCCGTCCTTGCCGCACGTCCAGATGCCCTCGCTCATCGCAAAGTCGTTGCCGACCATCGAGACCTTGGACATCGCGTCTGGGCCATTGCCGATGAGGGTGAAGTTCTTGATGGGCGCGGTTTTGCGTCCGTCCTCCACCAGCCACGCGACCGTGGGCACAAACACGAAGTCGCCGTTCGAGATGTCCACCTGCCCGCCGCTGAAGGATTCGCAGTACACGCCCTGCTTGACCGTGCCGAGGATTTCTTCCGGGTCGGATTCGCCGTTGGCGAGGTAGGTGGTGGTCATGCGCGGCATCGGGTAGTGCGCGTAGGATTCGCGGCGACCGTTGCCGGAAGCCTCGACTCCGTAGTGCCGGGCGCTGATGCGGTCGTGCATGTAGCCGCGCAGGATGCCGTTTTCGATGAGCAGGTTTTCCTGAGCGGGAGCGCCCTCGTCGTCGCAGTTGATCGCGCCACGGTCGTGGGCAATGGCTCCGGAGTCGTAGATCGTGCAACACTCCGCCGCGACCTTTTCGCCCAAGCGTCCGCTGTAGGCGGAGGTGCCCTTGCGGTTGAAGTCGGCTTCCAGCGGATGACCGACCGCCTCGTGCAGCAGAATGCCCGATTGCGCGGGGCCGAGGATCACGGGCATCAGTCCGGAAGGTGCCTGACGTGCCTCCAGCAGCAACAAGGCTTCCGCCGCCGCTTGTTCTCCGAGCCGCACCGGATGGTCGGCCTGCCCCAACACCTCTTGCCCCACACGTCCGCCCATGCCTGCCGTGCCGTTCTGGAGGTTGCTACCGTCCTGTGCAACACAGTGGACGTTCATCCGGAACATCGGGCGCGTGTCCGACAGGAACTCCCCATCCGACGAGGCGACCTGCACCTGCGTGACGGAATCCACGAGGGAAACCGTGACCCGCACAATCCGCGAATCCTGCGCCTTGGTGGTGGCTTCTGCACGTTGGATGAGCTGGATTTTCTCGGTCAGGGGCAGGTCGGAAACGGTTTGGACGACGGGGTAGTGATTGGAGAGCGGACGGGTGTTGAAGCGCCATGCCTGCTCCTGCGGGACTGAGCCGTTGGTGGCGATGGCGGCGGCGGCGCGGGCGGCTTGGCGCATGGGGCCGGATTCCAGCACCTCGCTGTAGGCGTAGCCCGTCTGCTCGCCTTTTAGCACTCGGACTCCCACTCCGGCGACCACGGCGACCGAGGAGCTTTTCACGATGCCCTCCTCCATGACCACCGAATGTCGCAGGCTGTACTCGAAGTAGAGGTCGGCGTAATCCCCGCCGCTGTGAAGCGCCTCGGCAAGCACCCGTTGCATGAGGGCTTGATCCACCCCCATTTGTTGCTCAAACACCGTCCTTGCAGAATCAGAGGGAGCGGCGAGGGTCGGCTGGCTGAGAGTGGATGCGAACGCGGTGGCGAGGGCGGTCATTAGCGGGTAAATCAGAACTTCGACAAGGCTGAAAGCATACGGAGCTATGGGGCAAGAGGAAAGGCAAAAAGCACAGACGCTCAGCGAGCGCGTTGCTGGAGGAAGCCGAGCAGGGCTTGCACGGCACGTCCGTAGGCGCCCGGCTCGCCAAGTTGTTGCCGGATCGGCTTCAGTTCCGCGACCATGCGGCGGCGGGCTTCCGGATCGCAAAGCAGCGGGGTGATCGCCTCGGCAATGCGGGCGGGAGTGCAATCGCCCTGAAGCCGTTCCGGGACAACCTCGCGCTGGGCGAGGACGTTGGCCATGCCGATGTGCGGCACTTGCGCGAGCTTGCGGGCCAGCCAGTAGGTCAGCGGCGCCACACGGTAAATGACCACATTGGGCGTGAGCGCGAGGGCAGTTTGCAGGGACGCCGTCCCAGACGCGACAATCGCGGCATCGCAGGCGCGGATGGCTTCCGCAAAACGGTCACGAAGGAAGTGAACAGGAACGGCAGCCTCCCGCAGGCTGGTGCGAATGTCCTCGGTATCAAGCGTGTCGGCGATGGGCAGCAGCACTTGCAATCCGGGAACGCGATCCTGCAACAGCGGCAGCGTTTCCTGCAAAACGGGCAGGTGCCGGGACAATTCGCTGGGGCGGCTTCCGGGGGCCAATGTGAGGACGGGCACCTCGGCAAGCCCCAACTCCTCGCGCAGGCGGGAGCCGTCTTCGGCGGCTTGGGCTTCGTCCACCAACGGATGCCCCACCCAGGTGACACCAACTCCGGCTTCTTGATAAATCGCTTCCTCGAAGGGAAAGAGGACGAGCATGTGATCAACGACCCTGCGGATCGTCTGGAGCCGCCGCTTGCGCCACGCCCAGATTTGCGGGCTGTTGAAGAAGACGACCGGAATCCCCAGCGTTTGGGCGTGGGCCGCGAGCTTGAGGTTGAATCCGGGGTAGTCAATGCAGACCAGCGCATCCGGTCGCTCTTGCTCCAACGCCTCCTTGAAGGTGCCGAGCAAGCCATAAAGCCGGGGCAGGTGGCGCACGACCTCCACGAGTCCGTGGACCTGAAAATCGTCAAGGGTCGCGTAAAGCCGCAAACCCGCCTGAAACATCTTGGGGCCGCCCGCGCCAAAGAGGTCTGCTTCAGGATGGTGGGCTTGGAGGCCTGCAATCAGGGCGGCACCGTGGGTGTCCCCGGAGGCTTCCCCGGCGACAAGCATCAGCCTCACGGCGTGCCTTTGGCGGCAGGCACCAGCTTGTCCTCAAAGACCAGGCCGACTTGCTGAAAGCCCTCGCTTTTGAAGGTGAGCATCAGCTTCACGAGAAAGCCGTGCGGCACGACCTCGTCAATTTGCAGGTACACCGGACGCAGGCGCAGGGACTTGTCGGCGCGTTGCAGGGTTTGCCGGAGGCTGTCGAGCGTGTGGTTGCGCTCGTCCATGCGGATGGTGAGGCTGGGGTCCACCACGACCAGCAGCGAGGTTTCATAGTCCGGAAGCCGATAGTCGAGATGCCCCTTGGGCAGGCGGATGGGCAGGGCTTGGGTGAGGAAGGGCGCAGAGATCACAAAGGCGATCAGCAGGACCAGCAGGATGTCCACGAAGGGGGTGACGTTGATCTCGGACATCAACTCCCCACGCAGTCGGCGGGCGTGCCTAAACTCTCTTCTTCTCATGGGCGATGAGCTGAAGCTGGATGCGGCGGATGATCTGGAGCGCGAAGTAGTCGAGGGTTTCGGTGAGGTCGCGGATCATCGAGCGGAAGAGGTTGTAGGCCAAAGTTGCCGGGATCGCGGTGAACAATCCGGCGGCGGTGGCGATGAGGGCTTCGGCGATTCCGGGGCTGATGACCGCGAGGTCCACCGAGTTTTGCTCGGCGATGCCCTGAAAGGTGTTGATGATGCCGATGACGGTTCCCAACAACCCAATGAACGGCGCGACCACCGACGTGGTGGCCAGCATCGCCTGTCCGCCGACGAGTCCTTTTTCGGCGAGGACGATTTGCGCCTCAAGGGTGCGCTCCATCAGCTCCAGAAATTCGGTGCGTCGCTGGGCGCCTGCGTGAGGGAAGGATTTGCGGAAGCGCGCCGCCTCGGCGACGGCGATTTCAAACATCAGCTTGAGCGGGCTGCCGGGCAGTTCCTTGGCGCGGACCCGCATCTCCTCGGTTTGCGCGGTGGCCTCGAAGACTTTGAGGAAGCGGCGGTAGCTGCGCCGCCGTCGCAGCAGCCCAATGAGTTTGAAGAAAATGGCCGCCCAGACGAGGACGGAGAGGAACAGCAGCAGTCCCAGCACCCCAAGGGCGATGGGATCGGCGTCGGTCAGCAGGTGGAGCAGAGCAAAATCCATTTCGCTCTTGGCAGATCAGCGAATGAGTGGGTGGAAAATCCCCGAGAGATCAGGGTTCTCGCAGCAGGAAGGTGAAGGCGACCCGGCGGTTCTTCGCCCAGGCTTCCTTGTTCGAGTCCGGGATGGCCGGGAATTCTTCTCCAAAGCTGATGGTGCGCAGGGTCATGGGGTCGGTGACGTACACCTTGAGCAGGTTGTGGACGGTGTTGGCCCGGCGGTGTCCGAGGGCGAGGTTGTATTCCTCATCCCCGCGCTCGTCCGCGTGTCCCTCGATTTGCAAAATCAGGTCGCCGCGATTTTCCAGTTCCTCCAAAACCGTGGGGGCGTCCTTGATGAGCTGCTCCTGAAACGAGTTGCCTAGGCGGCTGTCGTCAAACCCGAAGTACACCGTGGACACCAACTGTTCGGCGCGGGGGTCTCGGACTGCGGGCAATCCCAAGTCTCTGGCCTTCAGCAAGCGGGTGTGGATGTTTTCCAGCAACTCGGCGCGTTCTTCGGGGCTGAGGGGTTTTCGCTCCGAACTGGCCGATTTTTCCGGCTCCTCCTCGACTTCGCGGAATTCCGTGCCCACTGCCGTTGCCGGCGCGAGTTCGGTGCCTTCGGATTCCGCAGACTCTTCCTCCGTGGTGACTTCGGCATCCGACTCCAGCTTGAGCGGTTCGGCTTCTGTGTCCACCACCTCTTCGGGATCGGCTTCTTCTTCCTCCACCAAGATCACCTCATCAGAGGTTTCGGCGGTGGAGTCGGCTTCTGCGGTTTCAGAGGTTTCAGCACTGGAGTCCTCTGCTTCCGAGTCCGCAGGTAGGAGGAGGTTGAGGATGGTGTCGGAGGAATCTTCCTGCTCGGCGGTTGCTTCGTCGCTGGAGGCCGGGGTGAGTCCGGCGGTTTCTTTTTCTTGCTGGTCGAGGGCTTTTTCCTGCTTAAGCACTCGGTCTTTGTAGTCCTGATCTTCTTGATCTTTTTGGGTTTCTTCGGTCGCTTGGTCTGTTTGGGTGACCGACGTATCTTGGGCGGACTCCTCTTCTGGAGGAGCAGAATCAAAGAGGCCGCAGGCGGTCAAAACGACCGCCAAACCAAGGTTGAGCAAGAGTAAACGGATCATGCAGGTTCCGAAATTTCGGGAGTTTTGGAACAGTATCCACGCACTGAATGAAACTACATCATTCGGTGAGGTGCAAGTTCAATTCCGGAATTGTGCAAAGAAAAGTAAAAGATGCAAACAAGGAAGACGGGAGGTATTGGGGCAGGGACGGTTGTGGGGCTGGCATGGATTTTGTTGCGGTAGTACCGGATGAGCAGCATCAATTTCAAACACAGGATGAGGTTTTTTTCTCCAAGAGCGGCCCTGTTGGGAGGGGCGATTGCCAGCATTTTCGGAGCGGTCAAGCCTGAGTGGGCGCTGTCGCGGACTCCGGCGGTGTTGCCCGTGGTGTCGCTGGTGTACCAACAGCAGGACATGATCCGGGCCGGAGGGTCGCCGGAGGGGCTGTTTGCGCAAATCAGGCCGCGCTTCGGCGAAGGGGAGTACCGCATGGCGGTGCGGGTGATGCGGGACGGCGGACAGCAGTTTCCGCGCATTCGTGAGCTGAGCGGCACCACCGAGTTCCACTCCCGGCAGTATGTGACCTTTCCGCTGGAACTGTTGATCGGACCCGTGCAGGGGGCCGTCCTCAAGGCGCTGTTTCCAGAAGATGCTGTGGAATCCGGGGCACTGCGGCATCAGGTGGTGTACCGCTGGGAAACCCTGCCGCTCCTGAAAGCTGCGTTTCTCAAGGAAGAGGTGGCCTTTGTCAAAGTCGCCCGGTACAACCGGCTCAAGTTTGACCAGTGGGCACTGCGTCAAGGGCAGGTGTTGCATTTTCCGTGGGATTGGGTGCGCGATGACTTGGGGTTGCGCCCCTTGTCCGTGATGCCCCCGCTTTATCTGACCACTGATGCGTTGGGAATGCGCTACGCCGGGTACCGCTTGGAGCCGGGCGAGTCGCTCTATTCCGGGGTGGTCCGGAGGTTTGTGCGCGAAGGTTCGCACGAGGAAACCACGCGGATCGCCAACGACTTGCTGGCCCTCAATGGGTTTGCCGATGCCCGGACGCTGGACTTGGGGCAGGAGATCCGGATTCCCCTCGCGTGGTTGCGTGAGGAGTTCTTGCATCCGGTGCCCTCGATTCACCGACTCCCGCGCCCTGCACAACCTGTGGAGGACGTGAGCCGAAAGCTTACGAAAGAAACTCCGTGCTTGAACCTGCTTTATGCCTCATCGGAACTGTGCGAGTCGCCCATCCACTCCATCCTGACCTCACCACGAGGATGATGCCTGTCCTGCGATTCTGCTGGTTCCGCAAGGTGTTGGGAATCCTGATGCTGGGGGGCGTCCTGTTGCTTTCGGTCTCAGCCGAGGCCAAGACTGCGGGGCGCTACGTCCGCTTTGCGGTGGGGGTCGAGCAGATGCAGGTCGGCTGGAACGGCACCCGGCTGATGGTGCGGCTCAAGCCTCAAGCGGGCGAGGGGGTTTATCGCTTCGTGCAGCGCGTCTTCCGGAAGGGCTACCGCAGCACCAAGGTTTTGCGCCAGCACTATCGTCTCAAGCGGCTGTATCGGGATCGCTCCGTCACGCTTCCGCTGGGATTGCTGGACGGCAAAATCCGCATGGCCGCGCTGCGGAAGGTCTTTCCCAAGGATCGCCCCCGTGAAAAGGGCTGGGAGCATCGGGTCACGCACTCGTGGGAAAACCTCTCGCTCGTGGTCGCGCTTTTTGCGAAGCCGGGAACCTCCACCCGGAAGCTGGCGCAGGAGAACCGACTGCGCAAGCACGGCAACCTGCTCTTTCTCAACGATCGCATCCTCCTGCCGTGGGAGCGGCTCAATCCGGAGCTTGGGCTGAAGCCCAAGCTCAAGCCCAAGCCCAAGGTGCGGTCCCCGCTGTTTGCCAAGACGGACAAGTCGGGAAAGGTGTACGCATGGTATCGGATGCGCAAGGGGGAGGCGGTGTATTCCTCCGTCGTGGCCCGCTTCACCGGACGCCTGCTCCACGACGAGGTGGACACGATGGCGAAAAAGCTGCTGCGGCTCAACGGCGTCCGGGATGCCCGCCGCATCCAGCGCAATCAGGTGCTCAAGATTCCGATGGAGTGGCTGAGCGAGGAGTGGCTGGAAGGCGGAGGGACGCTTGCCGCGTCGTCCCAGCGCGCGAAGCCGTCCGCGAAATCCAGAAAAAAAAAGTCTCGCAAAAGCACGGCGAGCAAGAATGACCCGCGCTTTCAGTTTCATGTGATTCTGGATTCCGGGCACGGGGGGCGCGATCCGGGCGCGACCTACGGCTCAACCAAGCGCGGAGACCGGATTTACGAAGACGAGGTGGTGTATGACATCCAACGCCGCCTGATTCCGCTCCTGCAAAAAAAACACTTCAAGGTGTACCCCACACTGCTCGACCCGAACCAACTCAAGCCCGTGAGCAAGGTGGGACGTCGGCACGATCAGGACGAGGTGGTGCTGGTCACGCCGCGCTACACGATCCGCAACCCCAAAACCGGGGTGAACATGCGGGTGTTCCTCATCAACCACCTCTACCGCAAGCTGCTCCAGAAAAAAGTGCCAGAGGGAAACATCCTCTTCCTCAGCCTCCATGCCGACGCCCTCCACGCCTCGCTGCGTGGGGCGATGGCGTACTATCCGGACCACCGCCTGCGCAAGAGCCGCTTTGGCAAACAGGGGAAGATTTATCGGAAGCGCAAGGAGTACCAGCGGCGCGTCGGGTTTTCCGTGACGGAAAACCGGGAGTCCTCCGTCTCAAGCGCTGCGTTTGGCAAGAGCTTGATTTCCTCGTTCCGTCAAGCGAAACTGCCTGTGCATAAATCGTCGAACGGGGTGCGGGGCTACCTCTACCGCAAGGGCCGCAGGACGCTGCCTGCCGTGTTGCGCTACAGCAAGGTGCCGACCTCGGTGCTGTTTGAGGTGGCCAACCTCAACAACAAGCGGGACCGCCGCAACCTGCTCAAATCGAAGGTGCGGCAGAAAATGGCCAGCGCCTTGGCTCAGGCGGTGGAGGTCCACTTCATCCGTTCCGGGGGCTTGGTGGCCTCCCGCTGATCCTGTAGTTTTTTTCTGAGATTGTTGACATGAATGTTGTTTTTGACCTTGGGGGCGTCTTGATTGACTGGAACCCCCGCTACCTCTACCGCAAATTGCTGCCCGGCGAGGCCGAGGTGGAACGCTTCCTCAGCGAAGTCTGCACCAACGAGTGGAACGAGCAGATGGATGCCGGGCTGCCGATGGCGGAAGGGATTGCCGAGAAGGTTCGGGAGTTCCCAGAACACGAAGCGCTCATCCGCGCATGGCGGGACCGCTGGCCGGAAATGCTGGGCGAGCCGCTGGCCGGGACTGTTGAGGTCTTGCAGGAACTCCGGGAGGCCGGAGCACCGCTCTATGTTTTGAGCAACTGGTCGGCGGAGACCTATCCTCTGGCCGAGCCGATCTTTCCATTTCTGGGGTGGTTCCGGGGCAAGGTCATTTCCGGGGAGGTGAACATGAAGAAGCCCGATCCGAAAATCTACCAGCTCCTGCTGGATCGCTTTGGACTGGAGGCCTCGGAAACGGTGTTCATTGACGACAAGCACGCCAATGTCGAAGCGGCCAATGCGGAAGGCATCCGGGGGTTGATCTTCACGGATGCCGCAACGCTGCGGGCCGACCTTGGGCAAATGGGGTTGCTGTAGCGGCACCGAGCCTGCTACAATCAAAGGTTATTGTTGAACCTGTGCGCCCGGATTGATGCGTCGGCTGGTGGTGATCAGTTGTGTGTTCCTGACGCTGTCCGGAGGATGGCTGACGGCGGCAAGCGAGTTCCTGGGGGTGGAGCGCAGCACGACGGTGGCGGTTCTGCACATTTGGGCAGGCTTCTTCTTCCTCGTCATCTTCCCCATGTACTCGCTGGATCACATCAAGACGCATGCGTATCGGCTCCGGAGTTGGTCGTGGGTGACGGCTTCGGGAATCGTGCAGTTGGTGGCTGGGATTGGACTGATCCTCTCCGGTGTGCTGTTGTGGCTCTACGGCGCGGACACGCTGACCCTGCCCCGCGAGGTTCACATCATCCTGACGGTTGTGCTGGTGGCCAGCCTGCTGACGCACTTTCGCGCCCCGAAATGACGATTTGAGCCGGACGGTTCCGGCGGATGCATTCTCCAAGGCGGCCATGACCCAAGCGGCCCCACCCAATTCGATGCCTGACAACCTCGTTCTGATCCTCGACACCACCCTGCGCGACGGCGAACAAACCCAGGGGGTGACGTTCACGCCTGCCGAGAAGAGCAACATCGCCAAGGCGTTTCTGCAAAAACTCCGGGTGGACCGCCTGGAAATCGCCTCGGCTCGTGTTTCCGAGGGCGAGTTGCTGGCGGTGCAGCGCACCACCGAGTGGGCGCAGGAACACGGGCTGGTGGACAAGGTCGAGGTGCTGGGCTTCATTGACCACACCCTCAGCGTGGATTGGATTCGGGAGGCGGGGGGTGAAGTCCTCAACCTGCTCACCAAGGGCAGCGAGAACCACTGCCGCAACCAGCTCCGCAAAACCCTCAAGCAGCACGTTGCGGAAATCCGCAAGACGCTTGCCTATGCCCACCAGCAGGGACTCCGCACGAACGTGTACTTGGAGGACTGGTCGAACGGCTACCGCGACAACCCGCAATACGTTTACGACCTAGTCACGGCGCTGAAGGACGAGGGCATCGGCCACTTCATGCTCCCGGACACGCTGGGGGTGATGTCGCCGGACGAGGTGTTCGAGAGCCTGTCGGACATGCAGGCACGTTTTCCGTGGGCGGCGTTCGATTTCCACCCGCACAACGACTACGGGCTGGGGGTGGCCAACGCGCTCTATGCGGTCAAGTCTGGAATCCGCTGCGTCCACGCAACCATGAACTGCCTTGGGGAGCGGGCGGGCAACGCGGCACTGGCCGAGGTCGTGGTGGCCCTGCGGGACAAGATGGGCATGTCGCTCAATGTGGACGAATCACACCTCTCCACGCTGAGCGAGATGGTGGCGACCTTCTCCGGAAAGCGCATCGCTGCCAACGCCCCGATCGTGGGCGAGGACGTGTTCACCCAAACCAGCGGCATTCACGCCGACGGCGACAAGAAGGGCGGGCTTTACCACAACCCCATCTTTCCGGAGCGCTTTGGCCGCCGCCGGGGTTACGCGCTTGGCAAGATGAGCGGCAAGGCATCGCTGGTGAAGAATCTGGAAGCGCTGGGCATCCAACTCGCGGAGGAAAACCTCAAAAAGGTGCTGCGGCGCGTGGTCGAGCTTGGGGATTCCAAGAAGACGATCACTCCGGCGGATTTGCCCTTCATCATCACGGATGTGCTGGAAACGCAGGACGTGCAGCGCATCCGGCTGCTGGGCTGCTCGTTGACCAGCGGACTCCATCTCAAGTCCGTGGCCACCGTGCGCTTGGAAATTGACGGGCACGAGTACAACGAGGCCGGCAGTGGCAATGGCGGCTACGACGCCTTCATGGGCGCAGTGCGCAAAATTCTGCGGCGGCGGCATGTCGAGTGCCCGGAACTGGTGGACTACGAAATCCGCATCCCACGCGGCGGGCACACCGACGCCCTCACGGAGGCCGTGATCACTTGGCAGGTCGAAGGCAAGCGCGTCCAGACCGTCGGGGTGGACTCCGATCAGGTGATGGCGGCAGTGAACGCGACCCTGAAGATGCTCAACCTGCGGCTCATGCAACTGGAGTCGCGTCACGGCGAGGCTGCCGAAGAATCTGCGGCCTGAATCCCGTTCATGTCCAGCGATTCCCAAAATGCGGAGTCTTCCGTCTTTCTTCCGCTGACTGGAAACCCCACGGGCTTTCACCACCTGTTGTTGGCCGAGTGCGCCCTGCGGCAGTTCCCGGAATACGACCGGGTGGTCTTTTTGCTCTCCAACGGCCAGCACCCCGATCCCACCAAGCGCCAGCGCATCCTTGCTGCAGAATCACGGCTCACGGTCCTCCAGAGCGTTTTGTCCGATTGGCCGAGGCCGGAGGTCAGCTATCCGGCACGGGTGCTGGCAGGCTTGGAGGATCGCCCCCGCTTGCAGCCGGAGAATTGCGGAATCTCCACTTCCGAGTTCCAGTATGACCGCCCGTACCGACTGGCGGAACACGTCCTGCGCCTGCACGAGGAAGGTTCGGAGCGTCCGGTGTCGCTGATCATTGGCGCGGATCTGGTGGAGCGCATGCAGGACGAGCGCATTTTTTCATCAGAGGATTTGGCGGTGTTGGCCTCCAAGGCGAGGTTCCTGATTGTGCCACGCGGGTCGGTGGAACTGGAGGAGGCGCTGACGGCAACGGAAAGACTGCGGGGGGTCACGCTCTTGGCGGAACGGCTGAACCTCGACCAACTGCCCAAGCCGTTGCATTTGCTCCTGCGGCTGTCCTCCACACTCATCCGCCGGGCGGTGCAAGCCGGGCATTCGCTGGAACGCTTCGTGCCGCTGGGAGCGGCCCAACTGATGCGCGACCAGCGGCTTTATCGGCTGGAAGGCGCGGATCAGTTTCTCAACGAATGGGAACTGAACTGTCGGCAGCAAGAGCAGCAGCTTGAGGCGTGTGCGGTGGAGATCAAGCATCTGCTGGACGAACGCGCAAGGCAGCGCAAGCCACACCACATTGCCATTGTGGAAACCAGCACCGGAGGCCGGATTTCGGCGGCGTTCACCACCGTTTCTGGGATTTCCAAGCACTTCCTCGGTGGCACGGTGCCCTACGACAGCCGTGAGAAGGCCCGCCTGCTGGAGCGTCCGGTCACAGGCTCCAGCGTGACTGCTGCGATGGCCGGAACCCTTGCGGAAGCCGGGGCACGCCGCAGCGGGGCCGATTTCACGCTCGCCGAAACCGGAATGGCCGGGCCCTCCTCCCCGGAACGCCGCAGCCGCAAGCATGGGCAGTGCCACCTCGCGCTGGCCATTGACGGGGAAGTCCGCCGCAAGCACCTCGCCCTCAATCCGTTCCTGAGCCGCAAGGAGCATCAGCTTGGGTTTGCGCTGGAAGCCCTGCGCTGGTTCAAGTCCGCGCTGGAACTCCCCGCCTGTTGAAGCTGATGACCATGACCATCGGCAGGGGCTTTGGAGTGCGGAACGTTGCTTGCACTTATCCCTAACAAGAGGCAGAACTGAGGTGATGGTGTGCCTGCACACAACACAGACGCTCCTAACGATGTTCTTGTGATGACGGAAGATTCAGGCAAGGGAACCAGTTTGGAGGCATTGGGAGAATCGCTGCGGCAGCACGAGCAAGCCCTGACCTCGAGTTTGGGAGGGCTGGTGGAGTGCCGTCGGCAGATGGATCACTCCCGGATGCGTTGTCAGCGCCTGCTGGAAGCAAAGGCCGAGGCTGACGAGGCGGTGTTGCCGGAGATCAACGCAGCCCTGGACGAGGAAGTCCGGGTGCTGGACCGTGTGACCTACGATTACCTCAACCTGCTGGAAGAAGAACGGCACTGGCTGCTGTTCTCCGTGCAGTGCCTTTACGAATCACAGTTCCCCAAGGATGGGCTTTGGCGCTCCCTCTTCACCGAGGCGTTATGGGCGCAGGACATGGAACTCCGGAGCCGCTACCAAGCACGTCGGCAGCAGTTGGAGTCGCAGTTGTCCACAGTCACCAACTCTCTTGATGGGGAAGCCAATGATGCCGGAGATCAGCCTTGAGCCGTTCACGCCAAACACCGCGCCCATAGTCCTGCCGCGCACCGTTCCGGTGCGGGTGTACGGCCTTCTGGGGCATTCGGGATTCATGACGATCACGATGAATCATGGTGCGCTGATGCGCAAAGATGGTTATATTGCGCATGAGGAACAACGCTACCGCATTGTCTCCGTTCTCAATTTGCGGGAGGGGGGATATTGCGCCAATGTCGTGCCTGAAACCTACAACGTTTGACTGTCCGGAACCGCACTTGCCAGACCCACTTGCGAAAAAATCTTTGGCATAATGCGAGTCCGGTCTTGATTTTGTGCTAGCAGAGGGGTTATGGTTCTGATTGCTTTATCTATCGGTCCTTGAACCGCAGCCCCGGATCTACGGAGATTTTCGATGCAGACTCGAATCCTTTTACTCATCATCGCCACCACCTTCCTGCTTGCAGGGTGTCCGCCACAACCCAGTCCTCCCGATGAGAAGAAGGAAGACACGGCCACGCAAGACACGTCCACGCAACAGCCAGCCACACTGGATTTTGACCTCGACGACCTTGAGGCGGTTCGGGAACTGACGGATGCCGAACGCAAGGAGGACGCGGACTGGATTGCCTCGCATGCCGACCGCATGAAGTTGATCAAGCAACTGGTGAAGGAAGACGTCAAGGAGCGCGAGGAGGTGACCAAGGCCAAGGCCAAGGTGACCAAGGCCAAGGAGGAGTTGGACGAAGCCGTGGAGAAGATCCTCAAAAAGCGGGCCGAACGCAAGGCCAAGAAACTGTTTGAGGAAAAGATTGCAGGAAAACTGAAAAAAGACTCCAAGCTCACCGAGAAGGAGCTTGAGGAACTGCTGGTCAAGGCCGCGCAGGGCGAGTTGACCAAGGAGGAACTCAAGGAGGTGCTGACCAAGAAGCTCGGCCTCACGGAAGAGGAGGTGGAGGAAATTGCTGCCGAAGGTCGCAAGCAGGCGCTTTTGGAAAAAGCCCTTGAGGTGATCAAGGACGAGAAACTGAAGAAGGAACTTCTTGAAAAAGTCGCCAAAGGAGAAATCACCGAGGAAGAACTGAAGAAAATCCTGATTGAGCAAGGCGGGTTGACCGAGGAAGAGGTCGAGGAAATTGCCAGGAAGGGCGAGGAAAAGGCGCTTTTGGCCAAAGTCCTCAAGGAGACCACCACCCTGACCGACGAGGAAATCAAGGCAGTGGTCGCCGAGGTTCAGCAAATCCAGAAGGAGACCGAAGAACTGCGCAAGAAGATTGCTGCAGCAACCACCGCGGATGAAGTCCGAAAGATTTTGGAGGACGCGGGTGGGGTGACCGAGGAGGAGATTGCCGCCATCGTCAAGAAGAAGGAGGAGGTGCTGGCACTGGAGCAGAGCTTCTTGCAGGAGACCCTTGCGAAGATCTTCCAGCGGCTGAAGCGCAACCGGGAGTTGGGCATTGACGACGCCTTCTGCACCAATCAGAAGGCTGCGCTGGACAACCTGCTGGTTCGGCCTTCGCACTTTGAAACCGATTCCTCGGTGATTGCCGAAGAAACAAGCGCCCAGATTGATTATGACTTTGGAGTGCTGGAAGAGCCGCTTGACGACTACTTGGGAGTCCTGCTGATCCAGATTGAGGGGAATGCCGACATCCGGGGCACAAACGCCTACAACAAGGCACTGACCGAGCGGCGCTGGACGGTTCCGAAGCAGCGGCTTCGGAGCATGTACTTCGGCAAGCGAGACCTGCGCGGCTTGAGCCGCGGGGAGGAGTGCCAACTTCCCAGCACCGAGGGGGAGGGAATGAAGGACTGGTGGAAGCGCAACCGCCGCACCGATTACATCTTCAAGCTGAGGTAGTTTTCCGATGACCTTTCAGGATTTTGTTGACGCGGTTTTTCTCCACAGCGGGTTCATCAACCTTTCGGTTTTTCTCTTGCTGCTGGTGTTGTCCGTGGTGACATGGGGGCTGATCATTGCCAAGACGCTGCAACTCCGGAATGAGGATGCCCAGGACAAGGACTTTGTGATGGAGTTCAATAAGGCGGAGAACCTCCACGATTTCAGCATACAGCAACGGGATCGCGGCCCAATTGACTATGACCTGGGGATTGTTTTTGACGAGACCATGCGCATTGTGGATCGCTTCAAGGCGGAGTTCCCGCGCATGAACTTCGTGGATCCGGTGATGGAGCCGGTCAAGGAGAACTTCGATCAGGTGGTGGGGCGCACGGTGGAGCGCATCGCCTTGCAGATGCAAGAGCGCCGCGACAAGAACCTCGCGGTGCTGGGCACCACCTCCAACATCGCGCCCTTCCTTGGCGTGTTTGGAACTGTGGTGGGGATCATCAACGCCTTTGCCGCGATTGGTAAAACCGGTTCGGCGGACCTTGCGGTGGTTGCACCGGCGATCTCGGAGGCGTTGATTGCGACCGCGCTGGGCATTTTCGTCGCCATTCCGTCCTCGGCGGCGTTTAACTTCTTCCAGTACCGCATCCAGACGCTTTCCCAATCCTTTGATCGCTTCGTCAAAATCATGCTCAACCGCATTCAGGTGGAGATCCTGCTCAAGGATCACCAGGGCAAGAGTGCGATGCTGACGGACTTCTAGGAGCATCCCATGGGTGGAGGCAGCGGCCCGTCCGGAGGTCGGAAGATTGTTTCCGAGATCAACCTCACTCCCTTGATTGACACCCTGTTGGTGTTGCTGATCGTCTTCATGGTCACGGCCCCGGCGATTTCCCGCACGGTTGGGGTGCAACTCCCCAAGGCCAAGTCCAGCACTGCACCCCGCACTCCTTCTCCCGCTGCCGAACTTGATTTTCTCACCGTGGGACTCAAGCCCGACGGCGGAGTGATCGTGGAAACTCAGGAATACTCCTTGGACGAGTTCTTCGAGCAGTTCCCCACCCACATCAAGGACCGGGAACTGGAGAAGATCTTCTTGCAGGCCGACCGCACCGTGCAGTACGCCCAACTTGTGAAGGTGATGGTGTACCTGCGTGACCAAGGACATGAAAACATTGGGTTGGTCTTTGAGGAAAAGTGATCCTCCACCACAGCGCCTTCAAACCTGTCCACCTCAAGGCATCGCTCAAGGTCGGCCTGCTGGTCTCCTTTTGCGCCCACACGGCGGTGGCCGGGGCTATGATGTGGTTCGGCAGTGGCGATCCCACTCAATCCAAGCAAGAGGAGTTTGAGGCGCTGGAGGCGAAATCCGTCGCCGTCAACGCACTTTCGGCGGATGAGGTCCGCGCCCTAATCGCCGCCCTCGAAAATCCAGACGCAACCACCGGGGATTCCACGTCTCCGGGCACCGGAGGAGTCTCCGAAGCAGCCCCCGCCTCCGAAGCTCCTGCACCCGAATCCGACCCGACCCCAGCTTCAGAATCCGTCGCCGCCAAAGTGGCCGAGCCAGCCGCAAAGCCGGAACCCGCGCCTGCGGCAAAACCAGAGCCTAAACCGGAACCAGCACCCGCGCCGGAGCCAGAGCCAACTCCTGCGCCAGAGCCGGAACCGAAGCCAACTCCTGCGCCAGAGCCGG
>CAZQXS010000064.1:0-20333 GCA_964597275.1 uncultured Pseudomonadota bacterium | reverse complement strand
GTTCAGCGCAAGCGCACCCCAAGTCCGGGAGCCTCAGCGAGGTGCATGATCCCGTCGCGGATTTCGTAGCCTCCCTGTGCCGGGTCGTGGTTCAAGTCGAAATCCCCGTCAAGGTCGAGGTAGCGCGTGTTCGGACAGGCGAGGGCTTGGTGCAGGGACGCGGCGAGGCTCACGCGGCTTTCGTCGTTGCAGCCCCACATCAGCGCGGTGCCTCCAAGCTCCGCCAGTTGCGCGATGCGCCGGGCGGGGGCCAGCCCTCCCGATTTCATGATCTTGATGTTGTAGATGCCGCAGTAGCGTTGGGGAAAGCCGAACCGCAGGGCGTCGAGCTCTGATTGCAACGCCTCGTCCAGCGCGATCCACTCCCGCTGTGCCGCTGGCAGTTGCAGCAAATCGTCCGTTGCCGACACCGCGAGCGGTTGTTCCACGAACTCCAGCCGCAGTTTTTCAAAATGCCCCAACAGTCCCTGCAAATCCGCAAGTGAATAGCCCTGATTGGGGTCCACGCGAATCACGGCCTCTTTCGGAAGCACCTCGCGCAGGCGATGCAGTTTTTCCAAGTCCTCGTCCAAACACTTCCCCAACTTGATCTTGAACACGCCGAATCCGCGAGCGTGATTGTCCTGAGCTTCGGCAAGGGTGTCCGAAAGCTTGCGGATGCCCAGCGTGATCGAGGTCGGCAATGCCGAGTGACGGCGACCCAGCATTTCCGCCAAAGGCACCTCCAGTTGTTGCGCCAGCAAATCGTGCAGGGCCATGTCCGTGGCGGCACGGGCGGCGGGGTTTTCCGGCAGGCAATCCGTCACTTGATGCAGAAGCCTCGGCAGGTGCCGGATGTCCTCTCCGACCAGAAACTCCAGCGATTTCAGGGCAGAGGCGCAGGAGTCGTGGCTTTCTCCCGTGACGCGCTTGCTGGGCGAGGCCGATCCCAGCCCGGTCAAACCGCCATCGGTCTGCACTTTCAGAAAATGCAGGGTGGCAGTGTCTTTGGTGCTGTCTGCGATGGTGAAGGGCAACCGCAGGGGGATGGTTTCCTGAAAGGCGTGGCTGGCAGTGATTTTCATGAATTCGGAAAAACGCGGGAGTGGTGGCCAAGTGCAGGCATCATTCTGCGGCCATCCCGCGCTCAGGTCAATCCCGAATCCTGACAAGGGCAGAAGGCGGAGCGCAGCCCTCCTGAACCAAGGAGACAACACAATTCAAGAATCCCTGTCTCCGCCTCTGCTGTTCCGCCCGGACGCGAAGGCAGGGGTTGCACACCTCCGGGCTTGAGATCAAGCATACGCTGACTGGCCCCAGCAGGGTATTCGTAAATCTACGGATGGACGCGCTCCGGCGATTGCAGGATGATGAAAATCACCAAGGAGACTTGGAATTCACCCACTGGAGGAAAAACGGTACAAAGGACGGCTCCCCGGCTGTGTGTGCTGTTCCGGCGGGTTCCCCATTCGGGGGAGGGACGGACGGCAACCGGGGAGCTTTTTTCGGCAACCATCCTCACGAGAAGCCATCATGTTCAACCACATCCTTGTTCCGATTGACTACAGCGATGTCAGCACCGACTTGGTGAAGTTTGCGGATGCGTGGGCGCAGCGGGAGGGGGCCACGCTGAACCCCTCTGCATGATTCCTCCGCAAAGACTGCTCGTGCCCCTCATCGAGTCGGAGGTTCCCAGCGATGCCCTGAGCTACGCCTTCTGGATCGCGTCGGTCAGCAATGCGGAAGTCACGGTGCTGCGGCTTGGGGATCGAGACGAGGGCGGGGCGAACCTCCAAAAGCAACTCACGGAACTTCACGCCCGGTACCCGAAAATCCAGTTCAACGAGGCGCACCTGCCTGAACAAGGAGATGCGGGCGTTGCCCTAGTCCGCTACGCCAATGCCCACAACTTCGGGCTGATCGTGCAGTCTTGCCCCCGCCCCCAAGGACTGGCCCACAGCATGACGGCGACGATCAGCGAGAAGGTGCTGCGCTTTGCCGAGTGTCCAGTGCTCTGCGTCCGGCAAGCCGCGAAAATCTCGGCACCCTGACCCCCATCATGCTACAGTGGGGGGATGCTTGCTGAGATTCCGAACACCGACAAACTGCTGGACGCGATTGACACCCTCCTGCTGGTGCTGGATGCCGAGGGACGGGTGATTTCCATCAACCAAGTCGGCTGCGAGCTGACGGGCTACACTGCGGAAGAAGCGGCGGGGCAAGCGTTCTGGAGCCTCTGTTTCCCAAAGGAGGAGAGTGCCTTGGTCCAGCAGCTTTTCAAGGAAATCGCGCAACCACCCCACCGACTCACCCATGAACACCTCTGGCGGGGCAAGACGGGGCAGGAACGGCGGGTTTCGTTCACCATCGCGGCTCTGCACAACCGCACCCCGGAACCCTCCGGATACGTGGTCACCGGACTCGACATCACCGATCTGCGCCGCACCGAGCATGAGCTTTGGGAGTACCGCGAAAACCTGGAGCAGCAGGTGCAGCGGCGCAACACCGAGTTGGTCGCGTCCGAGGCGCGGCTTTCCGGAATCCTCGACACCGCCGAAGACGCCGTGATCTCCATTGACGACCAGCAAAAAATTGTGCTGTTCAATCACGGAGCCGAGAAGATTTTCGGCTACACCTCGGAGGAAATCCTTGGAAAGCCGCTGGGCAAGCTGCTCCCCCAACGCTCTCGAAAATCGCACAAGGCGCACGTCAACACGTTCGGGGCTTCGCAGGAAATCTCGCGCCGCATGAGCGAGCGCACCGAGATCTTCGGCCTGCGCAAGGACGGCACTGAGTTCGACGCCGAGGCCAGCATCTCCAAGCTTGACCTCAAGGGCCAGCGCCTCTACACCGCCTTCCTGCGGGACATCTCCGAGCGCAAGCGCATGGAGCGCGAGCTGCGCGACTCCCTCCACGAAAAGGAGGTGCTGCTCCGCGAAATCCACCACCGCGTCAAGAACAACCTTCAGGTCATCTCCAGCCTCTTCACCCTGCAATCCCGGACCACGACCGATCCCGAACTGCTGACCCTGCTCAAGGAAAGCCAGCACCGCATCCAGTCCATGGCGCTGATTCACGAAAAGCTCTACCAGTCCGAAAATCTCTCGCGCATCGCCTTTGACCACTACGTCCGCGATCTTGTCACCGACATCTTCCAGTCCTACTCGGATCGGCTGGGGCGCATCCGGCTCAATCTCGACTTGCGGCCCCTCACCCTCGAAATCGCCACGGCCATCCCCACCGCGCTCGTCCTCAACGAACTCGTCACCAACACCTTCAAGCACGCCTTCCCGGATCGGCAGGAGGGCACCCTTGCGATTGGACTATTTCCGGACGAGTCCGTTGCCGGGCGGTTCGTGCTGCGCGTGGAGGACGACGGCGGTGGCATTCCGGAAGCAGTGGACCCGGCGCAGACCAAAAGCCTGGGGCTGCGGTTGGTGCGGGTGCTGGTGTCCCAACTGCAAGGAACGCTGTCGCTGGAGCGAGGTTCCGGAACCCGCTTCACCCTCTACCTCCCGCAAGCCCCCACGCCATGAGCGCGACCATCCTGATTGTTGAAGACGAGTCTATAGTCGCGGAAAACCTCCAAGACGAACTGGAAACCCTCGGCTATTCCGTGTGCGGCATTGCCAGTTCGGGGGAGCAGGCGCTGAAGCTGGAAGCGAAACACGCTCCGGACTTGGTGCTGATGGACATCATGCTGGCCGGAACCCTCGATGGCATTGCCACGGCGGCGAAAATGCATGAACGCCGTTACCTGCCCGTCGTTTACCTGACGGCGTATTCCGACAGTGCCACCCTCCAGCGGGCACAAATCACGGAACCCTTCGGCTACCTCATCAAGCCCTACAAGGAGCGCGAACTGCACTCGACGCTGGAGATGGCGCTCTACAAGCACCGCATGGAACAGAAGCTCCGGGATCACGAACGCTGGCTGGACACCGTGCTTTCCTCAGTTGGTGATGGCGTGGTCACGGTGGATGTGCTGGGGAACCTCACCTCCTTTAGTCCGGTGGCCGAGCAGCTTTGCGGATGGCCGGAAGCCGAAGCGCAGGGCAAACCCGTGCAGGAGGTGTTCGTGCTGGAGGAGGGGTCCGACGAGGGCTGCCTGCTCGATCAGCTTGATTTCGCTCTCCGGGGGAGGCACATGCCGTGTTTGGAGGAAGAACGCCCCGTGCTACTGGGAAAAGACGGGGAGCGGAGGATTGTGGACATCGGAGCGGCTCCGCTCCAAGATGACACCGGAGATGTGACAGGCGCGGTCCTCACGATTCGGGACATCAGTGCCCGACATCAAGCCGAACTTGCCCTTGCTGAAGCCCGAACGACCTTAGTCCAACTCCTGACTCCCCGTGAAGCCGAAGTGCTGCAACTCATGGTGGACGGCACCTCCACCAAGGAAATCGCCTTCGCCCTCGCAATCTCGCCGCGCACCGTCGAATCCCATCGCCAGAACATCATGCGCAAATTCGGACTCCACGACACCCCCATGCTCATCCGCTTTTCCCTCGTCCACCACCTCGTGGAGGTACCCTACGAACCCCCTGTGAATGGCATCGGACGGGAAGGCATCTGAAGTTGAGGGTCAAGGACTTCCGGCGAAAGTCCGGCAGAGCTTGACCTGCACTGGGGGATTCCTCAACTCGTCATGGAGGCGCTGCGTTGGAACGACTCCAGCAGCTTCCAGCACTCCAGTTGCATCCGGGGGAGGTGGAACGGCCCCTTCCAGAGGTTGCCCTTGAGCGGGACGGAAATCCGGCCATCGCGGTGCAGGTAGCCGAACCACTCGCCGTGTTCGGGGTCCGGGAAGTGAGCGTAGGCCCAATCGTGGACGAGCTTGTGCCACCAAGCGTATTTTTCGTCTTTCGTGACCGTGTACGCGAGCAGTGTAGCGATGCTCGGTGAACTTGAAGATCAGCATGATCCGGGGTTCGGGGGCAACGAGTTTCAGGCCATCGTTGTTCCAGTAATGCGGGATGTTCGGTCCCAGCAAAATGGTGTCTCCCGACGAGATGGGATGGATGCTGTCTCCGATGGCGGCCAACCCCTTCGTCCCACAGAACAGGCTCAGTTCGAACTCCGGGTGGTAGTGGTAGATGCCGTCAAACTTGGGGCCGGGATTGTCGTAGATCACCAGCGAGGAGTCCGGCGAGACGAGCCGTTGGTAGAGCGGGGTCATGAGCGGGCCATGCTCAGCGACTGGCGGGCGGTGCGCAGGACGTGCTTGCCCTTGAAGGGGGAGTGCAGGAAACGGTTCATCGCAGCCATCACCAGCGGAACCCACGGCGCGTCCGGAAAGGCCCGGAACTCATCATGGACGGCGGTGAGCGTTTTCACAAAGTGGCAGGCGACGATGTACTCGAACTGTCCGTGGTCGAAGAGGCGGGCAAACTCCTCCTGAAAAAAGGCTACCGGATTTTCGACCGACCATTCCGAGAGTTCAAGTTCCGGGTCAACGTAGCGGGTGTTGCGTCCGAGGAAGCAGGCCAGTTGCAGCAGACCCTGCGGCCAGAGGTCCGGGAACTTGACGCACTGCGCCCGCACGGCGTTGGCAAAGGTCAGTCCGTGGGTGAAACTCAGCCAACTGTGGTTGTGGGAAACCGAGCGGTCGGTGTGGTTCTGCACGGCAAGATCAAAATGCACCATGTTCCACGCCAAAGCCTCAAGCAGAGCGTGATAGGCGGTTTCCGGTGCGGCGGAGGACTGCCCCACCCGCTTCAATGCCCGGTTGACCGAAAGCCCCGTCAAGTCCTCCAAGGCAAGGGCTTCGGTGCCTTGGCCGTCCCACGCCTCCAAGGCAGGGCGGTAGTTGCGAAACTCTGGAATCAGGTCTTCCCGCGAGGCATAGGCCAGCGAGCGCACCAGCGAGAGTAGCAGCGGTTCCAGCACATCGTCGCCCAGCCATGCGAGCAGTTGTCCCACCTTGCGGACGTAAATCAGGGAGTGCCCAAAATCCTGATAGTGCGCGAGTGCGGCACGAGTCAGGGGCTCCTCAAAATCGGAGAACCGCATCCCTTGCCGCAATCCATCCCGGACAAGCGCAACGGCGGTGGCTTCGTCTTCATCTTCAAGAGCTTGTGCCAAGGCTTTCGGAGCAAACGCAAGGGATGTGCTGGCGTAAGGATATTCCGGCTCCCGTTGCGTGTCCCACGCCATGTGCGCGACAGGCTCGACGAGCCCGACGAGTTTCAGCGCGGCATCGCCCGTCGCGTGGTGCTTGCGCAGTTCCAGCCAATCCGGAGCTGCTGCGTAGGCATGGGTCATACCGAATTCAAGTCGGTCGTGCGTCCACCAGATGGCCTGACGCACCGCCTCCAGCGGATCGCCTCCGGCCTGTTGCAAGCGGGCGATTTCTCGCGCCATGCGGTCATACTCGTGGCGGGGAAAGCTCGCCTGCAAGTTCGCCAGTGCCTGCTCGATCAGTACTTCCGGGGGAGGTTCGGTCAAGTCCAACACGAGGTCGTCCCCGTCCACCTCAACAGGATAGCGCCGCAGGGTGTCGCCGCCCACCAGCGTTTCACCGGAATCGAGATTGAACTTCCAGTTGTGCCAGTTGCAGGTCAGGATGCACTCGTGGTCCAGGCTCCCTTCGGCGAGCGGGAATCCTTCATGCGGACAGCGGTTGTCGCAGGCGTACACCGTTCCTTTGCCGTTCAGGAACATGGCGATCTGCTTGCCACCGAGCTTGACGACCATGCGCCCCTTCGCTTGAAGGTCGCGCCAGCCCTCGGCAATGCGTTGGGTTGTTGCTGGATCAGTCATTGTTTTCTCGGAGTTGCACCAACTCGACTTCGCCGGGACTCACCTCTCGGCACTCGTCCAGTAGAAGCGGCCTCATGCCAACCGGATGTCCACTGTCCGCATGATGGATTTCCACCAAGGGACCGTCCGGGTCCGGCAACCACTGCTCGCCCCACTCCGAAAACGCCACCAGCACGCCCAGCAAATCCTGGCACTTCTGCGTGGGGCGGTATTCGTGACGCCGCGATCCCTCGATTTTTTTCTTTGGTGAGCAAGCCTTCCTCCACCAAATGCCGCAGACGCTGGGTGAGGAGATTGCGGGAGAGGATTTGTGTTGATTGTCTGAAGAAACAGTGGGAGTTAATTGCAGGAGATCATCATTCTCCTCCATCTCCACCTCCTCCATCTCCACCTCCTCCATTTCCACCACGACCACGAACAGTAAGCATGCTGATGAACCATGGAACAGGAAGATTGTTTTCTATGAAGACCTTCTCCAATAGGTGAGCCGCAAAACCAAGAAGTCCAAATACTATAAATATCAACCAGAAGTTATCGAATATCCATTCATGTAACAACCAAAAATTATCCATTATCCATTATCCATTTACCCATTTCCCATCAATGTTTCCGTCTTTGTCGTATCTGGTTATATTCCAAGGTTTGTCGTCCTTGAATTCTCCAACATGCTTTTTTCCATCTGGCCAAGTGGCGGTCCCCTTCACGTGCTTCTTGGTATTCCCCGACTTACTTTGTCCCATCAGTTAATGGGCATTTAATGCACTTTTTAAACTATATCCCATAAAGTACAAAAAATGAACTAAAATGAGCGGCGGATCTGCCGCTGCTCAATTGATCCTAAACCTCAACTCAGGAGAACACAATGGCAAAGGTTCTGGTGCATGTCACTCACGGGCCGGGACAGCCCACACGGGCGGCACTTGCCTTTCTCGTCGCCAAGAGCACGATTGATGAAGGACACACGGTCTCACTCTTCCTCGCAGGAGACGCGGTGCAACTGCTCCGCGATGCCGTGCTGGACAACCTTGCGGGATTGGGCACCGGAGAATTGCGGTCGCACTTTGACGCGATTGTTTCCGGCGGGGGACGCTTCTACTTGTCCGGCATGTCGAGCAAAGGACGCGGGGTCACGGACGAGGACTTGCGGGACAAGCCTGCGGAGTTCGCCATGCCCAACGTGCTGGTGCGGCTCTCGCTGGACCACGACCGCATGTTCACCTACTGATCAACCACCCAACCTTCAACAACGGAGATGATGATGGAATCGAATCTTTCTGCTGAACTGTACTGGATGACGATGACGGTCGCCATGACGGCGATTTTCTATGTGCCGTACATCGTTTACAAGATTCTCGAAATCGGCTTGTGGGATGTGCTGAAGACTCCCAATCCGGAGCATCGCTCCAAGGCGGAATGGGTCTCTCGTGCCAAGCGGGCGCACTACAACGCAGTCGAGAACCTCGTGATCTTTTGCCCCTTGGTGTTGGCGGTGGTCCTGCTGGGAAAGCAGAATGAAACCACGGCCATGGCGGCAATGGTCTTCTTCTACGCCCGACTGGCCCACTGGCTCGTGTACACGGCCAACCTCCCGGTCCTGCGGACCCTTGCCTTCTTCGCGGGCTTCTCTGTCCAACTGACGCTTGCGTATCAGGTGGTGTTTGCCTGAGCTTCAGTGCGGCTTGAAGGGCTTGGGGCGCGGGAAGCGCGAGGTAATGTCGAACTGCGTGAGGTCGAGATGGCTGCGGGTGTATTCGGAAGAGGCATCGCGTTGCGGCTCGAAGTCCCAGCTTTGGTAGCGTCCCACGCGCAGGGCGGCGTGGACGCGCCTCCGCCGTTGCTGGTCCCGGATCACCGTTTCCCGAAGAACTTCGGCGTCCCAATGCCTTGCGGCTTCAGCCCGGAAGCTGGCAAGGCACTCGGCCTGATCGGGAGCATCGGCGAGGTTGTTGAGTTCGTTGGGATCGGATTCCAGATCAAAAAGCTGGTCCGGATCGGTCGGGCAGGTGATGAATTTGTAGCAGCCCCGGCGGATCATCAGCATCGGTGCCCCCGTGCCTTCGGCCAGATATTCGCTGATGGCGCAGGCGGGATCGTTTGCCGCATCTCCGTCACACAACGAAAGCAGTGAACGCCCCTGCAAGGGATCAATCGGCTCCGGAATTTCCGCGCCCGTGCTTTCGTGTGCAAGGTCAAGCAAGGTGGGCAGCACGTCCACTTGGGCGACGGGATTCGACACACGGCGAGACGAGAAACGTTCCGGGCGATGCACGATCATGGGGATGCGGCAGGACCATTCCCGGAAGGACATCTTGTACCACAGCCCGAACTCGCCGAGCATGTCGCCGTGATCGGCGGTGAAAATCACGGTGGTGTTCTCCGCCATCCCACACTCGTGCAGCGTTGCCCACAAGCCCCCCAGCCATTCGTCCACATAGGAGACGTTGCCGTAGTAGGCGCGGCGGGCGTTGCGGATTTCCACGTCGCTCAGGTCCACGGCATCCAGCGCGATCACCTTTTCCAGCCGCCGATTGTGCGCGTCCTGCTGGTCGGCGGGCGGTCGTGAAACCGTGGGCGGTGCAAGCTCCACACCCTCGTACAAATCCCAGTATTTCTGACGCGTCGCGTAAGGATCGTGCGGATGGATGAAGCTGGCCACCAGGCAGAGCGGACGCTCATCCGTGCCCCGCGCATGGTCGTAAATCACCCGTTGCGCCGCCTGTCCCACCTCATCATCGTAAGCGAACTGGTTGGTGATCGCCGCCACCCCCGCCTGCTTCACCGACGACATGTTGTGATACCAGAGGTCAATGCGTTCGTCCGGGTGCGTCCAGTCCGGCACCCAGCCGAAGTCGGCGGGGTAGATGTCCGTGGTGACGCGCTCCTCGAAGCCGTGAAGCTGATCCGGCCCGACGAAGTGCATCTTTCCGGAAAGACAGGTCTTGTAGCCCATCAGCCGCAGGTAGTGCGCGAAGGTGGGCATGGTGGCGGGCAGGTAGGCGGCGTTGTCGTAGCCGCCACAGCGGGAAATGTGCTGCCCCGTCATGAAGGCGTAGCGGGCCGGAGTGCAAAGCGGGCTGCTGCTGTAGGCGGACTCGAACAGCACCCCTTCTGCGGCAAGGCGGTCAAGGTGCGGACTCCTCACCTCGCGGTGTCCGTAGCAGCCCAGCGCAAGGGCCGTGAGCTGGTCCGCCATCACGATCAGCAGGTGGTTGGGGCGCGATTGCTTCATTGAGGGCGTGTTAGCAAGTGCCTCAAGCACACAGTGCGCGAGCCACCCTCAGTTGAAAATCATGCACGGCATGCTCACTGAGGTAAGTGCGTTCGTCATCGACGATAAACTTCCCTTGTGAATATCCCTTGCTGTGCAAACCGCGCTGAACACTTTCACAAATTGGAATGTCTTCTTCACGAACGATGTTCACAAAATCAATCACTTCTTGTTCGTCCGCAGTCGGAACATCGCCCGGAAAGTACCATTCGGTTTCCTGCAAGGTTGCTTCAGGCCCAACGGGCACATGATTGAAAACCGTCAAGTTGCCTCCGGGATAAACCTCAAACACCATGTTCGGAAATAAAAACCAACTGCCAAACTCATGGCCGTTCTCACCACCCGCGCCTTTTAAGGCATACCCCTGATGCTCGCCAACATCCGAAGTGACATGACGGTGGTAGCCGGCATGAACGTTGATGCGATACTGTTTGATATCCAAGGCTTGATTGGTCAAGGAGGGATGGCGGTTGGGGCAGTGATAGCACTCCGAATAATTTTCAACGGAGTTTTTCCAGTTCGCCTTGAGTGGAAAATCTTGAGTATGCGCCCGGCAAAGCTTTTCCGCATCCGGGGCAAGCAGTAGCAGTTCTTGTTCAAGGCCCACGAAGATTTCCGCCATCGGCTTGGCTGCGGCATCCAGGTTCACAAACACAAATCCGCAGATTTGATCCACCTTGATTGGCGCAAGGCGGATTTCGTCTTTGGGGAAGTCCGGCATTTGACGACTGCCCCGTGCTGCGACCAGTTCTCCTGCCAGCCCATAGCACCAAGCGTGATAAGGGCAGGTGATCGTCTTGCCAAGTTGGCCCTCCCCCTCCAGCAGCCGATGCGCTCGATGCTGGCAAACATTGTGAAATGCGCGGATTTCTCCGGCTTGGTCCTTCAAGACGATGATGCTCTGTTCCCCGATGTCCCTGACCAAATACTGCCCCGGTTTTCTCAATCGAGAAACATGACAGACGTACTGCCAGGTCCGGTAGAAAATGGTTTCCAACTCCTGAGCGTAAATTTCCGGCTCATAGTAATAGAACCCCGGTAACGTCCATGAGACTTGCGGGTCTTCAGTGAAGTTCCCCAGTGCTTTTATGTCAATCGTCATCAACCAAACCTGAACAGAAGTTTCCAGAAAAACAGCAACCGTCAACAAGCCGTTGTGCCGCAACCAGCAGACCGTGCAGTCATAAACTACCGAATCTCCGAGCTTGGCGCAATGCTTGATCGTGACTCTGATTCACTTTTGAACACCTCGTTGCAGGAGCGTCCCCTGGACGCGATTCGCGGGCATGGCACGCTCCTACAACGGAGTGTCTCGTTCTTATTCGGAATTACTATAAAAACCAACCGTGTCACCTGCGAGCGTGACGCCGAGGCCGTTGAGGGTGCGGTTGGAGTAGCAGAAGTAGGCGCAGACCTGATTGACCTCCAGGATTTCTCCATCCGTGGCCCCGGCGGTCTTGGCGGCTTCCACATCGGCGGCCTCAACTTTTCCCGGAGTGGAGGTCAGCTTTCCGGTGTAGCGCATCAGCGCCAGTTCCTTCCCGGAAAACGCGAATTCTGGAGTTTGCTCCCGCAAGGCGGTTTCGATTGCATCGGAGCGTTCGTCGTCCTTGAGCAGCCGCCGCATGTTGGCGCAGTGGTGCGTGAAGCTGTACTCGCACTCGTTGCGCAGGCTGGTGTACACGCCCACGGCTTCGAGAAACCAGAGCGGCAGGGTGTTGTCCGCATGGTGCAGCACGCTGCGGTAGAGCGTGAGGTGCCCGACCATCGTGTGCGGACGCTGGCTGTGGACACGCATCACGTTATCCACGGTGCCCGCTGGGGTTTTTGCCAAATCGTAGGCGTCTTTCAAAGGGCCGGTGGCGTCTTCCACCGGAAGCATTTCAATCCAGGAACTCATGGCGCAAGATAGAGTGGGATGCCCTTGGACGGGCGGTTGAAGACGCGATGCACCAGCGGCTCGAAGAACTCCAGCGGGGCGGTGTCGTACTGCGTCTGAATGGAAGTCTGGTCGTAACGGGCGACCCAGTTGGCGGTGTACTCAAAATGCGGATGCCCCCGGAACTGCTCACGGGAGTGGGCATTCACGGTGGGGTGCGTCTGCGCGTGATAATCGAGAAAGAGCGCGTGGTGCCGGAGCATCCAGTAATGCTGCTCGGAAACGTAGTTCGCCAGCAAAGTCGCCGAAAACTCCCCGTGGTTGTGCGGGCAGACGATGAAGCCGAGGTCGTGAAACAGCGCAACCACCACCGCCTCGTCATCCCCGCCATCGCGGTACACCATCGTCGCGCTTTGCAGGCAGTGGCGGTAGTTATTGACCCGGAAGCCGTAGCTGGGCGCATCCTTTTGCGAGGCAAGCAGCGCCAGCGCCTGCTTGGCCTGTTCCTCCCGGTCGTGCCCCTTGCGGTAGTCCGACAAGCGGCTCCAGTCCTCCGTGCTGAGGTCGTCCATCGTGGCCTGCGATTCCTGCAAATGCTCCAGCCCGGAAGGCAGCAGGGGCGAGACCTGATTGAGCCGTCCATCGTTGGGCACGTCTTCGGAAACGCGCTGTCCGGTGCCGATGGGCAAAGGTTCGTGGGTGGGAATGGTCATGGCGAATAGGGAATTGGGGTGGTCAGTGAGACAGAATCTGGCTCAGGAACAACTTGGTGCGTTCATTTTCAGGGTTGGAGAAAAACCGCTCCGGAGGGGCCGTTTCAACAATTCGTCCCTCGTCCATGAAAACCATCTGGTGGGCCACGGTTCGCGCAAAGCCCATTTCGTGGGTCACGCAGATCATGGTCATCCCGGTTTCGGCGAGGTCAATCATCACGTCCAGCACCTCCTTGATCATCTCCGGATCAAGCGCGGAAGTTGGCTCGTCAAACAGCATGATGCGTGGCTCCATGCAGAGCGAACGCGCAATGGCAACACGCTGCTGCTGTCCGCCTGAAAGTGCGCTGGGGTACTTGTACGCCTGCTCCGGAATCCGCACACGCTCCAGGTATTCCATCGCCCGCCGCTCGGCTTCGGCCTTGGACACGCCCCGTGCCCGCATGGGGCCGAGGGTGCAGTTTTCCAGCACGGTGAGGTGGGGAAAGAGATTGAACTGCTGAAAGACCATGCCCACCTCGCAACGCACCGTGTGGATGTGCTTGGTGTCATAATCCAACTCTGTTCCGTCCACCACAATTCGTCCCGCCTGATGCTCCTCCAGTCGATTGAGGCAGCGAATCAGGGTGGACTTTCCGGACCCGGACGGGCCGCAAACCACCACGCGCTCGCCTTGCCTCACCGTCAGGTCAATGTCTTTCAGCACCTGAAAGTCGCCAAACCACTTGCTGACTCCCTCGATTTGGATGATGGATTCGGTTGAAACGGCGGTGTCGGGCATGACTGAGACGGCTTCAGGAGGTGTGTAGGGCCATGCGCTTTTCCAGTCGGCTGAATCCGAAGGCGCAGGCGTAGGAAATCACAAAGTACATTCCGGCCACAAAGACCCAGACCTCGAACACGCGCTGGGTGGAGGTGGCCACTTCCATCGTCAGGAAGGTGAGCTCCTGAATCGAGATCAGCGAAACGATGGACGAATCCTTGATGAGGATGATGAACTGGCTGGCCAAGGGCGGCACGACGCGCTGGACCGCCTGCGGCAGGATCACATAGCGCATGAGTTGCAGCCGCGACAGGCCCACGCTCATGCCCGCCTCGACCTGCCCCTTGGGAATCGCCTGAATGCCCGCCCGCACGATTTCGGTGACATACGCCCCCTCGAACAGGGCGAGACAAATGATCCCCGCAACCACATTGGACAGCAATTCCGGAGGACCGAACAGGAAATCCAGCGTGCTCAGCAAGGCCGGAGAGGAGTCCCGCGTGATGTCATCCAGCCCCAGAAGCGGCGTGATCTGGCTGCTGATGAAGAAGTAGAACACGAAGATGAACACCACCGGAGGAATGTTGCGGATCAACTCGACATACATTCGGCTCAGCATCCGGGGAAACAGCCGGCTGCTGGTGCGCATCACTCCCATGAAAAAACCGAGAATCGCGGCGAGGATGATGCTCCAGACCGCGAGCCGGATGGTCGTGAGCAACCCCTTCATGAGCAGGTTCGGAGCATACCACTGCGTTTCCTCGTCCCAGCGAAACAAGTACCCCGGAATGAACGACCAGTCCCAGTTGTACACCAGCACCGTGTTCACGCGGTACACGACATAAGCCACCAAGCCGACCACGGCGGTCAGCACAAGCGCATCAATCCAGTACGAGTTGTAGGGAGCCTTGGTGCGGGTCATCGGGTGGTTTTCGAGATCGGCAGAGACCGGGCAGGGCGGTTCAAGCAAATGCGCTTCGCTTCATCCGCCCTGCCCTCTGTCACGTTTCAGGCCATCACTTCAGGTCCACCTGATCGGCCCAGTCCATCGTCTTGAACCAGTAGTTGTGCCGCTCCTTGAGCCAACCGTTGCTCTTGTGCACCATGATCCAGTTGGAGAAGAAGTTGAGTGCGTCCGGATCGCCCTTGCGCACTCCAAACGACTCGTTGCCCTCGGTGAGGTTCTCGTTCGTAGGCATGAAGAGCACTTTCGGGTGGTTGTAAACCCAGCGGGCCGGCTTGGGGTGGCTGGTCACGGTCGCGTGGGCATTGCCGTTGATCACCTCCTGAAAGGCCAGCGAGTCATCGTCAAACTGCCGGACCTTGGCCTTGGGCCAGAGTTCCTTGATGTCGGAACAGGAGGTTGCGCCCCGGCGGCAGGTGAAGGTCACGCTGCGGCTGTTGTAGCCGTCCGGCCAGGCAAGGTCGCCCGCAAGCTTCTTGTTGGCCGCGATACCCATGCCGGAGTGCGCGTAGGGCGCGGTGAAGTTGATCGTCAGGTTACGCTGCGGCTTCACGCTCATGCCGCCGATGATGACGTCAAACTTCCCGGCGATCAGCGCGGGGATGATCCCGGACCATGCGGTGGGCACGAATTCGATCTCCACCTTCATGTCCTTGGCGACCTTCTTCGCGACATCGATTTCAAAACCGATGAGTTCCCCCTTTTTGTTGCGCATCGCCCACGGGACGAAGGTCGACATGCCCACCTTGAGCTTGCCGCGCTTCATGATGGTCTCGATCACGCTCTCTGAGGTGAGCTGCTTTTGCGTTTCCCCAGCGAACGCCTCCCCAAGCGTGAAGAAGGCCAAGGCGGCCCCAAACACAAGGGCGATGGTGGTTTTTGCGATTCTCATACTGTCTCCTTTTAAGAAGATGATCATTACGCCTGCCGCTCCCGGAGTCTCACCCCGCAGATTGGCAAGCATTGATTCAGGGACCGCCCCATGCGCTCCCTGTTCCCCTGAAAATCCCCGGATGGCCTCCGAGGATGATTTGGAAGATACCCCTAGAGCAATTTCAGTTTATTTGTCCCCACTTGTCATTCCCGCGTAGGCGGGAATCCAGTCCACACGGCCGTTTGCTCTGGATTCCGGGTCTGCGCTGCGCTCCGCCCGGAATGACGATCTTGAATCCGTAATCCCTGAAAATGCTTTAGAAGGAGCACTCCTCCAAAAACGGTCAACTCCGCTGCCGGACCCGTTGCTCCAACAGGCTCACCAGCACGGAGAGTGTGATGGTCATCACCAGATAAATCCCGGCAACCGTCAGCCAAATCTCAAAGCTCATGAAGGTTTCCGCAATCAGGTCGAGCGCCTGAGTGGTGAGGTCAAAAACCGCGATCACACTGACAATCGCCGAGTGCTTGATGAGGTTGATGATCACCCCCGTCAACGGCGGCAACATCAGCGGCACCGCCTGCGGAAGCACCACATAGCGGTAGGTGTCGGTCTGCGCGAGGCCCACGCTGTAGCTGGCTTCCCACTGCCCCCTCACCACACTGAGGATTCCGGCACGGATGATTTCGGAAGCAAAGGAACCCTCAAACAGCGAGATGCACAACACCCCCACCCAAAAGCGGTCGAGGTTGAGGATGGGGCCAAGCACGAAGTAGAACACGAACATCTGCACCAGCAGCGGCGTGTTCCGGACGATTTCCAAATACCCCCAGGCCAACAGACGTCCGGAAAACGAGTTGGACATGCGCAACAAGGCCGTGGTCAGACCCACCACCAAGGTGATGACGATGCTGCATGCGGTGATTTCCAGCGTGACGAACAGCCCTTCGATGAACGGCCCCCAGTAGAATTCGCCGTCAATGATTTCGTAGAAGTACTGAGGAATGCGGTGCCACTGCCAGTTGTAGCCCATCTGGTTGGCCCCGTTGACCGTCAGCCACACCAAACCGACTGAGAAGAGAGTCAGTTGCAATCCGTCAAACCAGCGGGAGTTCCACCAGCGGGTGTTGCGCACCATCGGAGGCGGGGAGGAGTTCGACATTCCGGAATTTTACTGGCGGTAGCTGAAGGAGGAGTCAAAGCGCGACAGCACATAGTCGCCGCAACTCACCGGAGGATACAGCGGCTCTGCTCCGTTTTGGCAGACCACAGACGGGTCCACCACCGTGTCGAAATTCGGATCCCACGCGATCACCATCGAATAGCGTTCCTCGCCCTTGCGGTTGACCACACGGTGCGGAGTGGACTTGAAGCCGTCGTTGGTCCAGCGCATCAGCAAATCGCCCACGTTGACCACCAGCGTCCCTTCAATCGGATGGGCCGTGACCCACTCGCCCTCACGGGTCTGCACCTCCAGTCCGCCCACCTGATCCTGCCACAAGAGCGTGAGGCAGCCATAATCGGTGTGGGGAGCCACGCCGAACTGGGTCTCTCCCAAGTCCGGGGGCTGCGGTGGGTAGTAGATGATCGAACTGCGGGCAATCGGCTCGTTGGTGGCTTGCAAAAACGCATCTTCGGGAAGGTTCATCCCAAGGGCGAAGGCCCGCATCATCCGGCGTCCGCATTCCAGTCCCGCCTCAAAAAACGGATAAACGGAGGCTTGCAATTCCGGCATTTGCTGCGGCCACTGGTTGCGGCCCAAAAACGGGTTTGCCTCCGTGACCGAGGCGTGATTGTCCGGAAGGTCCAACCCCCACACGAAGCTTTCCTTGAGGTCCACGCGCTCCGCCTGCTCCATCTTGGCCTCTCCCACGGAAAGGAAGCCGTGGTGGTTGGCGTTGATCTTCACGGAATCCTTCCACTCCTTGGGACGGCTGAAGAATTTTTGGGCGGCGTGGTAGGCCCGTTCGATCACCGTTTCCGAAATCCCGTGGTTGCGGATGTAGAAGAAGCCAACCTGCTCGGCGGCCTGGCGGATTTCCTGAGCCACCCCTTGGGTAGCCTCCAGATTTCCGGAGTGCAACGGAGCCGCGTCAATGACCGGAATTTCGTCAACGGCAATGGTCTTGGACTGAGCGTAGGCCATGAAAACGAATCAAATAGTGGTGGTTGCGGCAGCGGGTGCGAATTGTTTGCGTCGCAAGTTCCGGAGCATGTTGGTGTGCGAGGCCAGATAGCCCCGATCCACCTGCTCCAGATGAGAGACCAACGCCTGATGCAACTCAGGAAGCGCGTAGAACGGCAGATTCGGAACCGCGTGATGCTCGGCATGGAACGGCATGTTCCACGCCAGCCAGCGCACGGGAGGCAGCGTGAGGGTGGTGCGCGTGTTCTTGCGGAGGTCCGCAACCCATTCGCAACTGCCGTGTTCCGAAATGCGGATGAGGCGCATCAGCGGCTCGGCGACAATCCGGGGCACCAGCCAGTACCACAGCACTGCGTCCGTCTGCCCTCCAACGCTGATCACGACCAAGCCGAGGTAGAATCCTAGCATGATCCGGGTTTCCCGCACAACGGTGTTGCGATGGCGCTCCGGAATGAACGCCTGCTCGTCAGGCGAGAACTTTCCAAGGGGCAGGCGGGTGAGGTTTTTCACCACCCCCTGAAAGTACGGGATCGCGGTCGCATAGTACCAATAGCCCCAAAAATGGCCAGCCATCGGGATGCACTCCGGGTCTTTTTCAGGATGCTGTGTGTAGGTGTGATGTGCCGCATGCTCCATCGTGAAGTAGTTCGGGGGAATGATGATTGCCAGTCCGGAAAACCACGCAACCAGCGAATTCAGCCGTTGGGAGGAAAAAGCCGACTTGTGGGTGGTTTCGTGAAACGGGGCGAAGAGATGGACGATGACCGCGCCGTGGAGAAAGAGCGCCGCGTACCACCCCCCTGTGCCTTGCGTCTGATACACCAAGGCTCCGGTGGCCAGCAGCGTCAGCAGGTGCCCGGCGAGGAAAATCAGGCCAATGTCATTCCGGCGGAGGTGCAACCTGCGGAGCAACTCCTGCGAGACCAGCTTGTTGGGTCGCCGTACCTGATTTTCAGTGCTCCACTCGGTCATTCTCCTTGTCTCATCAGCATCAAATACAACCTAGATATTTCTCATTTGTATGAATATAAAATCCAGCAAGAACTCTCAAGAAAAAACGTCCGCAAATTTTCTTTGGCAAGAGGCACAGGTTAGACGGAGGCAGGAGCGCACCACTCCTGAAATGGGGCGGGGCGCTCCTGCTGAGGAAAGGTGACTGAGGGTTACTGCTTCAGCCACTTGGCTTTGAGCTGCTTGAAGAAGCCACGCTCGGTTTTCAGGGTGATCCAGTGGTTGACGTAGTTGATCCACACCTGATCGTTCTGCGGAAGCAACACCGCAAGCGGGGTGGGGTTGCGGCCTTTCTGCACGGGCACGACCATCATCGCCGGGTACTGATCCACGAGCTTGGCCGCTTCCAGGTTGCTGGTCATGGAAATGTCGGCGCGTCCGGCCAGCACTTCCTGATAATCCCGCGCCGGGGCAGAGACCTTGATGATCTTCGCCTTGTCAAACAGCACCTCGGCCCGCTTCTCCTGCACCGTGCCCAACGTCACTGCCACAGTCACGCTCGGGTGGTTCAGGTCCTCCCAACTGTTGTACTTGCCCTTGTTCTTGTCCAGCATCAGCGGCACGTCCTCGACCGCAAAGTAGGACATCGAGTAGCCCGCAACCAAGGCCCGCTTCGGACTCAGAGAGGCACTGGAAGTCATGTCGTACTTGTCAGCCACCACTCCGTTCACGAGGGTCTTCCAAGTGGTGGGAACGAAGACCGCCTTCACCCCCATGTCCGCTGCAAGCGCCGTGGCGACATCAATGTCAAAGCCCGTGCGCTCCTTGCTCGTCGGATCAATCATTGTCATGGGGTTCCAATCCCCGGTGGTGCCCACGCGCAATTCCCCGTCGGCAAGGATGCGCTGAAGCCGGGATTCCGCCAAGGCGGAGGTCGCCAGCATGGCCGTGAGGGCGAGGGCCATTCCGCTTTTCAAGAAAGCTCGAAACATGTCTGTCTCCTTTTGAGTTGAAAGCATTCGTTCGTTCTTCGGCAGAACCACTTCCACCACCGAACTTTCTCCAGACAACCAACAGGAGTGACCTCCGTTTTGGATGCCGTTGAATCTCCGGGCTTGAAGAACGAGACGAATCAGGAACAATACCGTTACCGAAACCGACACCGTGCCGCTTCGATCACGAGCGGCAATCGTACCACCCTCTTTTGAAAGGTCAAATGGCAAGTGCAGATTTTGTTAAAAGAACATCCCAACAGCTTTGTGCATATTTACGGTTTCGGCCCCGCAGGCCCGTGTTCGCCCTGCTGGCGTTGGCACTGGCCGTTGGCTTGGGAGGGTGCGGCAACACGGGGTACACCTGGGGGTGGTATGTGATTTCCCCGTGGCACCCCACCGGACTGACGAATATCCAGTTCCTGCTCAGCGGGCTGGGCTACACGCTGCTCCTGTCGCTTTCCGCAATCGTGCTGTCCATCCTGCTGGGGTTGATCGTCGCGCTTCCGGCCCTCACCAAGAACCCGCTCGCCCGCCGCATCAACCGCGTCTATGTGGAAATCTTCCGCTCCATCCCGATGCTCGTGATGCTGCTCTGGGTGTACTACGGACTGCCCCCGGCACTTGGGATCAGGCTGGACGTGCTTTCGGCGGGAATTCTTGGACTCGCGCTCTGCGACAGTGCCTTCGAGGCGGAAATCTTCCGGGCCGGGATTCAATCCATCGGGCGGGGTCAGCACGACGCGGCGGACTCGCTGGGCCTCAACTACTGGAAGAAGATGCGGCTGATCATCCTGCCACAAGCCATCCGGACGGTGCTTCCGGCCATCGGCAACCAGTTCGTGTACATGCTGAAGATGTCCTCGCTCGTCTCCGTGATCGGCCTGACGGAACTCACCCGTCGCGCCGACGAACTCGTGGTGAGCCAGTACCGTCCGCTGGAAATCTACACCTTCCTCGTGCTGGAGTATTTTCTGCTGATCCTCTGCATTTCCTCCGGGGTGCGCTGGCTGGAGAATCGGCTGCGCTCGGCAGAGGTGTA
>CAZQXS010000063.1:15576-20788 GCA_964597275.1 uncultured Pseudomonadota bacterium | reverse complement strand
AGCAGCGGAGCAAGGTGCTGCACGGTTTCGAGCTTGTTGAGGGCGTAGAGGTGGATACCGGGAATGCCCTCGCGGAGCAGGCTTTCCAACTGGCGGGAGGCGTGTTCCAGACCGATCTGCCTCATGGCTTCCGGATCGTCGGAGTGGGCTTCCAGTTGGGTGTGGAGTTCGTGGGGAATGCGGGTTCCGCAAAAAGTCGCCATGCGGGTGAGTTGCTTCAGGGAAGTGGGAACCAGCAGTCCGGGAACCAGTGGGACGCTCACACCATCGGTGGCAAGCTGATCGCGCCAACGCAGGAAGGTCGTGTTGTCGAGGAAGAACTGGGTGACGATGAACTCGGCCCCGGCATTGATTTTTTCGACGAGGAAACGGCGGTCGGCCTGCTTGTCAGGATTTTCGATGTGGCCTTCCGGATAACCTGCCGCGCCGATGCCAAAGCCGCCGCGCTCTCGGATGTCGGCAACCAGTTCGCAGGCGAATTGGTAGCCGTTTTCGGGCTTCCGGAAGTTGGCTGAGCCTTGGGGCGGGTCGCCGCGCAGGGCCATCACGTTTTCGATGCCGGATTTTTTCAGCCGACGCAACACGACTTCGATTTCCTTGCGGGTGTGGCTGACGCAGGTGAGGTGCGCCATTGTCTCAAGGCCGAGCGTGTTTTGGAGGAAAGCGGCGATCGTGTGCGTGTTGTCGCGGGTGCTGCCGCCTGCGCCGTAGGTCACAGAAAGGTAGTCCGGGCGGAACTTGGCGAAGGCGCCCAGCGTCTGCTTCAGCCGCTCCATGCCCTCGTCGGTTTTGGCAGGAAACACCTCGATGGAGAAGACGAAGGATTTTTTGTGGTAAAGATCGAGCAGCTTCATGGGAGCCTCATGCCGCCAGAGGTTGAGCCGCAACGGCTGATGCTTCCGGGGTCGGCTCATACGCCAAATTCGGGGCCAGCCAGCGTTCGACTTCTGCAATCGGAACTCCTTTGCGCTGTGCGTAGTCCTCCACCTGCTCGTGCGTCAGCTTACCGACTGCGAAATAGCGTGAATCCGGATGCGCAAAATACAGCCCGCTGATGGAACTGGCGGGCCACATGGCGCAATGTTCGGTGAGCTGGATGCCTGTGTTGGCTTCCACTTCCAGCAGTTTGAAAAGCGTGCGCTTCTCGGTGTGATCCGGCTGGGCGGGATAGCCCGGTGCCGGGCGGATGCCCCGGTAGCGTTCCCGGATCAAGTCTTCGGGAGTAAGCTGCTCGTCACGCCCGTAACCCCATGCCTCGCGCATCTGCTGATGCAGGTACTCGGCAAACGCCTCGGCCAGTCGGTCGCCGAGGGCCTTCGCCAAAATCGCGTGGTAGTCGTCGTGCTGGGCTTCATACTCATGGGCGATTGCTTCAATCTCCGGCCCTGCGGTGACGGCAAACGCCCCCAGATAATCCCCCCGTCCAGAGCCGACGGGTGCGACGAAATCAGACAGCGCCTGATTCGGCTTGCCGTCCGTTTTCGGGTTCTGCTGGCGTAGCGTGTGGAAGGTGGCTTGGAGTTGCGTCCGTGATTCGTCGGTGAAGACGCGGAGGTCGTCGCCCTCGCTGTTCGCCGGAAAGAAACCACACACGCCGCGAGGCTGCACACGCCCTTCTTCAGCAAACTGCTTCAACATCTGTTGCGCATCCTCGTAGAGCTTGCGGGCCTCGGCACCAAGCTGGGGGTCGTCCAGAAGCTTTGGAAATTTGCCCTTCAATTCCCATGCGTAGAAAAACGGAGTCCAGTCAATGTACGGAATCAGCGTCTCGACAGAAACCATGCCCTCACCCCGGACCTCTCCCGTTGCTGTAGGAGCGGGCCATGTCCGCGATCCACTGCCACAAACCCGCCCCCCAAGAAACTCCGGAACCGCAATTTCGGCCTGCTCCCAATCAATGGGCGTGGCATTGGCGCGGGCCTCGACGAGGGAAAGCAGTTTCCGGCTCTTGCTTTTGCTGAAATACGCCTCGCGCCGCTCCTCGTGCTGGGCGGCAAGTTCCTCGGCGTAGCCGTCACGGGTGGCGGGATTGAGCAGTTGCGAGACGACGTTGACCACGCGGGAAGCGTCCGGGACATGCACCACGGGCTGGTTGTAGGCCGGGGCAATGCGGACGGCAGTGTGCGCTGGGCTGGTGGTTGCGCCACCGATGAGGAGCGGCACCTCGAAGCCCTGACGGGTCATCTCCTTGGCAACGTGAACCATCTCATCCAGCGACGGGGTGATCAATCCGGACAGGCCGATGGCGACTGCGCCTTCCTGTTGGGCGGTTTCCAGAATTTTTTCGCACGGAACCATCACGCCAAGGTCAATCACCTCGTAGTTGTTGCAGGCTAGCACGACCCCGACGATGTTCTTGCCGATGTCGTGAACGTCGCCCTTGACGGTGGCGGTGACGATCTTCGGGCGGGCACTGGCTGTGGTGTTGCGGCGTTGCTCCTCTTCCATGAACGGCGTGAGGTGGGCGACGGCTTGCTTCATCACGCGGGCGCTCTTGACCACTTGCGGCAGGAACATCTTGCCTGCGCCAAAGAGGTCGCCGACGATGCCCATGCCGTCCATCAGCGGCCCTTCGATCACTCGGAGCGGGATTCCATACTTTTGCCGCGCCTCTTCGGTGTCGGCCACGATGAATTCCGTGATGCCCTTCACCAGCGCGTGGCTCAGGCGTTCCTCGACCGTGCCCTCGCGCCATTCGTCCGTCTTCTTGTCTTCCTTGGTGGTTTCCGACTTGTAGCCCTCGGCGAAGGCAATCATCCGCTCGGTGGCCTCCGGACTGCGGTTGAGCAGCACATCCTCAACGTGCTGGAGCAACTCCGGCGGGATTTCCTCATAAACGTCGAGCATCCCGGCGTTGACGATGGCCATGTCGAGTCCGGCCTGGATGGCGTGGTAGAGGAAGGCCGAATGCATCGCCTCGCGCACCGGATTGTTGCCTCGGAAGGAAAAGGAAATGTTGCTCACGCCGCCGCTGACCTTGGCTCCGGGGCAGCATCGCTTGATCTCGCGGGTGGACTCGATGAAGTTGACCGCGTAGGCGTTGTGCTCTTCCATCCCGGTGGCAACCGTGAGGATGTTCGGGTCGAAGATGATGTCGTGCGCAGGAAAGCCGACTTGCTCGGTGAGCAGCCGATAGGCCCGTTCGCAGACGGAAACCTTGTGGTCGAGTCCGGTGGCCTGCCCCTGTTCGTCAAAGGCCATCACCACTGCCGCCGCGCCATACTTGCGAATTTCGCGGGCTTGCCGCAGGAAGGCGTCCTCGCCTTCTTTGAGGCTGATCGAGTTGACCACGCCCTTGCCCTGGATGCACTTGAGTCCGGCTTCGATCACGGACCACTTCGAGCTGTCGACCATGATCGGCACACGGGCGATGTCTGGCTCGGCGGCGATCAGGTTGAGGAAGTGTGTCATCGAGGCTTCGCCGTCAAGCAGCGCCTCGTCAAAGTTGATGTCGATCAGGTTGGCTCCACTTTCCACCTGTTGACGGGCGACGGCCAGTGCCGCATCAAAATCGTCGGCGAGGACGAGCTTCTTGAACTTAGGCGAGCCGGTGACATTGGTACGCTCCCCGATCATCAGGAAACCGATGTCCGGCGTGATCGTCAGCGGCTCCAGCCCGGAGTAGCGGGAGAAGTCGGGCAACTCTGGAATCCGATGCGGAGCGCAGTGTTTGACGCGCTCGGCAAGCCGCCGGATGTGTGCCGGGGTCGTGCCGCAGCAGCCCCCGACGATGTTCAGCCAGCCCTGCTCGGCGAACTCCCCGGTGATTTCGGCGAACTCCTCCGGGGTCTGGTCATACTCGCCCATCGCGTTGGGCAGGCCCGCATTGGGATAGCAACCGACGGAAAAACGCGAGATTGCGGCCAATTCGTCCACAAACGGGCGCATCTCCTGTGCGCCGAGGGCGCAGTTGATGCCGACCGCAATCGGGTTGGCGTGTTCGATGGAAAGGTAGAACGCCTCCAGTGTTTGGCCGGAAAGAGTACGCCCGGAAGCATCCGTGATGGTCACCGAGAGGAAGACGGGAAGCCGGATGCCGCGCTCCTCGAACAGCGTCTCCAGCGCGTAGATCCCGGCCTTCATGTTGAGCGTGTCGAAGCTGGTTTCCAACAGCAGCAGGTCCACTCCACCCTCGATCAGAGCCTCGGCCTGTTCACGATAGGTGATGGCCACGTCGTCAAAACTGACGGCGCGGAACTCCGGTCGGTTCACGTCCGGCGAGAGCGAGCAGGTGCGGTTGGTCGGGCCGATGGCCCCGGCGATGAAGGCCGGATGCTCCGGATGCTCATGGCGGAACGCTTCCACGGCCTTGCGGGCACACACGACGGCGGCAAGGTTGATCTCCCGGACGTGCGCTTCCAGCGCGTAATCCGCCTGCGAGATGCGGTTGGCGTTGAAGGTGTTGGTTTCAAGAATGTGCGCCCCGGCCTCAAGGTACTCGCGATGGATGGACTCGATCACGTCCGGGCGGGTGAGCGAAAGCAGGTCGTTGTTGCCCTGAAGCGGCTGGCCATGCTCCCGGAACAACTCCCCCCGGAAGTCGGCCTCGGTCAGCTTGTGGCGCTGGATCATCGTGCCACCCGCGCCGTCGAGCAAGACGATTTGGTGCTTGAGCAGTTCTTGGAGTTCCTGTGCGGAAACCGTGGTGTAGCGCATGATGCCTCTGGAAGGATCAGGGTTTGATGCCGCTGGCGAGCATCACTTGGAACAATTCCTCTCGCCGCAGGGGGAGCAACTCGGATTGCAGTTCGGCCAGTCCGGTGTCCTGCATCAGACTGAGCAGGTTGTCGCGCTCAAAGCCAAGCCACTTGTGATTGAGCTTCTCCAGCACCCACTGCTCACGGTGGGCGGCGAGTTCCATCACAAAGACGCAACCTCCGGGACGAAGCACGCGGAAGGCTTCGCGCAGTCCGCTTTTGGGATCGTCCAAGTGGTGCAGCGATTGCGAGAAGAAGATCACGTCCACGCTCTCAGATTCGAGCGGCAGCTCGTTGACGTTCTCGGCGAGCAGAGTGACGTTGCGGAATCCAAGCCGATCAATGCGCTGTCGCGCCGCTGCAAGGGTGTCCGGATTGAAGTCCACGCCGACCACACGCCGTGCAAAGCGGGCCATTTCCACAGTGAGGGTGCCGTCGCCGCAGCCAAGGTCCAACACATCCAGTCCGGCTTCGCTGATTCCCAGCGCGGGCCGTGAACTGGGGAGTTGCGAGAG
>CAZQXS010000063.1:11692-15476 GCA_964597275.1 uncultured Pseudomonadota bacterium | reverse complement strand
CCAGTCCGGCTTCGCTGATTCCCAGCGCGGGCCGTGAACTGGGGAGTTGCGAGAGTAGCATCGTCAGCAACCGAGACCACGCCTGCCACGACTGTCCCGGCTCCAGCAGCCGCTCATTCAGTCCGGAGCCGCCGACTTCGCGTTGCCGCAAAACCTCAGCGAGCCGCACCCGGTCGTTGTAGGGATCGTTGAGCGCGGAAAGTTGCTCCTGAAGGTAGCCCCACAGCATGCGCAGTTCGGGATCGAGAGCTTCCGGACGAGCGAGCTGGTAGTAGGTCCAGACGCCTTCGCGCTGCTCCTGAAGCAGCCCCATTTTGCGGAGGTGCCCCAGATGCCGGGAAACGCCGGATTGCGCCATGCCCAGAATTGTGGTCAACTCACTCACGTTGAGCGGATGCTGCGAGAGCAGGATCAGCAGCCGGAGGCGCGTTTCCTCGCCCAGCAGTCGTAGCACTTGGGTCAGTTTTTCCATGTCACTCTCTTTGCATATCATTGCATCAGCATGTGCTGATTTATTAAATCATAATATGCGCATCTAGTGATTTCAAGTCTGAAATGCGATTTTTTTGGATTTGGTGAAATCCTTTCGCGGGCATGGCCCGCTCCTACGAGGATTTGAGGTTGTATGGATTGGATGCTCACACTCCTGGGAGGCGTGTTGGGGCTGGTGATCGGCAGTTTCGTCAATCTCGCCTTGGACCGCCTGCCGCTGATGTGGGCGACCGACGCGCACCGCCAGCACGAGCAGGATGAAAGATTTGAGGAACGCCTGCGCCAACACCTCCGGGAGCAGACGCTTTCGCTTTCGCGTCCGGCCCGGTCCTTCTGCTTTTCGTGCGGGCACCAATTGCGCTGGTGGGAAAACCTTCCAGTGATGTCGTTTCTCCTGCAACGGGGACGTTGCCGGAGTTGCGGACAGGGCTACGGAGTCCGAACGCTCGTCGTGGAGGCAGGGCACGGAGGCGTGTATGCGCTGCTGTGGGGAGTCGTTTCGGAACCGCTCTGGGCACTCTGGGTCTCCTTCGGCTTTTCATTTTGGGCCAGTCTGGGATACTTATCCGTTTCCGGGATGATCCCGCCTGTTGGCAAAAGGCCACTCTTGATCGCGTTTGCCCTGATTCACCTTGGGAGCGGAGTTCTGCTGCTGAGCCGTTGAGCAAAATTTTCTGATTGATGAAACGACTGATTCTCACACTGCTCAAGTTTGGGCTGGTTGCAGGCATTCTGACCTATCTGGTGCAGAGCGGACGGCTCAACTTTGAGCGGCTGCTGCTGTTCCACGAGCATCCGGGGATGCTGGCAACGATGGTGGCGGTGTTGGCTTTGCTCATCGTGCCGATGGCGGCCATGCGCTGGTGGCTGCTGTTGCGGGCGATTGGACTGCCTGTGACGCCGAACCGCGCATTTCTGCTGACGTGGATCGGCAGTTTCTTCAACACGACCCTGCCCGGAGCCGTCACGGGCGATGTGGTGAAGGGCTACTATGTGATCAAGGCGCAGGAAGCTGAGGGCCGGACGCGGGCGTTCATGACGCTGCTAATTGATCGCTTTGTAGGATTGTTCGGGCTGATCGTGATGGCGTTCATCGCGCTGGTCACGAACTGGAGCCTGATTCTCGGCAGGGCGTCACTGCACCCCTTGGCGTGGATGATCGCGGGGCTGTTTGCGGGAACGCTGCTGTTTTACGGTTTGGTGCTGTATCCGTTCCGAGCAGGCCGGGATCCCTTCATCCGGATACTCGATCGGCTGCCTGCCAGTGGATTCACGCTCAAGGTTTATACGGCCTTCAAGAGCTACCAGTACCATCGCCGCACCTTGCTCGTGACCCTACTGATTTCGATTGCATTGCATTCGATGGTGGCGGTGCTTTTTTTTGAGATCGCCCAAATGATGGGCATTTCCGGAATGGAACTGGCGACGCAGTTCTTCATCATGCCGATTGGCTTGATCACCATTGCGATTCCGGTTGCGCCGGGAGGCATTGGCATCGGCCATGCCGCGTTTGAGTCGCTGTATCAGTTGGTTGGGCTTTCCGGAGGAGCAGACGTGTTCAACCTCTTCATCATCGTCCAGCTTGCGGTCTTTTTGCTGGGCGGCATTCCCTACCTGCTGCACAGTCAGGAGTACCGCGTTCCGGAAGAAAAGGCAGTGTAGCGGGAGTCTGGCTGGGGCGATCAGTTCTGGCGGAGGAATTCCTGAAATTTGTGGGCGGCACGGGCACGCATGGAAACAGCGAATTTTTCTTCCGCACTCATCTCTCCAAAGGTTTTCGCAGAGCCTTCCGGCTGGAAGATCGGATCCCAGCCGAACTCGCGGGAACCGCGTGGCGACACGATCCTTCCCGGAACTTCGCCTCGGAAGAGGAACAGCGTTTCACCATCGTTGGTGTAGCCCAAGCAACACACAGCCTTGGCGCGAAAATCCTGAAAAGGCGTCAACGCCTGCACCATGCCGTCCGGGCCAAGGTTCTTGAGGAACCACTTGACGAGCGGCCCCGGAAGCTCGTTCCATGCAGAAAAGTAGAGCGAGGTGTCCTCGACCACAACGGGCTTTCGCAAGTGGTCAAAGGCCGCTTGGAGCTTGTGGCGGGTGAGGTCTTCCAGCACCGAGGTCTGGAGTTCTGGAAGCTCAAAGGACACCTGCCCCAGCGGTTCGCCGAGCAGGGCTTCGAGTTCCCGCCGCTTGTTCTCGTTGGAGGTGACGAAGTGCAGGCGCGGCTCAGGCATCAGTTTTGGAAAAGGCGCGGGGCTTATTTTGTGACCGAGTTGACCGGGGTGAGCAACGGCTTCCCGGAGAAATGAGCGTCAAGGTTGTCAATGATGATTTGGCCCATTGCGATGCGGGTTTGGTTGGTTGCACTCCCTTGATGAGGTTGCAACACCACATTCTCCATCGAGAGTAATGCTTCTGGAACATTTGGCTCATTTTCAAAGACATCCAAACCGGCTCCTCCTAATCGGCCCTGTTTGAGAGCCTCTACGAGTGCCGGTTCATCAACCACAGAACCACGGGCGACATTGATCAAGATGCCTTCAGAACCCAAAGCCAGCATGACTTCTTGATTGATGAGGTGCCGAGTTTCACTACCACCGGGGCAACTCGCCACCAAGAAATCCGATGCCTCAGCCAACTCGACCAGATTTGGCACAAAAGGATAGGGCTGTTCAGGTTTTTCACGAGGGCCATGATAGCTGACCGATAGCCCAAATGCGCCTGCACGGTGGGCAATGGCTTGTCCGATACGACCCAAACCAAGGATTCCAATCCGCTTCCCCTTAATGTTTTCCGTGAAGCGCATTGGTCCGTCATGCCATTGTCCGTTCCGAATGAAGCGATCCCCCTCACAGAGACCACGGGCGGTGGCCAGGAGTAGCAGTATTGCCAAATCGGCAACATCATCCGTGAGAACCCCAGGTGTGTTTGTGACCCAAATTCCGTTCTTTGTTGCGGATTTAACATCAACACTATCGTAGCCGACCCCAAAATTTGTTATGATTTCCAAATTCGGAAACTGACCCATCAAATCGGCAGAAACTCCTAAGTGATCCGTCACCATTCCTCGGACGTTTGGGCTGATGGAGGCAATGAACTGTTCTTTATTTGCAACTTCCCAAAGCCTGTGAACGACATATTTTTCTTGTAAAGCAGGCAGTAGGCTTGGATGCTGAAACTGGCGATACACCATCACAAGTTCAATCATTCTGATTTCCTGTTATGAGTGAAAAAAAAGAAACTCCCTTACGAAAGCTGCTCTCAGGGGTTCCAGCAATCCCGGTGATGACCG
>CAZQXS010000063.1:0-11592 GCA_964597275.1 uncultured Pseudomonadota bacterium | reverse complement strand
GAAACTCCCTTACGAAAGCTGCTCTCAGGGGTTCCAGCAATCCCGGTGATGACCGTCCGGGAGGTGCAGGAGTCCGTGGAGGTGGCCAAAGCCCTGTACGCGGGGGGACTGACGGTTTTTGAAATCACCCTGCGCACTCCCCAAGCGTGGGCGGCAGTGGAGGCGCTTCAAAAAGAACTCCCGGAGGCGCACCTTGGCATTGGCACCGTGAGCAAGGCGGAGCAACTGCGTCAAGCCCAAGAAGCCGGGGTGGGTTTCGCAGTCAGTGCGGCGCTGCACCTTCCTCTTGTTGAAGCCGCCCAAAAGTTGGGACTGCCTTACCTCCCCGGAACGGAAACTGCGTCCGAAATCTTTGCTGCTCGTGAGGCGGGCTGCACCACGCTCAAGCTCTTTCCTGCCGTTGCGTCCTTGGGCATGGAGCGCCTCAAGGATTTCGCTCCAGTGTTTCCCGGTGTGGATTTTGTCCCAACCGGAGGGATCAGTTCCAACAACTTCCGGTCTTTCCTTTCCAAGCCCAACGTCCTCACGGTGGGCGGGGGCTGGATGATGCCCAAGCAAGTGGTCGCCGACAAGAACTGGCGGGCCATCGAATTCACAGCCCGTAGCATTGTAGCGACCGCCGACACAGAGGACTAGCCGACAGTCAGGCACCCATGCCGGCATCCATGATGAAGTTGCGCCGGGTGCACATGCGGCTCACGTCCGAGCCGAGGAAGAGCACGAGTTGCGAAATGTCTTCCGGCTCGATCTGGTCCGGCAGGCACTGCTGTCCGACGATGAACTCCTCATATTCCGGAGTGATGATCTCCTTCACCTGCCGTTCGGTGCGCACCGATCCCGGAACCACGCAGTTGACGCGAATTCGGTCCTTGCCGTAGGCACGGGCCAGGCTGACCGTGATACCTTCAATCGCCGCCTTGGAGGTGGTGTAGGCCGGCATGACGCCCAACGCCAAGTGCCAACTGCACGACCCCATGTTGATGATCGAGCCGCCTCCGGATTCAGCCATCTTCGGCTGCACCGCCTGCGCCGCGAAGAAGTGGTGGTGCAGGTTGATGCGCAACCGCTCTTCCCAGTACTCCGGGGTGACGTCTTCCGGCTCGTGGCGCTGGTCGTTGGCGGCGTTGTTGACGAGGATTTTCACGGTGCCCAACTTTCCCTCAACTTCCTGAATCGCCTCGCGCAATGCGGAAATGTCGGCCACGTTGCAGGGCAGGAACAGCGGCTTCGGACCTTTCGCCGCCAGCGAGTCGGCAAATTTTCGGGAAACCTCCTCCTGAACGTCAAAAAACGCCACCCGGCAGCCTTGCTCGACAAACGCCTCCACCGTGGAGGCGCCAATGCCGGAGCCGCCGCCCGTCACCAGCACGGTCTTGTCCTTGAGGTCTGGATAGCTTGCTTGTGGTTTCGCCATGGTTCTTGTTTCGGTCATGGTTCAGGATTTCATCTCGCCCACCACTTGGGTGGCTCCTTGTCGGAGAAAGAGACTGTCGGCGAGAACGGTCACTCCATCAAAGCCCTTGGCGATCATGCGCTTGGCATAAGCGGTGGAGCCGCAGTGCATGATCGCCTGCACGTTGTGACGCTTGGCGGTGGCGAGAATGCGGTCAATCGCCTCCAAAAGTTCGGGTTCTTCACGATCCGGCTTGGGTTCGTAGCCCAGCGAGAGGCCGAGGTCGGACGGGCCGATGTAACAGCCGTCGAGTCCGGGAGTGCTGAGGATCGCATCAAGGTTGTCCAGCGCCTCGCGGGTTTCGATCATGGCGAGGGCAAGGAGGTTCTCGTTGGCGTGTTCGCGGTAGCCGGAACCCGCGTACAGTTGGGCGCGGTGCGGTCCCCAACTGCGTTCGCCAAGCGGAGGGTACTTGCACGAGCGCACGAAGGACTCGGCCTGCTCCCGCGTGTTGATCATCGGGCAGATGATGCCGTAGCAGCCCGCATCGAGCAGCTTCATGATGATGCCCGGCTCGTTCCACGGCACTCGTGCCAACGGAACCACCGAGGTGGTGGACAGCGCCTGAAGCATCGGAATCGCGGTGGTGTAGTCCACCAGCCCGTGCTGGAGGTCCACCGTCAGCGAATCCCATCCGGCATGCGCCATCAGTTCGGCAGAAACACTGCTGGGGATTTGAAGCCAGCCGTTGAGGGTCCAGTCTCCGGAGGCCCACTTGGTTTTCAGAAGGTTCTCTCGCATGGGGTTGGGCAGGTGGTTGATTGCAGATGAAGGTTCAGGGGATTCGCTGAGTGGGGTTACGGGTTCAGTTCTCCAAGAATTTCCCGAAACGCACTGCCGAAGCCCCCGGAGTTTGGTTGCGGGAGGGCATGATGAGGACGCAGTGATCGTAGGGTGTGGTCACGGGCTGGCCGCCATCGTGGCCGATGACGGTTCCGGCGGCGGGGAGGACTTCAAGGCCGACATACGGCTCCACGAAGCGGAAATCTCCCGTTTGAATGGTGTACGGCCCAGAGACCTCGATGAAACGCTGCTGCTCCGGTGGGGCCACACGCAAGTGCGGGGCTGCGGTTTCTTCTGCAATCACCCCGGTTTTCCAGAGAAAGCGCCATGCCGCCGTGATCGCCAGTTCCGCGCTGCTCGGTTCCCAATGCTGTCCGCATTCGATCAGCAGGGCGTTCTTGGGGCTGTCCGGATTGGAAAAGCCCTCGTAGTCGCGCATGCGACGTCCGGCCTTGTGGCCCCAGTCCGTGACCGAGGTTTCCGGCAGGCCGATCAGCTTCGCAAACTCCCGGCCCTTGGCGAGCGGCCCGGCCATCATCAGCGGATGGGTGGCGGTCTGCATCGAATGGATGTCGAGCAGCAGGTCCACGGTTTCCACGATTGGGTGGACTTCGCGGGCGCGGCGCAACTCCACGCTGTCGCGGTCGCTCTCCAACACCTCCTTGGTCCAGAGTCGGTTGAAATCCTCCTCGACAAAGCGGGACTCTTTGGGGCGGTCCGGATCGAAGCTGTGGAAGGCGGCCACGTTCATGAAGCCCAGCGTGAGTTTGCCCTGTAGTGGGCGCACGTCGTTTTGAAAAAGATGATCCACCGCAATCGCCCCGCACAACTCGTTGCCATGCACCACCGCGCTGACCATCACATGCGGGCCGGGCTGCCCGGAGTCAAACTGGTGGACGTACTCGATGCCTGTGTTTCCGGCACGATAGGCGGAGATGTCCGGAGGAATGAGCGAGACGGGGTAGCTGAGATCGTCAGAAGCGGGCATGGCGGTTGGTCCCAAGGTTGAGGATGAAGCGGTGGTCAATCACTGAAAACACGGTAGTCAATTTTGCGCTCTTGTTCAACTGCGATGTGTTTCGGAATATTTTTTACTTGTGCAATGTTGGGCAACCCACTAACAATAAGCGGTCCCTTGGGCAGTTCCGGGCGGTCCGGATTTGCCCGATCTTCAACCAGTCATGGAGCAAGGCTTCATAACGTCTCTAAAAAAAGGAGTATCATGAAACGACTGTTTTGCATGCTGTTGACGCTTGGCGTCATGCTTGTTGCCGGAAATGTTTCGGCGCAGGAACTGAGGGCGGGCATCAAGTCCGAACCCTCCTCGATTGACCCGCACTATCACAACCTCGGACCCAACAACGCGCTGTCGAGAGAGATTTTCGACCGCCTGATCATGACGGACTCCAAGCAGCAACTGCTGCCCGGACTGGCGGTTTCGTGGAAGGCGATCAACGACCTGACGTGGGAGTTCAAGTTGCGCAAGGGCGTGAAGTTCCACGACGGCAGTTCGTTCACCGCGGATGACGTGGTCTTCACCTTCGAGCGGGCGCCGAACGTCCCGAACTCGCCTTCGAGCTTCGGAACCTACCTCAAGGGCAAGTCGATCTCCAAGGTGGACGATCACACCGTTCACATCAAGACCGAGCGACCCTACCCGCTGATGCCCAACGACATGTCCACCGTCAGCATCATCTCCAAGAAATACGGAGACGGGGCGACCACGGAGGACTACAACAGCGGCAAAGCGACCATCGGCACCGGCAAGTTCAAGTTTGTCGAGTGGGTGCCCGGAGATCGGCTGATTCTGGAGCGCAACGAGAACTACTGGGGCGAGAAGCCGGAATGGAAGCGCATCGTGGTCAAGCCCATCAAGTCCGGCCCGGCCCGTGTGGCCGCGCTGCTGGCGGGCGACGTGGACTTCATTGACAATGTGCCCACCACCGACATCACGCGCCTGAAGAGTGAATCAGGAATCGCGCTCAGTCAGGGCATCTCCAACCGCGTGATCTACCTGCACCTCGACCACGACCGCGACGACTCGCCGTTTGTGAAGTCGAAGGACGGTGGTGCGATCAAGAATCCGCTCAAGGACTTGCGCGTCCGCAAGGCGATTTCCAAGGCGATCCACCGCGATGCGATCGTGGACCGGGTGATGGAAGGCGTGGCGATCAAGGCCGGGCAGTTGCTGCCGGAGGGCTTCTTCGGGGTCAGTCCGAGCCTTCAGCCGGAGGCGTATGACCCGGCAGGCGCGAAAAAGCTGCTAGCCGAAGCCGGAGTTCCCAACGGTTTCCAGCTCACCATCCACGGCCCGAACGACCGCTACATCAACGACGCGAAAATCTGCGAGGCGATTGCACAGATGCTCACGCGCATCGGCATCAAGACAGCGGTGGAAACCATGCCGAAGAGCGTGTACTTCCGCCGCGCCTCTCGCGGTGGGCCGAACAAGACCCCGGAGTTCAGCTTCATCCTCGTCGGCTGGGGGGCTGGAACCGGGGAAGCCTCCTCGCCGCTCAAGTCGTTGCTGCACACCTACGACAAGTCACAGGGCTTCGGCGCCTCCAACCGTGGGCGTTACTCCAATGCCGAGTTGGACCGCCTTGTCGAGGACGCGCTGGCGACGGTGGATGATGCCAAGCGCCAGAACCTGCTGGCCAAAGCCACGGAGCTCGCCATTGGTGATCTGGGCATCATCCCGCTGCACTATCAGGTGAACACTTGGGCGGCCCGCACGGGCATCAAGTACAACGCCCGCACGGATGAAGCCACCGTCTATTCCGACGTGTTTTCTCAGTAAGCCATCCAATTTGATTGAAGGCGGTCGTCTGCGGATGACCGCCTTTTTCACCGATCTCACCTCCTTCTAACGCAATCTCACCGTGTCGGTTTTCATCATCCGCCGCCTACTGCAAAGCCTTGTGGTCGTGCTGGTGATGTCGCTTTTGGTGTTTGTCGGCGTCAACATCGTCGGCGACCCCGTGGACATGCTGGTCAACCCAGAGGCGGATCAGGCGGAGATTGACCGGGTGATTCGGGATTTCGGCTTGGACAAGCCGCTTCCGGAGCAGTACGGACACTTTCTGCTCAACGCCCTTCAGGGGGATTTGGGCAAGTCCTTCATCTTTGGAACGCCGGCTCTGAAGCTCATCATCCAGCGGATGCCCGCCACACTGGAACTCGCCTTTGCCGCGCTGTTCATGGCCATCCTGATCGGGATTCCGCTTGGGGTCTATGCGGGATTGAAGCCGGACTCCAAGTTCAGCCGCACGGTCATGGCAGGGTCCATTTTGGGATTCAGTCTTCCGACCTTCTGGGTGGGCCTGATGATGATCATGGTGTTTGCCGTGATGCTGGGCTGGCTGCCCTCCACCGGACGCGGCGACACCGTTCTGGTGGCCGGGGTTGAGGTCAGCTTCCTCACGCTGGATGGGCTTTCGCACTTGTTGATGCCCGCACTCAACCTCTCGCTCTTCAAGATGTCACTGGTGATCCGGCTCTCGCGGGCGGGCACCCGCGAGGTGGTGCATCAGGACTACATGAAGTTCGCCCGCGCCAAGGGACTGAGCGAGTCCCGGCTGATTCTGGTGCATTTGCTCAAGAACATCCTCATTCCGGTCGTGACCGTGCTGGGCTTGGAACTGGGCGGGTTGATCGCCTTCTCAGTTGTGACCGAGACGGTGTTCGCCTGGCCGGGGATGGGCAAGCTGATCATTGACTCGATCCACCTGCTGGACCGTCCGGTGGTGGTGGCGTACCTGATGATCATCGTGCTGATGTTCGTCTCCATCAATCTGGTTGTGGACATCCTTTACTCGATCCTCGACCCCCGCGTGCGTTTGCAGGACATCAAGACCTGACCCGGACATGACCGCACTCCCAAGCGAAACCACGCCCCCGGAAATCACCGTCAAGGTGCAGACGCCCTTCCAGCGGTTTGTGGCGGATTATTTTGATAGCCGGATTGCCACCGTAGCCTTTGTCGGCTTGGTGATCATCTTCTTCATCGGCGTGTTTGCCTCGGTGATTTCACCCACTGATCCCTATGATCTTGCCGTTGTGGATGTGATGGACAGCCGCCTGCCTCCGGGAACGGAGAGCTACACGGGCATGACCTACTGGCTGGGCACCGACGGCGCGGGGCGGGATTTGCTCAGCGCGATCTTCTACGGGCTGCGGACGAGCCTTGGGGTGGGCGTGGTGAGCGGCCTGATCGCGCTCTGCATTGGTGGGGCGGTGGGACTGATCGCGGCGTATTTTGGAGGAAAGACCGAAACCCTGATCATGCGGGTGGTGGACCTGCAACTCAGCTTCCCGGCAATCCTTGTAGCGCTGGTGCTGGTGGCGGTGCTGGGCAAGGGCGTGGACAAGATCATCGTCGCGCTGGTGGTGGTGCAGTGGGCCTACTACGCCCGCACCGTGCGTGGCAGCGCCTTGGTGGAGCGGCAGAAGGAGTACATCGAGGCGGCAACCTGCCTTGCCCTGAGCCACCGCCGCATCGTCTTCCGACACCTCCTGCCCAACTGCCTCCCGCCGCTGATCGTGGTGGGCACGCTCCAAACCGCCCATGCGATCTCGCTGGAGGCAACGTTGAGCTTTTTGGGCATCGGATTGCCGATCACCGAACCCTCGCTGGGGCTGTTGATCGCCAACGGGTTTGAGTACATGCTGAGCCAGAAGTACTGGATCAGCTTCTTTCCCGGCATCGCCCTGCTGATCACGATTGTCAGCATCAACCTCGTGGGCGACCAACTCCGGGATGTCCTCAATCCGCGCTTGCAGAAATGAGCATGCCGCAAGCCACCCTCGAAGTCCGGAATCTTCGGACGCACTTCTTCACCCGCGCAGGCGTGGCGAAGGCGGTGGAGGACGTGAGTTTCACGGTAGAGCCGGGGCAGATTCTCGGCTTGGTCGGGGAGTCCGGCTCCGGAAAATCCGTGACAGGCTTTTCGATCCTTGGACTGGTGGACCCACCGGGTCGGGTGGTGGACGGACAGATTCGGTTCAACGGGGAAGAACTCATCGGACTCCCGGAAGAACAGATGCGCCGGATTCGCGGCAACCGCATGGCGATGGTCTTTCAGGATCCGATGATGACGCTCAATCCTGTGCTGCGCATTGACACGCAGATGATCGAGGCGATTTTGGCGCATGAGCCAATCGGGAAGGAAGCGGCACGTCAGCGGGCACGGGACGCGCTGGGGCAGGTGGGCATTCCATCTCCGGACGAACGGCTTCAGGCATACCCGCATCAGTTTTCCGGGGGAATGCGCCAGCGTGTCGCCATTGCGATCGCCCTGCTCAACAAGCCGGATTTGATCATTGCGGACGAACCCACCACCGCGCTTGATGTCACCATTCAGGGGCAGATTCTTCACGAGGTGCAGCGGCTTTGCCGGGAGTCTGGAACCGCGCTGATCTGGATCACGCACGACCTTGCGGTGGTCGCCGGACTCGCGGACAGGATTTGTGTGATGTACGCAGGGCGGATTGTCGAAAGCGGCACAGTGGGCGAGGTGCTTGACCAGCCGCTGCATCCCTACACCCACGGGCTGATTGGCTCCGTCCCGGCACACAACCGCAGGGGCCAGCGGCTCAACCAGATTCCGGGCATGACCCCCTCGTTGCTTCACCTGCCTCAAGGCTGTGCCTTCAGCACCCGCTGCCCTCGGGCGGACGAAGCGTGTCAGGTTTCACCAGAACCTGCCGAACCGCTTCCGGGGCGCGAGCTGCTTTGCCACCACCCACACCTGGAGGCGGCATGACGACTCTGCTGGAAACACGAGGACTCTCCAAGCGTTTCGTCAAGCATTTGGATTTTGCTGCGAAACTTGCGCAAAAGCTGGGTGCGGACCTTCAGGAAGAAGTGGTGCAGGCGGTGGATCAGGTGGATTTGGCCATCGAGCAAGGCGAAGTGGTCGGGTTGGTGGGGGAGTCGGGATGCGGAAAATCCACCTACGGTCGCATGGTTGCGGGCATCCTGCCCCCGACCTCGGGCACGATCCACTACCGCGAGGCCGATGTTTCTGACACGTCCAGCCCGGAAGGCAAAGCCGCCGCGCTGAAAATCCAGATGATCTTTCAGGATCCCTTCGCCTCGCTCAACCCCCGGATGCGCGTCCGCGATATCGTGGGAGAAGCACCGAGGATTCACGGGATGCTGGAGGGCTGGACGCAGGACGAGTATGTGGAAGAGATGCTGGAAAAGGTGGGGCTGGATGCGTCCTACAAGGTGCGCTACCCCCACCAGTTTTCCGGAGGGCAGCGGCAGCGTCTCGGCGTGGCCCGCGCCTTGGCGGTGCAGCCGGAGTTTCTGGTGTGCGACGAAGCCGTGGCTGCGCTCGATGTCTCCATTCAGGCGCAGGTGCTCAACCTCTTCATGGACCTGCGGGAGGTGCTGGACCTCACCTACCTCTTCATCAGCCACGATCTCAGCGTCGTCGAACACATCTCGGATCGCGTGGTGATCATGTACTTGGGGCGGGTGGTGGAGATCGCGCCAACGGAGGAACTGTTCCAAAGCCCCAACCACCCCTACACCCAAGCCCTGCTCAATGAGGTGCCGCGCCTCGACCTCCGGAAGCGGGAGTACATGCCAGTTGCCGGAGAAATCCCCTCGCCGCTCGATCCACCATCCGGATGCCACTTCCACCCGCGCTGCCCGCACGCTTCCCCGCGTTGCCGCGAGGAAACTCCGAAGTTACAGGCGATTGCTGCTGGACGGCAAGCCGCCTGCCACTTGAACGAAACGTCCGGGTGATGTGGAAGGCCGTCATGCCACTGATGCCATTCAATTTCTTGTGAAAGACACCAACCTCCACTCCGTCCTTCGCGAGATGCTCCCGGAAGGGGCATGGCAGCCGCTGGTCTTTGACGTGCCGCACTGCGGGCGGGAGTATCCGGGGGATTTTGGATCTGCTCTGCCGGAGGCGAAGTTGCGCTATGGCGAGGACGCCTATGTGGATGAACTGATCGCCAGAGCGCCAGTGCTGGGAATCCCCGTGTTGGCGGCGCGGTTCCCCCGCACCTACATTGACCCGAACCGTGCCCCGGAGGACATTGACCCGGCCCTGCTCAGCGAGGCTTGGCCCGGAGCGGACCTCTCCTTGGACGAGTGGGCCGAGGTGGGGGTGGGTTCGCTGCAACCCAGCATCAAGTCGCAACGCGGGATTGGCCTGATCTGGCAGGAGTTCGCAGCGGGGGGAATGCTGTACGACCGCAAACTCGCTCCTGCCGAAGTGTTCCGGCGCATCCAGACTTGCTACCGCCCGTATCACGACACCCTGGCGGCGTGGCTCCGACTGCTGAAATCCAGCTTCCCCAACGTCTGGCACGTCAACTGGCACTCGATGAAATCACGGGGCAACAAGCACACCCCGGACAAGCCCGGAACCCTGCGCCCGGACATCGTGCTGGGGGATTTGCACGGAACCGCCTGTGCGTCCGAATTCACGGCCATGGTGCGGGAGACGCTGACGGATTCAGGCTATGACGTGTCCGTCAACGATCCCTACGCAGGCGCGTGGATCCTGCAACACCATTCCGACCCAGCTCACGGCATTCACAGCCTGCAAATCGAAATCCGCCGCGACCTCTACATGGACGAAGCCACCCTCGAATGCCACGAGGGCTTTGCCCACCTCCAGCGCGACCTGAACGGGTTGATGGGAAAAATGCAGGAGTTTGCCGCCGAACGGTTGGACGGAAACACCTCCGAACAGGTCATCGCATAAGGTGAATCACTAATCCCCGCTTCGCATTGATCAAGAACCACAGCCTTGGTTGCTGATGGATTTTCCACAGTTCCGAAAACTAGTTGCCGAACTCCGCTTGGGCAAGCACCTCCGCGATGCGGTTTACCTGCACCAGAGCGCCCTTGTCGCAGCGTCACCGGAACTTGCAGTGCTGACGGAAAAAACGGCAACAGCACTCAAGCTGGACTGGAACGCATGGAACGTCGCCAAATTCTCCCGGCGCGACTTCAAGCTTACCTTGTTGCACTATCCCGGTTTCGACACCTACGCCTATCCCGCCTTGGCCCAAAGCCACACTGTCAGCCTCGAAGCGCTGTCGGTGCGCACGGCGGATTACCGCACTTCGGACAATCCTCCGATTCTGCACCGCAAGGAAACCTTCGTTGCTGAAGATGATCCGCGCCGCGCCCTGTTTGCGGCCATCACTCAGGAAGGGGAAGCGGCGGGGCTGTACGAAAATTCCCGTTCCATCGGCTTCAAGAAAAATTGGGAGCGGTTGATCCGCACCAAAGGGTATTTTCTTGATGAAAGCGGTCGCCTGCACCCGCAGGAGGCTCCGGAGAGCGGGAGTCCTGCCGCCTTGCCTACCAATGACATCCAGCGTCACAAGACGGCGATTGACCGCAACAAGCTCTCCGCCCCCATGCAGGTTCTCGCCCGGCACGGCTATTTCGACGGAATCCATTCCGTCCTCGATTACGGCTGCGGCAAGGGGGACGACGTGCGGGAACTGGAGGCGCACGGGGTCAGCGTTTCCGGATGGGACCCAGCGCATCGCCCCGACGGAGAACGGACCCCAAGCGACCTCGTGAACCTCGGGTACGTCCTCAATGTGATTGAAGACCTTGGGGAGCGGGAGGACACCTTGAGGCAGGCCTACCAGTGCGCCAACAAGCTCCTGATTGTCTCGGTGATGGTTGCCGGAGAAAGCACCGTGCGCCAGTTCAAGCCCTACAAGGATGGTGTGATCACCTCACGCAACACCTTTCAACGTTACTACGGGCAAGCCGAATTCAAGGAATACCTCAAGAGAACCCTAGCGAAAAATCCAATTGCGGTTGGTCCGGGAGTTTTTATCCTCTTCAAGGACAAGCTGGAGGAACAGCGCTTCTTGCTGGAACGCCAACACGTCCGGCGGAACTGGAGACAGCTTACCCAACGCGAAGTGCAAGCTCCCGCCCAGCCAATCGCCAAGGGGCTCCTTGACAAGCACAAGGAACTGTTCGATCACTTTTGGGAAACCACCCTCGACCTAGGTCGCCTTCCTGCCAACTCGGAGTTTGAACACTCAGAACGCCTCCGGAGGGTTGCCGGTTCCCATAAAAAAGCCTTTGAGGCACTCAAGGAGCACTACGGCGACAAGACTTTTGCAGCAGCCCAAACCAGCCGACGCAATGATCTGCTTGTGTATTTTGCTCTTGCGCAGTTTGAGCAACGCACGGCGTACCGCGACATGCCCGAAAGCCTCAAGCGCGACATCAAGGCGTTCTTTGGGAAATATCCCGATGCCGTGGAGGAGGCGACGACCTTGCTTTTCAGCGTGGGCAGACCGGAAGTAATTGAACAGAAGGCGGAGGGCGCGTTTGTAAAAGATCAGATCGG
>CAZQXS010000062.1:0-20870 GCA_964597275.1 uncultured Pseudomonadota bacterium | reverse complement strand
CGGGCACTGCCACATCAACGGCGTCGAAGCCTTCCGGGCTACACCAAAAGGCGGCTTGCAAAGTTCAACGGGGTCAGGCCAAACTTTGAGTTCCACCTCAAGGAATCCGAGTGGCGCTGGAGGCGGGATCGTCATGTACTGGCAGGGGAACTCCGGCTCCGGCTCAAGAAATATCACCATCTGCTAGTCTAGAGCCAAAGTAATTACCAACCTCCCGGCAACGAATCTCATAAACTTCTTCAAGTCCATTTGAAAAGTTTGTGGAAAATCAAACAGAGGTGGATCATGATTTCAATTCAATTCAATCATCCTAACCGATTATTTCCTTTAGATCCTAAGCTGCTTTCCGTTGCTGAAAGTCTTTATACCGAAGTCAAAAACTTGCCCATCGTCAGTCCCCACGGACACACCGATCCAGCCTGGTTTGCCTCAAATAAAGCCTTTGACAATGCCACCGAGCTTTTCCTGATACCGGACCACTACCTATTACGCATGCTTTACAGCCAGAGCATTCCGCTTGAATCTCTGGGAGTCCCGACGGTTGACGGAAATCCAGTGGAAACCGACCGGCGCAAGATCTGGTGTACCTTTGCCGAACATTACCATCTCTTCCGGGGCACTCCTTCGCGCATCTGGTTCGAGCATGCGCTATACGAAGTGCTGGGTGTGGAGTTGCCGTTCACCCCGGACCATGCGGATTCGATCTACGATGAAGTCAACGCGAAACTCACCACCGACGCCTTCCGGCCTCGTTCCCTTTATGAGCGATTCAATATCGAGGTTCTGGCCACGACGGAATCCCCCCTGGATGAATTGGTGCATCATCAAGTTATCCGGGATTCGGACTGGAATGGAAGGGTCATCACCGCCTTCCGTCCGGACCCGGTAGTTGATCCAGAGTTTGAGGGCTTTCAGGAAAACGTGGAAAAGCTTGGACGACTCACGGGTGAAAACACGCAGAATTGGTCAGGCTACCTCAAGGCTCTTATGCAACGGCGTGAATTCTTCAAGTCGATGGGGGCTACCTCTACCGACCATGGACACCCGAGCGCTGTTACTGCCAGCTTGAATTGTTCGGAATGCGAAAACCTGTTCGCGGATGCGCTGAACGGGGATCTTTCGGGAAAGATGGCAGAAATGTTCCGTGGACAAATGCTGACCGAGATGGCCCGCATGAGTCTGGAGGACGGACTGGTGATGCAAATTCATCCCGGCTCGTTCCGCAATCACAACCGTCCTCTTTTCGAACGCTTCGGTAGGGATATGGGAGCAGATATCCCGATGCGGACGGATTATGTGCAGGCTCTGCAGCCACTGCTCAACCGTTTCGGCAACGAAAAGGGTCTTAGCGTTATTCTGTTCACCTTGGACGAAACCAGTTACAGTCGGGAACTGGCCCCCTTAGCAGGACACTACCCGATTCTGAAACTGGGGCCGCCTTGGTGGTTCCACGACAGCCCGGAAGGCATGCTTCGTTTCCGCAGGCTAACGACCGAAACCGCTGGCTTTTACAACACCGTCGGATTCAATGACGATACAAGGGCGTTTCTGTCGATCCCCGCCCGCCATGATATGGCCCGCCGAATTGATTGCCGATTCCTCGCGGAACTGGTCTGCGAATATCGCCTTCCAGAAGATGAAGCACATGAAGTTGCGATTGACTTGGCCTATAATCTTGTCAAAAAAGCCTACCGGCTGTAGGAATTCTCCATGAGTGGTAAAGAAACTAGCCAATCGAATTCGTAATGTCCCTCCTTCGAGAAAATAGTTTACTTCCAAGAGCAGCAAGAGGGCCGAGATACTCAAGGGATCAAACTGGGATCGGTATCGTCCACCTTGGAATTGGGGCGTTCCACCGAGCGCATCAGGCACTTTACACCGAGGAGGTGCTGGAACGTTTTGGGGGGGATTGGGCAATCTGTGGCGTGAGCCTGCGCAGTTCGACGGTCTGCAACCAGCTTGCGCCGCAGGATGGACTCTACACCCTGCTGGAGCGCGACGGCTCCGAAGACCGCCTGCGCGTGATCGGCGCGGTGCAAGAAGTCCTGTTCGCCCGAGAAAATCCGGAAGCGGTGCTGGAGCGCATGGCCTGCCCGCAGACCCGGATTGTCTCGCTGACGGTGACGGAGAAAGGCTACTGCCACGATCCCGCGAGCGGCAGGCTCAACCCGGAGCATCCAGACGTGCAAGACGACTTGCGGCATCCGGAATGTCCTCGTAGCGCACTCGGTTTCCTTGTTGAGGCGTTGCGCCAGCGCCAGAAAAGTGGGATTCCGGGCTTCACGGTGCTGTGTTGCGACAACCTGCCGGAGAACGGGCGCACCGTGCAGAAGCTCGTACTGGAACTCGCCGCCCGGCGTGATTCGGAGTTGGCGCACTGGATCGCGGCAAACGCCACCTTCCCCTGCACGATGGTGGACCGCATCGTCCCGGCAACCACCGAATCCGACCGTGAAAACGTCAAGCGAATCCTAGGAGTGCGCGATGAGGGCGTGGTGGTGGGCGAACCGTTTCGGCAGTGGGTGATCGAGGACCGCTTTGTCTGCGGCCGTCCGGAGTGGGAACAGGTTGGGGCCGAGTTGGTGGAGGACGTCCGGCCCTACGAGACGATGAAGCTGCGCCTGCTCAACGGCAGCCATTCGACGCTAGCCTACCTTGGCCACCTAGCCGGATGCGAGTATGTCTCGGAGGTGATGGAACACCCGGAATTCGTCAAACTGTTACAAGCGATGATGGCCGAGGAGATTTCCCCCACTCTGAAGATGCCAGCCGGAGTGGACCTCATCGCTTACCAAGCCGCCCTGCTGGAGCGCTTCTCCAACCCCGCATTGAAGCACCGCACCTGGCAGATTTCCATGGACGGTTCGCAGAAGCTGCCCCAGCGTCTCCTCGGAACCATCCGGGACCGCCTCGCTGCCGGACTTTCGTTTTCGCGCCTGGCTCTAGCGGTCGCGGGCTGGATGCGCTTTGTGGTAGGGCGTGACGAGCAGGGGAACTCCATCGAGGTGCGCGATCCCATGGCCGCACCGTTATTGCAAATCGCAGCTGAGACCGGGATGCTTCGCGGCCCTGTGTTCGATACGGCGTGTTCCGAAGTCTACGTTCGTCGCCTCCTTGCCGTGCGGGAAATCTTTGGGGACGACCTCCCCGACAACTCGGAATTTGCAAGCGCCGTCCTGACTGCGTTCCAGCAGTTGCTGGAATCCGGTGCGCTTGAGACCGTCAGGTGCTCTGTTCTGTCCCAGTTTACCCCCTCCTCCGGGAATTCTGAATAAACTATAGAGCATTCATTACGAAACTGATACCCTGACTGACCCGCAACTCCAAGAGCCTGCTGATAATTTCTCGAAACGCCAACCTCCATCCCGACGCAAGCATGCCTTCCCTGACCGGTGCCGAAGCCATTGTGAAATCGCTCCAGCAGCATGGAGTGGACACGATCTTTGGCCTACCCGGAGGACAACTCGACCACCTGTTCGATGCCATTTACAAAACGGAAGGGGCACTCAAGCTCATTCACTCCCGACACGAACAGGGAGCGGCGTACATGGCTTACGGCTACGCACGTTCCACCGGGCGGGTCGGCACCTACACCGTGGTTCCCGGTCCCGGACTCTTGAACACCACGGCGGCGCTCTGCACGGCCTACGCTTGCAATGCTCCCGTCTTGTGCGTGACCGGACAAATTCCTTCCGCCGGAATCGGAACCGGGCGGGGCTACCTTCACGAAATCCCCGATCAACTTGGACTCATCCAGAAGCTGACGAAATGGGCGGCCCGGATTGATCATCCGTCCCAAGCTCCGGATCGGGTCCGGGAGGCCTTCAAGCAACTTCAGACGGGTCGCCCCCGCCCCGTCGAACTGGAAATGGCGATGGACGTGATGGGGCAGCAGGGCGAGGTTACGCTCTTAGCCCCGGAGTCCCATCCCGCGCTTGCTCCGGATCCCGAACAGATCGAGCAAGCCGCAAAACGGCTCAGTCAGGCCAAGAGGCCGTTGCTCGTGGTGGGGGGCGGTGCGCAGGATGCGAGTGCGGAGGTTTTGCAACTGGCGGAACTGCTGCAAGCCCCCGTGACGTTTTTCCGGAGTGGCAAGGGAGTCATTGACGAACGGCATTATCTCAGCCAAAGCTTTCCCGCCGGACATCGGCTGTGGGCCGATGCCGATGTTGTGCTGGCCGTCGGCACCCGCCTCAAGTACCAGCAAATGTACTGGGGGCTGGACGAAAACCTGAAAATCCTGCGCATTGACCTTGATCCGACAGAAATCAACCGGATCGCCCCTCCAGAAATCGGAATGGTTGCGGATGCCCGGATCGCCCTGCAAGCTCTGCTTCCGGCAGTGGAGCGGCACCATTCTCCACGTCCCTCACGAAAACAGGAGCTAACCGAACTGAAGGCCGAATTCCAAGCGGCTTTCGAGGAAAAGATTGCGCCTCAACTGGGGTACTTGCGGGTGATTCGGGAGGAATTGCCGGAAGACGGTTTTTTTGTGGACGAGGTCACGCAAGTCGGTTTTGCCTCGTGGTATGCGTTCCCGACCTACCTCCCCCGGCACTTCATCTCGGCAGGGTATCAAGGCACGCTCGGCTATGGTTACGCAACGGCCCTTGGAGTGCAGGCCGCGCATCCGGACAAGAAGGTGGTGGCGATTGCCGGAGATGGGGGCTTCCTGTTCAACGTGCAGGAGCTGGCGACAGCGGTGCAGTACGGGCTGGGCGTGGTGGTGATCGTCTTCAATGACAACAAGTTTGGCAACGTCCAGCGTCAGCAGAAGGAATGGTTCGGAGGCCGGGTCATCGCCTCGGACCTGCACAACCCCGATTTCGTGCAACTTGCAAAAAGCTTTGGCATGACAGGGCACCGGGTCCAAACGCCCGATGAATTGCGTCCGGTTTTGCGAGGCGCATTGGCGGATGCCGGGCCGGCCCTGATTGAGGTCGAGTTGACGCAGGACATGCCCACTCCGTGGCCGTTCATCCTCACGCCCCGCGCCCGCCCTGCATGAACACCATGACGCAATTGCCAGACAGGGTTTTGCAGTTTCTGGAAACTCCGCGTCCCATGCTCATTGGCGGAGAATGGATCGGGGCGGGAACCTCCGGATGGCAGCCGACGGTCAACCCTGCCGATGGTGAGGTCATCGGCGAATACGCGATTGCTGGGAGGGCGGAAGTTGATCGGGCGGTTGCGGCGGCGCGGCAAGCGTTTGAAAACGGGGAGTGGCGCAGGATCACCCCGGCACAGCGGGCCAAATTGCTGTGGAAGGTCGCGGAACTGATCGAAGCCCATGCCCAAGAGTTGGCAACGCTGGAAACCTTGGACGGGGGCAAGCTGTTCGGAGGTGCGCTGAACGGAGAAGTCTCGGCGGCGGCAGAGTCCTTTCGGTACTACGCAGGGTGGTGTACGAAATTGGAGGGCCGAACACCCCAAACCTCCCTGCCCGGCATGGAGTTCCACGCCTACACCCAACGTGAACCCATCGGGGTCGTCGCGCAGATCGTGCCGTGGAACGGCCCTTTGGTGATGGCGGCATGGAAGCTGGCTCCGGCTCTGGCCGCAGGTTGCACCTGCATTCTCAAACCCGCTGAGCAAACGTCCATGAGCACGCTGTGGCTGGGCGGACTTTTCGAGCGGGCGGGGTTTCCTCCCGGAGTGGTCAACCTTGTCACAGGTGATTCCCGAACGGGGGCGGCACTGGCGGAACATCCGGGGGTGGACAAGATCGCCTTCACAGGGTCTTCGGCAACCGCCCGGAAAATCCTGATGGCGGCTTCAGGGAATCTGAAGAAAGTGTCTCTGGAACTCGGCGGCAAATCTCCCGTCCTTGTGTTTGCGGATGCCGATCTGGACCGGGCTATTGCTGGAGCCGCCGAAGCGATCTTTGCCAACGCCGGACAGGTTTGTGTGGCGGGTTCGCGATTGCTGGTCGAGCGGCCTGTGTTCGAGCAGGTCGTGGCGGGCGTGAGCGAGATTGCAAACTCCCTCAAACTCGGATCAGGGTTTGACCCGGAAGTGCAAATGGGACCGCTGATTTCGGAGCAGCACCGTAGCTCCGTCCACGCCCTCGTGGAGTCCGGGATGCGGGATGGGGCCGAAGCCCTGAGCGGGGGCAGGCGTTGCGATGGCGCAGGGTACTTTTACGAGCCAACGGTGTTGGCCAACGCGAATCAGGAAATGCCCGTGGTTCGGGAGGAAATCTTCGGCCCGGTCGTCACGGCCACGGCCTTTGATGATCCGGAGGAAGGAGTCGCCTTGGCGAATGACACGCCCTATGGTCTCGCGGGCAGCCTCTGGACTCGTGATGTCAGCAAGGCGCATCGCCTAGCCGCAAGACTCCGGGCGGGACTGCTCTGGGTCAACTGCCACGGCATTCCGGATATGTCTATTCCCTTTGGCGGCTACAAGCAGTCCGGCTGGGGACGCGAAAATGGCTGGGAGGGGCTGGAGCAATACACGGAACTGAAATCTGTACTCACGTTACTTTGAGGGACACACTTTTGGACACCAACGGCAGATGGATATGATCCCCCAACCCCGATCAAGTGTGCTTCAGCTTCCAGAGTATGTTCCCGGAGAGCGGGAATTGGAGGGAATTGCCCAACCGATCAAGCTCTCCTCGAACGAATCCACTCTGGGGCCAAGTCCGCGAGCCTTGCAAGCGTATGCCGAGGAGGCGGCCCAACTGCACCGCTACCCGGATCCGGATCAACACGCGCTGCGTGACGCACTCGCCGCACACCATGACTTGGAGGCGAGGCAAATCCTTTGTGGCAACGGCTCGGCAGAATTGATCCAAATACTGATTCACGCTTACGTGGGTGAGGGCGACGAGGTGCTGTTGAGCGAATACGGGTTTCCGCTCTATCGGATTTTTGCCACTTCACAAGGCGCCTCGGTGGTTGTGTCCCCGGAAAAGGATTGCGTCACCAGCGTTGATGAGTTATTGAGTCGGGTGTCGGAGAAAACCAAGCTGATCGCCCTTGCGAATCCAAACAACCCGACGGGCACCTGCCTTTCTGGAAGCGAAGTGCGGCGGCTGCACAGCCAACTTCCGGAGCAGGTGCTGCTGCTGCTCGATGAGGCGTATGCCGAATATGCAACGGCCTCCGATTTTGAATCCGGGCTGTCATGGGCTGCCGAGACGGAAAATGTGATGGTCACGCGGACATTCTCCAAGCTGTACGGCCTTGCCGGGATGCGCATCGGCTGGATGCTGGCTCCCCGCAAGGTCTTTGAGGTTTTGCAACGCCTGCGCATCACCTTCAACGCCAATGGTCCGGCCTTAGCAACCGCCGTTGCCGCCTTGCACGATGTCGAGTACACCCACCACGTCCGGCAGCACAACCAGCAGTGGCGGGAACGGATGTCACGGGAATTGGAAGCCTTGGGCTTGAAGGTGTTTCCCAGTCAGGCGAATTTTCTGCTCATGCAGTTCCCGGAGGCCCCCGGAGTCAACAGCGATGCCGCCGCCGCCGCTTTGAAGCGCAACGGGATCATCCCGCGCCCAGTGAGTGCTGGAAGCCCGCCCAACTGCCTGCGCATCACGATTGGCAAGTCCGAGGAAAACCAAGCGGTGCTGGACACCCTCACCCCATTCATGCAAGGAGCTTGATGTCCGATTATGATATTGTCATTGCTGGTGGGGGACACAACGCCCTCGTGTGCGGAGCCGTGTTGGCCCGCAACGGGCTGAGTGTGCTGGTGGCAGAACGCAACCCGTGGGTGGGCGGCGGAGTCATCACCAGGGAAGTCACCCTTCCGGGATTCAAGCACGACCTCTACGGCTCGTCGCATGTCTGGATTCACGCGAATGAAGCCTTCAATGAACTGAAGCCCGAACTGGAGCAGTACGGCTTGAAGTACATTTGGGCAAACGACCACATCCAAGGACACCCGAACAAGGAGGGGCCGGGGATTGTGGTGTACAAGAGCGTTGACAAGACGGTGGAGAGCATTGCCGAGTACTCCCGCAAGGACGCGCAACGCTACCGGGAAATCTACGATGAATTCGTCAACATCAAGGACGGTTTCATCAAGGCGATGTTTTCCCCTCCCAGCCCACCAAGCTACCTGCCCGCCGCGATGGAAAACAGCCGCGAGGGCTTGCGGATGCTGCGCAGCTACAACCAGAGCGCCAAGGCGTTTGTGCTGGAGAACTTCGAGAATCCGCATGTGCAGGCGTTCATCCTCGGCTGGGCACTGGCCCCACAGATTCTTCCGGATCAGCAGGGAATTGGACAGACGTTTTACATCATGATCCCAGCGATTCACATGTTTGGCGAATCGATCCCAGAGGGCGGCTCCATGATGCTCTCCAACGCACTGGTGGGCTACCTTGAGGACCACGGAGGTGCGGTCAGGACCAATGCTTCCGTGAGCGAGTTTCTTGTGGACGAAAACAAGACGGCCCGAGGCATCCGCTTGGAGGACGGCACCGAAATCAACGCCCGCAAGGCAGTCGTGACCAGCCTGGACCCACAGCAAACCTTCTTGCGGTTGCTCAAGGAGCAGCACCTGAACGGAGGGTTCCTGCACATGGTCCGGCATTTCTCGTTCGGGAAGGTCAGCATTTGCCGGGTGCATTATGCCCTCAACGAGGCACCGGATTTCCTCAACGGAGCAGAAATCAACCAGACGGCCTTCCAGCGCATCTTTGGCTCGATGGCGGACATTGATCGGCAGTATCAGGAAATCAGTGCGGGGGTTGCCCCCAGCAATCCGTTTCTCTGGACGGCGTGCTGGACCACGAAAGACCCCACCCGTGCCCCGGAGGGCAAGCACACCCTGATCATGGACACCTTCGTGCCCAACTGGCTGAGCAGCGGCGACCGCTGGGAGGACATCAAGGAGGATTATGTGCAGAACGTGCTGCTGCGCAAGTTGCAGGAACACACCTCCAACATGACCGAGGACAACATTCTGGGACAGTACATTGACACCGCCGAAAGCCTTGCCCGCGACAACCTTTCCCTCGTCAACGGCACCACCACCGGAGGAGAGCGCACCCTCTCGCAAAGCGGCTACTTCCGACCCTTCCCCAGCTACGCCCACTACCGCTCCCCCATCCGCAACCTCTACATGACCGGACCCTCGTGTCATCCGGGCGGGGGGATTTCGGCGATGGGAACCATCACGGCCAATGTGATGCTGGAAGATTTCGGGCTGAAGCCCAAAACCTCTTGAACGGATTCACCAAGGATTCACATGTCCCAGCGAATTGAGAAGTACACGGGAATGGTCATTCAGCCCGCCGTGACCGTTGCAAAAACCCGTGACGACATTCAGAAAAACCTGGACCGGGTGTGCAAGCTGATTGACTTCGGAGTCGGGTATTTTTGGGAAAGGCCCGTCCGGCTGGTCGTCCTGCCCGAATACTTTCTGCAAGGGGTGACCACTCCGGGCAAGGGGGAAGCCGGACTCAAGGCGTTCATGGACAAGGCGATCACCATTCCCGGACCCGAAATGGACGTGCTGGCCCAGAAGGCCCGCGACTACAACCTGTTCATCTCCGGGGGCGGGGTGATTGAACTGCTCCCGGAGTTTCCCGACCGCTGGTTCAACACGGCGTTCATCATCGGGCCGTCTGGAGAGGTGATCCTCAAGTACCACAAGTGGCACATCCCGGCCTCCATCGGCATGGGCACCAGCCCGCACGACATGCTGGACGACTACACCAAGGTGTTCGGCAACGACATCCGCCAGCGCTTTCCGGTGGTGGACACGGAGATCGGCAAGCTGGGGGCGATGACCTGCCATGACGGGGCGACCCCGGAAGTCTCCCGTGCCCTGGGCTTCAACGGAGTCGAGGTCATCTGCCACCCGACCGCGATGCAGGAGGTCGAGGGCACCAGCCAGCCCTGGGATTTCTGGACCTTCACCCGACGGACCCGCGCCCATGACAACATGTGCTACATCCTTGGCTCCAACTGGGGCACGGTCGAGCATGAATACTACCCCAAGGGTTTCTGCCCCGGACACTCCCTGATCGTGGATTACACCGGAATGCTCCTGCGCCAGGCCCCCTACCCGGAAGAGCAGGTCATCACCGCCACCATTGACATCGAAGCCCTGCGCGAACACCGGACCATCATCAACCACAACATGTGGATTGACGTGCGTACCGAAGGCTTCCGAGAGATTTACGAAAACTCCGTCTATCCCCCCAATCGCTTTCCGGCAGGACATCCTCCCAAGGCTCAGGCGGACAAGGTTGAAACCACCAAGGCGGTGCTGGAAAATCTCTACGGACGCGGACAGTTCATGCCTCCGCACGGACTGCGCCCGGAAGACATGCCCAAGTTGCTGGACGAGCGGGTCCAGCGCGCACAGGCCATCGGTACCTTGCGTCGGGATGAGGATTGAGCAATGAAAGTTGTCAGCAAGCTCGTTGATCTGGAATTGCACATTGGGAGCATTGAGCAACACGGCAGGGAACTGCGGGTTCACAGCGACCCCCAACGCTCCATGCCCACGACCATTCACATTGCCCCCAGCGATGTGCTTGAAATCCTGAAGGTCATGCTGAGGAGTTCCGGATTGTGGACCTTTCTGCTGCTGCTGCCGTGGTACTGCCTCAGCCCAGCCTCCCCCTCCGTCACTGCTGGCAAGGCCGCAGGGACCGCCCCGCCCCCCACCGGACCCGAAAAATGGGATCCTTGGGATTGAATCAACGTGATCGTCGCAGATGAGTTGAGTGTTTTGATGAACTGCTTTTCGCACAAACAGTGGCCTGTGGGGAGTTTCCCTTGCTCCAAGCCGCTTGCGCGTCCAACCAAAGGGGAATGACAAAGGGGGGCTTATGGCTTGAACCACTCAGGGCATCGTCGTTGAAGTCCTGACTCGCACAAATCCTGTTTCATTCAAAAACTCAGGGAGGTTCAAACCTCCTTTCTAAACATGGAGAATTCGTATGAGAAAGTTAATCATATTGGGAATCGCCGCCACGGCCATGCTCGCCTTTTCCGCGACCTCATGGGCTGGGGGAGACGTGGTGCATTGGTGGGTGGGAGATGCCGAATCCAAGGCACTCAAGGTCATCGTTGATCAGTTTGAGAGCAGCGGTGGAAAGTGGGTGGACACCCCCCACAACGACTCCGAGGCCGCCCACGCTTCGGTGAAGTCACGGGTCATCGGCGGGAACCCTCCGGGGGCGGTCCTGATGGTCGTTGGAGCCTCCACTCAGGAATGGTCTGCGGGGGGTCTGCTCAATGACGTTGATGCGGTCGCCAAGGCTGAAAACTGGGATGCCGTGCTTCCGGACGGTGTGGCCTCGGCCTCCAAGCAGGGCGGGAAGTACATTGCGGCTCCCGTGTTTCTCAGCACGGTGAACTGGCGCTATACCAACCTTTCTGTCCTGAAAGCCTCCGGGGTGGACGAACCCAAGAGTTGGGGCGCGTTCATGACCAGCCTTCCCCGCATCCAGAAAGCCGGGTTCATCCCCCTCGCAGTGGGAGGCCAGGACTGGCAGGAAACCCTGCTGTTTGACCATGTGGCTCTGGGTGCCGGAGGGCCGCAGTACTTCCGGGAACTGCTGGACGGCAACATGGACACGATTGACAGCGACGACACCACGCGAGTGTTCGCCACCATGCGGGCGTTGGCCCCCTACACCGATGCCGGAAAGGCCGGACGCGGCTGGGGAGACACCAACAACCTCGTGATCACAGGCAAAGCCGCCTACATCTTCATGGGCGACTGGGCTAAGGGCGGGTTCCTGCAGGCCAAGAAATCCCCCGGCCAGGACTTTTCGTGCCAGATTTCCCCAGGGTCCGGGATGGTCTTGACGGCGGTGGATGGGTTTGCCTTCCCCAAAACCTCGTCTGCCGCAGATCAGGCCACGCAGGGCAAGCTGGCCTCGGCAATGATGAACAAGGAGGTCCAGACCCAAGCGGCCTTGCTCAAGGGCGCCTTGCCCGCTCGCACCGACGCCTCGACCGAGGGCTTCGATCACTGTTCCCAAAATGCCCTGAGCTTGTTGGGAAGCGGCAGTGCCGCCCTGCACTGGAACGTGCGGGATTCCGGATTCAAAGGTGTGCTGAAGGATGTGGTCAGCCAGTTCTGGAATTCGGACATGTCTGCGGCGGATGCCCGCAAGATGCTGGTTGACGGTCTCAAGCAACTCTGAGTCGGTCCATCCTCTGTTCCAAGGCGGTGGTTCTTAGCCACCGCCTTCTCTGATTTCTCGCAACAATGCAAAGCCGTTCCCATGTGCTGACCTCGCAACTGGTGTTGCTCCCCACCTTGGTCATTGTGGTGTACTTCCTCTGGGGCTTCACCCTGTACACGGGCTACCTCTCCTTCACCGACTCCAAGTTTCTACCCAGTCACAACTGGATCGGCCTCAAGCAGTATGAGCTGTTGTGGTCCAACCACCGCTGGAAAATCGCCTATGCGAACATGTTCATCTTCGGCGGGCTTTACCTGTTTTTCTGCGTGACCGTTGGGGGGTTGCTGGCGATTCTGCTGGACCAGCGCATTCGGATGGAAAGCTTTTTCCGCACCGCGTTTCTCTATCCCATGTCGCTCTCGCTGGTGGTCACCGGACTGGCGTGGCAGTGGATGCTCAACCCCACGCTGGGCTTGCAGAAACTCGCTCACGACTTGGGGTTTCACGGGTTTGCCCTCGACTGGATCGTCTCTTCCAAGTATGCGATTTACACGGTGGTCCTTGCCGCCGTCTGGCATGGCTCCGGGCTGATCATGGTGCTGTTTCTCGCCGGGCTGAGGGCCGTGGACGAGGACATCTGGAAGTCCATCCGGGTGGAGGGCATTCCGGCATGGCGGGCATACCTTTCGATCATCCTTCCCCAATTGCGCCCCATCCTGTTGGCGGCCATCCTGCTACTGACCTTCAACGTCATCCGCAGTTTTGATCTTGTGGTCGCCCTGACTTCAGGGGGTCCGGGCTTTGCGACGGATGTCCCGGCCAAGTTCATCTATGACTACTTCTTCGCGCGTTCCAACATTGCCCGAGGAGCGGCGGCAGCGGTCTGCACCGTGGTGACGGTGTTGCTGATCATCCTGCCCTACCTCTACCACGAACTCCGCAAGCAGAAATGAGACCGCCCATCACCCCCTTCTCCTGGCAACGGGTTGCGCTTTATTTCTGCCTCAGCGCGTTTCTCGTGTTCTTCCTCGCCCCCCTTTATGTGGTGCTGATGACCTCGTTCAAATCGCTGGAGGAGATTCGAGAGTCCAGCCTGATGCTGCCGCCACAAGTCTGGCAGTTCGACGGCTGGGCCAAGGCATGGGATCACGCTTGCGTAGGCCTCAGTTGCAACGGAGTCAAGCCGCACTTCATGGCAACCTTCGCCATCACGATCCCGGCCCTACTGCTGGCGGTTTTCCTTGGAGCGATCAACGGCTACGCCCTCACCCAGTGGAAATTTCGGGGGTCGGACCTGCTGCTTGGCGGACTGCTGATGGGCTGCTTCATGCCCTTTCAACTCTACCTCATCCCCATCGCCATCACCCTGCGCGAACTCGGCATTTTCGGGACGGCCTTCGGGTTGATCCTGCTCCACACCGTCTATGGGGTGCCCCTCACCACGCTGCTGTTCCGCAATTACTACGTCTCGCTTCCCCCGGAACTGATCAAGGCGGCGTTGCTGGACGGAGCGGGGTTTTTCCGCATCTTCTTCCACATCATCCTGCCCATGTCCCCCTCGATTCTCATGGTGGCCGTCATCCTCATCTTCACGGGAATCTACAACGATTTCATCTTCGCCCTCACCTTTGGGGAAGTTGGAAAGCAGCCCGTCATGGCCGCGCTCAATAACATTGTGAACTCGACCTACGGGGTGAAGGAACACAACGTGAACATGGCCGCAACCCTCATCACGGCCTTTCCCACCCTGCTCATTTACCTTGCTGCCGGAAAGTTCTTCATTCGCGGACTCACCTCCGGAGCCGTCAAAGGATAGCCATGTCTCTTTCCATCAAGCACCTCAGCAAGCAGTTCGACACGATTTCGGTGTTGAAGGACATCAATCTGGAAATCGAGGCGGGCGAGTTCCTTGTCCTGCTCGGCCCTTCGGGCTGTGGCAAGTCCACCCTGCTCAACTGCATTGCCGGATTGGAAGGCATTGAAGACGCAGGCCGCATTTTCATCAAGGGCCGGGAAGTCACGGATCAGGCTCCCAAGGACCGCAACATTGCGATGGTCTTCCAGTCCTACGCGCTCTACCCCACCATGACGGTGCGTAAGAACATCACGTTCGGACTGATGTGCCGGGGAGTGCCCAAGGCGCAAATCGAAGTCTCGCTGCAAAGCACCGTGGAACTGCTGCAAATCAGCGAACTGCTACATCGCAAGCCCGCCGCCCTTTCCGGAGGCCAGCGCCAACGGGTGGCCATTGCAAGGGCACTGGTGCAGGAGCCGGACGTCTTCCTGCTTGATGAGCCGATGAGCAACCTTGACGCAAAGCTCCGTTCCGAAATGCGCGTCGAGTTGAAGCACCTGCACCGTCGGCTCAATGCGACCATTGTGTTTGTCACCCACGATCAGGTGGAGGCCATGACCCTTGCCACTCGGATCGCCGTGCTGGATCACGGGGTTCTGCAACAAGTCGGCACTCCGGATGAGGTGTACCACACGCCCAGCAACCGTTTTGTCGCCGAGTTCATTGGCTCGCCGCGCATGAACTTCATTCCCGGCGAACTGGCCAAATCCGACGGCAAGGTGTGGGTGCAGTCCGGCAACAACCGTTTTCCGGCAGATCACTATCCCTTCCAAGATCCCCCCATCGAGGGCCGCCCAGTGGTTTTAGGGGTGCGCCCTGAAAATGTTCATGCCACTCTAGGAGACCGAGAAGAACGCACCACGCTTGGCGTGGATGTCCGGGTTTCCAACGTGGAAAACATGGGGTCCGACTTGAGCGTCTTCTGCGAGTATCAGGACACACAACTCATCGGACGATTCTTGAAAACTTCTGAACCACCCAACTACGGAGAACAAATCCGGGTCTGGATGGACTGCGCAGGCTGTTCGATCTTCTGCCAATCCACCGGACAGCGGTTATGACTGAGGCAAAAGCCCAACACGTTCCTTGGGCGGCACTGACCCAAGAAGGCCACCTGCCGCGCTTGCTGTTGCTGTGCTTCGGGGTCTGGCTCTATGCGGCGGATTCCACCTTGGTGGCCACCGTCATGCCCGTGGCCGTGGACGACATCGGCGGTCTGCCCTACCTGAGCTGGACCTTCACGCTCTACCAGCTCGGCTCCGTGACGACGGGGGCCATCGCAGGCTTGATGGTCCTGCGCACCGGGATTGCCAAGGCGCAAATCCTTGCCGGAATTTTCTACGTCCTCGGCTGTGCCCTCAGTGGCTACGCCCCGGACATGCCCACCATGATCGTTGGTCGCCTCTTGCAGGGCATGGGCGGCGGCGGATTGGTGTCGATCGCTTTCATCGGCGCGTCCACGCTGTTCCCACAAAAGCTGTGGGTGCGCATCATCGCCGTGATCTCCGGAGTCTGGGGGGTGTCCTCCTTGTGCGGCCCGCTGATCGGAGGCTATTTTGTGGCTGGAGGCAACTGGCGTGGCGCGTTTTGGGCGTTTGCTGCGCAGGGCGTGGTGGCGGTGCTGGTGGCCCCTCCACTGTTGCGCAAGCAGTTCCAGACTCAAAAGGAGCAGACTCAGGCGATGCCCCTTGCCCGGCTGGGCCTCCTCAGCGTTGCGGTGCTGGCCATCTGTCAGGCTGGGGTGGTGACTTCCACCGCGCTGGCCAGCGGACTTTGCGCGGCAGGAGTGGCTCTTCTCGTGGCCTTTCTCAAACAGGACGCCGACAGCGAAAACCGGATTTTCCCGCGTGGCATCCTCAATCCCCGGACGACCTCTGGTTCCGGGCTGGTGATGATGTCCGCCCTCTTCATGGGAACCATCTCGCTGACCGTCTATGGCCCGCTCCTCATGTACATCATCTTTGGGGCGGAACCGCTGGTTGCGGGTTACATCATCGCATTGGAATCGCTGGGCTGGACCGTGACCGCAGTGACAAGCTCCGGAGTCAGCGAACGCATCGAACCCCGCCTGATCCGCACGGGATCAGTGTTCGTGAGTGTTTCGCTGCTCGGTTTGATTTACGCGATGCCCGTGGGACCGCTCTGGCTGATTGCCTTGCTTGCGGTCATCATGGGCATGGGGTTCGGCATGTCATGGAGCTTTGTCTCCAAGCGCATCATTGCGAACGTTCCGGAAGCGGAGCGCACCCAAGCCTCGGCGTCCATCCCCACCTTCATGCGCGTGGCGATGGCGTTGGGTTCCGCGCTGAGTGGCATCATCGCCAACTATTCCGGATTTTCGGAGGAAAGCAGCGTGGCCGTGGCGCAGAATGTCGCGTTCTGGTGCTTTGCCGCATTTGTTCCGCTCATGCTGGTGGGACTGGTCACCGCATGGCGTGTTGCAAAGGATTGAAGGATGAAAAAACGAACGGCACTGATCACGGGTTCTGGTAAGAACATCGGACGGGCGATCGCCCTCAAACTGGCCCGCAATGGATTCAACATCGTGATTCACGGAGGCAGCGACCGTGCCGCATGCGAGGCAGTGGCAGAAGAGGTCCGCACGTTAGGAGCCGACCCCCTGATCACCATCGGTGATGTCGGAAAACGCCCGGACGTCCGGCGCATCACAACCGAGGCCTTGGAGCGTTTTGGCACGATTGATGTCTTCATTCACAATGCCGCCATCCGACCTCATCAGGATTTTCTGAGCATCAGCGATGATAAATGGGACGAGGTGCTGGAGGTGAATCTGGGCGCGGCGTTCCAGTTCAGCCGACTGCTCCTACCGGGAATGCTCCAGCAACGGTGGGGGCGCATCATCACCTTTGCCGGGGTCAACGCCATCCGGGGTTATCCCAACAGCGTCCACGTTTCGGTGTCCAAGCACGGCGCATGGGGCTTCGTCAAAGCCATTTCCCGTGATTATGCGGATCAGGGCATCACGGCCAACACCATTTCACCAGGCGCGATCCTGACCGAACGGGACGATGCCGATATGGATACCTTCATCCGCAAACAGGCCGAATCCGTTCCATCCAAACGCCTGGGCACCCCAGAGGAAATTGCGGCGATGGCGGCACACCTTGTGTCTGAGGAAGGGGGGTACGTCACGGGCCAGCTTCTTCAAATCAACGGTGGCGCGGCAATGTAGCCGCAGCCCGGATTCTCAGGAATTTCATCATGGAAAACAGCGATCAGATCGAACTCCAAATCACCGAGCGCACACCCTTCGCAGAAGGAGCTGTCTTTGGCGAAGTCGGCCCTTACGAACGGATCAGCGGACGCGCTCGTTTTGCGGTGGACCCGCAGGCGGAGGCGTATGCCGGAATCGTGGATTTGGACAAGGCTCCCACCAATGAGCAGGGCTTGGTGGAGTTCACCACCGACATTTGCCTGCTGATTCCGGAAAACCCGGAGCGCGGCAACCGTCGCTTGTTCTTCGATTACGGCAACCGCGCCAACAAGCGCATGCTGCAATTCTTCAACGACGCTCCGGCCAGCAACGATCCCCGCACGCTCGCGGACGCAGGCAACGGCTTCCTCTTCCGCAAGGGCTACACAGTCGCATGGGCGGCGTGGCAGGGCGACGTGCTTCCGGGAGACGGACGGATGCTGCTGGACCTGCCCGTGGCCCGTGACGGCAACGTTCCGCTCACCGGACTCGTGCGCACCGAATTCGTCGTCAATCAGCCGAACGTGAAGACTTTGCCCCTCTCCGGAAAGGTTTCCACGCGCAGCCATCCCACGGTTTCGCTCGACCCCCGTGACGCTTCGCTGACCCGACGCCAGTACGCTGACAATCCCCGCCAGCCCGTGTCTCCGGACACATGGACCTTTGCCCGGCAGGAGGGCGGCATGGGCTACGATGCGCAAGGGCAGGAAACCAGCCTAGTGTCGTCAGACGTTCACCTGCACCTCTTCGAGGGCTTTGAGCCGGGCTGGATTTACGAGCTTGTTTACACGGGACGCGACCCGCTGGTTTTGGGATTCGGGCATGTCGTGGTGCGCAACTTCGTCAGCTTCCTGCGCAACGACGCAACCGACTCCGTTGGAACGCCCAACCCCCTCGCCCGCTCCGGAGGCATCGAAAAAGCCTATGCGTGGGGCCGCTCGCAAACCGGGCGTTGCATCCGCGATTTTCTGCATCAGGGCTTCAACGCCGATGCCGCAGGACGGCGCGTGTTCGACGGCGTGCTGCCCCACGTTTCCGGGGCAGGCTTGATGTGGATGAACCACCGCTTTGCCAACGTCGTCACGCCCGCAGGGCAGCAGCACGAGGATCACGAGAACCTCGCCGACCGCTTTCCGTTTGCCTACTCGGAAACCACCGACCACCTCACGGGCCGCACCGACGCGATCCTCAAGCACCCGGAAACCGATCCACTGGTGATCCACACCCAGACTTCCACGGAGTACTGGCAACGGCGCGGCTCGCTGGTCCACACCACCACGCAGGGCGACGACCTTGAGCCTCCGGAAAACGTGCGCATCTACTGCTGGTCAAGTTCGCAGCACTTTGCCGACCCGAACCTGAAAAAACCCTCACGCAGCGTCTGCCGTTACGATAACAACGTGGTGCAAACCTCCATGCTCTTCCGGGCGATGCTGGAGGCGCTGGACCGCTGGGCGACTGACGGCACCCCGCCACCGCCCAGCCGTTATCCCCGCCGGGCCGACGGCACCCTCGTTTCCTACGACGAGTGGCGGGAGCGGTTTCCAGGAATTCCGGGCGTGATGAAGCCAAGCGGCCCCAGCCAACTGCCCCTGCTCGATTTTGGCTCAGAGGCTCACAAGGGAATCTTGAGCAAGGAACCTCCGGAAATTCTGAACGTGGCGGGCTACGCGATCGGCGTTCCGGCCCCAGATGCCGATGGCAACGACTTGGGAGGCGTCGCCGCTCCGATGGCGCAAGCCCCGCTGGCAACCTACACGGGCTGGAATCTGCGGGATCGCCACGCCGGACACGGCGCGATGTTCGAGTTCACGGGCAGCACAATTCCCTTTCCGGAAACCCCAGAAGAACGCAAGGCCACGCAAGACCCCCGGCCTGCGATTCTGGAACGCTACGGGGACGCACAGGGCTACGTTCGCGCCATTCGTGCCGCCGCCGAAAAACTCGTTTCGGAAGGCTTGATGCTCGACGAAGACATCAAACGGGCCGCTGCTTTGGCAAACGACTGGTGCCGCACCCGACACGGGATTCGGCTTCAATTGCTCTAGTTGGTGATTTTAGAGAACAAGGGCTAGGCTGAGTTCAAGAATGCCTCGTTCCCCTGCTTTTGTGCGGGAACCCTTTACTCACGCTCCAATCAGGAGAGTCCCATGCTGTCACTGTAATTGGAAGTGGAGGTGAGTCCGGATCACCGGATCGCCCTCGAAGTCCCGGAAACCGTTCCCGTCGGGAGGCACAAAGCCACCCTCACCATTAACGAGTCCGATGACGACGAAGCCACACGACTCAAATCTCAGGACGAAGCCCTGAAACGGTTTGCGGGGGTCTGGCAGAACAAAGGCGTGGATGCCGTGGAATACCAACGACAGATCCGTGATGAATGGCCATGAAGTACGTGCTGGACACGAACATCATCATCCATTCTTTGGAAAAAAACTTGGAGGCGGACCTTCCGCATGATGGTTTATGGCACGTCTCCATTATCACTGAGTTGGAACTGCTCTCCTACCCGGATCTGTCAGCCAAAGAAGAAAAGGCGGCAGCGGGTTTTTTGTCCAGTGTCCAACGGATCGGCTTAACTCCAGAAATTTGCAGTCATACTCTTCGGGTGCGTCGGAAAAACCGCCTGAAACCGCCGGATGCCATCATCGCCGCCACCGCCCTCGCGGAAAATGCGGTGTTGCTCACCAACGACCATAAGCTGCATGGAGTCGAGAGCTTGGAATGCCGGGAGTTGGCGGTGAGGCAATGAGCGGCAGGCGACTTAGCGGCACCTGCAAACTCCGTCAGCCAGAGGGTGGCGGCTCCGGCACCCCGGCCTGCCGCAGCGCCTCCACATAGCGTTTCACGAAATCCTGATCCGCCATCTTCCCTTTGTAGAGGTTGTACGTTTTTGCCTTGGTCATGTTGAACCCCGGATCAAGCTCCAGCAACTGGCCGACGTACTTCTTCGCGGTTTCCTGATCATCCCGGAAGGCGAACGAAACGGCCAAGCCCGCCAAGGCCCGCGCCTGATCCCGCTTGGAGACACCCTCGGACTGAAGCACGGCAGCGAGCAATTCCTCGGCTTCCTCGTGCTTTCCCAGGGACAGCAGGCCGGTTCCCGCAGTGTTTGCGTACCATTCGGGGTAGTAGGGTCGCAGGCGCATGGCCTGCTTGAACAGCTCAACCGCTCTGGCTGGCTTTCCGCAATTCAGCAACGTAGTGCCCCCAAGCGCCTTGTCCCCTCCAGCAGAGGGGTCGATCTGGACTGCGCGTTCGACCTTTTCAATCGAGGATTCGCAGTTCCCGCTCAACGAGTCCAGTAAGGCCAGAAAGGTCAGGGAGCTCCCGTCCCCCATGATGGAGTGCGCCTTCTCAAAATACTTTCTGGACAAGGCAAAATCCTCCTTGGGATTCTTGGACAGCCGGATCCACACCTTCTGCCAGTACAGGGTTCCCATGGCAGCATTTGCCACACCCCCTTCCGGGTTTTTTTGATACAACTCCCCCCAAAGCCTCTCCGCCTCCTTGTGGCCAGCGGGGGAGTAGGCATAAAAATGCTCCCTTCCCTGTTTGTACAGGCGCATGTCCTCAACCCCTCCAGAAAATTTTTGATGAATTCTGGCTCGCGCACCGGAAGTCAGTTGAACTTCCATCTGAAAGAAGATCTTTTCGGTGATCTCGTCCTGCACGGCAAAGAGGTCGTCCAG
>CAZQXS010000061.1:0-21542 GCA_964597275.1 uncultured Pseudomonadota bacterium | reverse complement strand
ACGGCGTGTCCATCACCGACGCCTGCCTCGGTTGGGAGAACACCCGCCGCATCCTACTGGACGCGCATCAGGAACTCAAGAGCATCCTCAACTGATTCCTCACCACAGCCGCTGCACCACCGTTTGGCAACCCAGCCGCAGGAAGGGGGTGCTTTCCGGGCGGGAGTCGTCGAGGTAGAACCCGGCGTGTTGCACCGGGCGCGAGCGGTTGCGGGGCGCGGGGTCGTGGTTGCTACAAACGAGGTCGAGGCGTTTTTCCGGAGACCCGTCCTTGCGGCAGACCAGCGACTTGCCTTCCAAAAGTAGCCAGGCGCCGTTGCTCTGCCAGCCCTGCTCGACCGTGCAGGTCCAGCCCCGCGATTGGAATTGGGTGTCTTGGCTCACGACTTCCCGCACCGAGTTCCGGTAGCGTCCTTCCGGGAAAACCTCCAGAAGCCACTGAAAGTAATCGCCGCCCCACGCACAGGAGGTGGTGGTGAACAGCAAGACGGTGAGTGTGAATTGGCGCAACATGCGAAGATGCCTTGATTCGTTGCGGGGTTCCCCCAAGATGAAGCATTCGTTTGCAAAAGAAAACCTGAACCGCTTCTTGCATGTCCAACACCATGACTCACGAGTATTGCAGCCTCATCTCCAAAAATCTGACAGAACCGCTTTCCGGAACGGCCTCACAAGCCAAGCACCTGATCTTCATCACTTGGCCCAAGCGCTTGTGGAAGTATGAGGCGCTTGACTCCGGGGGTGGCTTTCCGGCAGGCCTGAAACGCTGGATGAAGGCGTTGAGCGTGGCGAACGGCAAGATCGTCCTGCGCTTGATCAGCCGACCCGGAATGGAAGCGGGGAATTGCTCGTTGCACGTCTATCCCGACCGCCAGATTTATGAGGAGGTGGCTCCGGAGCGGATCCAGTCTGTGCTGGAGGATCACTTTGCAGGCAAAGGTCAGCAGCACGCACCCCGCGCCTTGGAAATCCCGGAGGTGATGGTCTGCACTCACGGTCGGCATGATAAATGCTGTGCAAAGTTTGGTCAGGCGTTGCATTCGCAACTCCAGCGGGAAATCACCGCTCGCGGCTTGTCGCTCAATCTTTGGCAGAGCAGTCATTTGGGCGGACACCGCTTTGCACCGACCTTGGTGCATTTGCCCTCTGGCGAGGCGCATGGCCATGTGACCGCTGAGCAGGTTCCGGCCTTGCTGGACGCTTGGGCGCAGCAGCGGGTGCATCCCGCAACCTACCGGGGCAACGTCTTCCGGAAGGATGCGGATCAACTCGCCGAGGCGTGGTTGCACCATGCGGTTTCCGGTGCGGAGACGATCTTGGAGTCGCGGCTGGAGTCGTTGCAAGAAAACGGAACCGAGCGGCTGGCCACGGTGGTGTACCGCAGTGCGGCCCACCCTCAGCAACTCCGGCAGATGGAACTGGTGCTGCGCCACCAAACCGTTGCGGGGCCAGGAGGTTGCGACGCGCTCGATAAACCCGAAGCGCGCACCGGTTGGGTGCTGACCGAAACACGACATTTGAATGCCCCTCTGCGGGCATGACGAAGGAGAAGTGATGGCAGAGGAAGAAGAAACACTGGAAGAATCCGGCGACGCAGAAGCGGATCTTGACGCGCTGGTCAACGAATCGGAGGACGCCGCCGCTGGAGCAGAGGATGAGGGGGGGCTGAATGATTTGATCACGGCCAGTGTGGAGGAGACCGCCGATGATTCCGGCGAAGTGGGGGATTTGGACGCGATGCTTGACGATGCCTCGTCTGCGCCGATGGAGGTCGGCAGCGAAGGGGCGGCGCTGGAAGGCATGGACGTGGGATTCCTCATGGAAATGCCCCTCACGCTCACCTTCGAGGTCGGACGCGCCAAGCTCCAGATCGGCGATTTGCTCTCGCTCGGTCAAGGGTCGGTGCTGGAACTGCATCGGCTGGTGGGCGAGGATCTCGATCTCTTTGTCAACGGCAAGCTCATCGCTCGTGGCGAGGTGGTGGTCATCAATGAGAAGTTTGGAGCGCGGCTCACCGAGGTCATTCCTCCAGAAGACCGAATCAAGCGCATGGGGGGGGTTGATTCGCCCAGCATGTGAGGGTTGATGAGCCATCCCGACTGGCGGCTGGACTCCTACGACTTCACCCTTCCCGAAGACCTGATCGCCCAGCATCCCGCTCCCCAGCGGGACGCTTCGCGGATGCTGCGACTGGACCTCGCCAGCGACCTCCTGCACCACCACTCCTTTTCTGATCTGACCGCGCTGCTGCCCGCAGACAGCACCCTCGTTTTCAACAACACCCGCGTCCTCCCGGCCCGTCTGCTGGGACAGCGGCGCACCGGCGCCAAGCTGGAAGCGTTGTTGCTGGAAGAGCAAGCACCCAACATCTGGTCCGCGCTGGTCCGCAAGGCCGGACGCATCAAGCTCGGCGAGGAACTGGAGTTTGGTGACGGGCGGCTGGTCGCGGTGGCGCGGGAGCGGCTGGACGATGGCACTTGGCTCTTGCAGTTTGAACTGGAAGGATCACTGACGGAGGCTCTGGAGGAAATCGGCCTGCCGCCGCTGCCCCCCTACATTGCCCGCCGGGAAAGCGCACCCGACCTCGCGCAAGCCGACCGCGAACGCTACCAAACCTGCTATGCGAAGGAGCCGGGCGCGGTGGCCGCTCCCACGGCGGGCCTGCACTTCACTCCGGAAATCCTCGACGCGCTCGACCAGCGTGGCATCGAACGGTTGGAGGTCACGCTGCATGTCGGACGCGGCACCTTCGCGCCCGTGCAGGTGGAGGACATCCGGGAGCATGCCATGCACCACGAGGCGTACTCGGTCACGCCGGAGACGCTGGCCCGGCTCCGGGAACTGTCGCAGGAGCGCAAGCGTCTCATTGCCGTGGGAACCACTTCCGTGCGGGTGCTGGAAACGCTGGCCCAGCAGAGCTTCAAAGAACCTTCCGGCTGGACCAACCTCTTTGTCTTTCCCCCGTATGACTTCAAAATGGTGGATGGCCTGCTCACCAATTTCCACCTGCCCCAATCCACCCTGCTGCTCCTCGTCTCGGCACTCTGTGGACGGGAACGCCTGCTCCACGCCTACGCCGAGGCCATCCGGGAACGCTACCGTTTCTTCAGCTACGGAGACTGCATGTTGCTGCTCTGACCTTTCCTTCACGTCCGTTCCGAGGGGTGTGTTTTGCGAATCTCGGAAAGTGTGTATAGGATAGTGCAGGCTGTTCGATGCCCCAATTTCTGGAGATTCATGAATCCCGCAACACTGGTCGCCCTCGACCGCTATCCCTTGACGAAGCTGGACACGGAGTTTGGGAATCGGTTTGTCGCCAAGCTGGCTTCTGAGTATCGCACTGACGGTTTTTGCCACCTGCCAGAATTCCTGACCCCACACGGGTTGCAAGTGCTTCAGGAGGAAGCCCGGAATCTGGAGGATCAGGCGTTCTTTGTTCGCGACACCCACACGGTGTATCTGGAGAAAGGCGGGGCGGGCAACAACGGCAACCCTGCCGAGGCACCGGAAGCCACCGATGTCGGTTCGGTCGCCTACGATTTGCTGCCCCCGGATGCTTTGCTGAGGGGCTTGTACCAGTGGCCCCCGCTCAAGGAACTGATCCGCTTGGTTTTGAGCAAGTCCACCCTGCATCACTTTGCCGATCCGCTGGGCGCGTGTTCCATCAACGTCTTCCGGGCCGGAGGCCGGCATGGCTGGCATTTTGACGAATCGGAATTCACCACCACGCTCATGCTGCAAGCCCCGGAGCAGGGCGGCGATTTTGAGTACGTCCCGCAAATCCGAGGGCTTCCGGATGAGCAGGCGCTTGTCGGCGGAGTGCTGGACGGCGAACGCGAGGGCGTGTGCCGCCTGCCGTTCACGGAAGGCTCGCTGCTGATCTTCGGAGGTCGCCAAACCCTGCATCGTGTCACGGAAGTCTCCGGCAACGTATCGCGTCTGGTGCCCGTGTTGTGCTACACCGAACAGCCCAATCAACTCAACAGCGATGCCGTCCGCGAGTACTTCTGGGGCCGCACCGCTTAACCCGCAACCTCTTGCTTCAACCGAATCGTCTCATGAGCTACGAAACCCTGCTTTTTGAAATCCAAGATCAAGTCGCCCGCATCACGATCAACCGCCCGGACGCCGCCAACAGCCTCAACCTGAAGATGGCCGAGGAACTGCTGGACGTGTCCATCCGCTGCGACACCGACCCCGAAATCCGCGCCGTGCTGCTCACCGCGCAAGGCAGGATGTTCTGCGCCGGAGGCGACCTCAAGGGCTTTGCCGAGGCCGGAGACCAAGTGGCCGCGCTGGCCAAGCGCATGACCACCGCCCTGCACGGGGCGCTTTCGCGGTTTGCCCGGATGTCCGCTCCGCTCATCACGGCGGTCAACGGCACTGTCGCAGGCGGCGGCATGGGATTGGTGTTGTGCGCCGATTTGGTGTTGGCCGCCGAATCTGCCAAGTTCACGATGGCCTACACCCGCGCCGGACTGGTGCCGGACGGCAGTTCCACCTACTTCCTGCCGCGCATTGTGGGGCTGCGCCGCGCCGCCGAGATGATCTTCACAAATCCCGTCCTCGATTCCGCAACCGCACTGGAGTGGCAGTTGATCACGAAGGTCATTCCAGATGCGGATTTGCTGGCAGAAGCAAATCAGCTTGCGCAAAAACTGGCGCAGGGACCGCTGTTCGCACACGGGCAGGTCAAGCGGTTGCTGACGCAGACCTTCCAGACCGACTTTGAAGCCCAGATGGAAGCCGAGTCTCGCGGCATTGCCGATGCCGTTTCTGGCGCGGAAGGACAGGAGGGCATCCATGCGTTTCTGGAAAAACGGAAGCCGGGTTTCCGGCAAGCCTGAGTGCGACAAACCCGTTGAGCTTTTGGGACGATCATGGGAGCATGTGCCTTTGGAACTTTTTGGGAAGGTTCCGCCTGTCATGTCCAAAAAAATTTCAACCCTTGAGCCATCGCAATGGGCGCACTGACCGTTGACGGACAAAACGGGCACTTGGAAGAATTGGCCACCAAACGGGATTTGGTGGAAGTCAAGGTGGAGATCATCAAGTGGGTCGCCACGATGCTCGTGGCTCAAGCCGCCCTGATTGCCGCACTGGTCAAACTCCTGTGACCGAGTCGGCCAAAAAAAAATCCCCGCGACGGGGGCGACAGGCCCGCAAGCGCGATCGGGCCACCACAGCTTCCGCTCCAAAGGCCGTCTGGCCGGGCCTGTCCGGAGGGCAGTACGCTCCATTGAGTGCGGAGGAAATCACCCGCATCCACAACGCCGCCCTGCACCTGCTGGAGACCGTCGGCCTTTCGCAAGCCTCGCCCTCGATGGTCGAGCGTGTGACCACACGGGGCGGGGAGTTCACCCCGGAAAAACGGCTCCTGTTTCCGGCGGTGCTGGTGGAGGAATGCCTCGCCAGTTTGCGGCGGGATGTGGTGCTGCACGGACGCGGGCCGGGGCACGATCTTGATGTTTCCGGGGACCGCGTGCATACCGGAACCGGGGGCGGCGCTCCGATGTTCCTCGACCTTGACACCGGAACGTATCGCAACGGCACGGTGCGCGATCTCTACAACGTCGCCCGCGTGGTGGACACGCTGGAGCACATCCACCTCTTCAGCCGTCCCGTCGTCTGCACCGACGCGCCGGACTCGCTGTCGCTGGATGTCAACACCGCCTACGCCTGCCTCGCCGGAACCACCAAGCACGTCTGCATCAGCATTTCCGACCCCGCCAACGTGCAGGCGGTCGCCGAATTGTGCTACGAAGTCGCCGGGGGCGAGCAAGCCTTCCGGGAGCGGCCCTTCCTGACGGTGATGGCCACGCATGTGGTGCCGCCGATGCGCTTTGCCACCGAGGCACTGGACGTGGTGGAGCAGGCGGTTCTGCGTGGATTTCCCGTGCAACTGATCTCCGCCGGACAGATGGGCGCGACCAGCCCCGTAACTTTGGCGGGATCGCTGGTGCAGGCGGTCGCCGAGTCGCTGGCCGGGATCACCTTCGCCTGGCTGGTGAATCCGGAGGCGGCAATCATCTTCGCCCCCAAGCCGCTGGTTTCTGACTTACGCACGGGGGCGATGTGCGGCGGCAGCGGGGAACAGGCGGTGCTGATGGCCTCGGCGGCGCAGATGGGGCGGCACTACGGCATTCCCACCAGTTCCATCGCGGGCTACACCGACTCCAAGGTGCATGACGCGCAGGCCGGCTACGAAAAAAATCTCTCAGTGACGCTGGCCGCGTTGGCGGGCTGCAACATCATCACCCACGCCTGTGGCACGCTCTCCAGCCTGCTCGGCTGTTCGCTGGAGAGCTTTGTCATCGACAACGACATGCTCGGCGGAGTGATGCGCAGTCTCCGGGGAGTCGAGGTGGACGAAGAGACGGTTTCCACCGAAGTCATCGCCGAAGTCTCGCAGGGCATCGGTCACTACCTTGGGCACGAACAGACGCTGGCCCGGATGGAAACCGATTACGTTTACCCCCAGATCGCCGACCGCCAGACCCCCGACCTTTGGGAAAAATCCGGGGGCGCGGACATGCTCCAGCGCGGACGAGAACGCGCCTGCGAAATCCTCAAGGAGCATTTCCCAGCCGTCATCCCTCCGGAAGTGGACCGCCGCCTGCGCTGGAAACACAAGGTCCTGCTGCCTCCGGAGGCCATGCGGGCGCAGGCATGACGACGCATCGCTTTCCCCGTCTGTTTTCGGAAACGACGCTTGGCCCGGTGACGGTGAAGAACCGCATCGTCTCCACCGGACACCACACCCACTTGGCCCACGAGCATCCCAACGAACACCTGATCGCCTACCACGAGGCCCGCGCCCGCAACGGTGCGGGACTGATCATCACCGAGGTCGTGGCGGTTCACGAAACGGCGATGTTCTCCAACGACCTTTTGATGGCGCTTTCCCCGGAATGCGTCGCTCCGTTCCGCAAGCTGGCCCAAGCGTGCCAACGCCACGGGGCCAAGGTCTTCGCCCAACTGTTCCATCCGGGACGCGAAATCCTCTCGACGCAGACGGGCCTGCTGCCCGTGGCCTACGCCCCTTCCAGTGTGCCCAACGAGCGGTTTCACATCATGCCGAAGGAGCTTCCGGAGGCGCTGATTCATGAGATCATCGCCGGATACGGCCAGGCGGCGGCGTATCTCGTGGAAGCGGGTTATGACGGGGTGGAAGTCGTAGCCAGCCACGGCTACCTGCCCGCGCAGTTTCTCAATCCCCGCACCAACCTGCGCACCGATGCTTTCGGCGGTGATGCTGAACGGCGGCTGGCGTTTGTGAAAGGCGTGGCGGTAGCGGTCAGGAAAGCGGCTCCAAGCTCAGCGCTCGGCCTGCGGATTTCCGGAGACGAACTGGACGAAAACGGCCTGACGCAGCCGGAGGTGGCGGAGGCGTGTGCCGCGCTCGCCGGGGAATTCGATTACTTCAGCATGGTGGCCGGATCCTCTGCGTCGCTGGGCGGTTCGGTCCACATCGTCCCGCCGATGGGGGTGGACCCCGGCTACACTGCTCCCTGCGCCCGCAAAATCCGCGTCCGCACAAACAAGCCCGTGATCGTCACCGGACGCATCAACCAGCCGCAGGTGGCCGAGCGCATTCTGGAAGCCGGAGACGCGGACCTGTGCGGGATGACACGGGCGTTGATCGCGGACCCGGAACTTCCGGGAAAGCTCCTTGCCGGGTGCTCCGAGGAAGTCCGGGCCTGCATCGCCTGCAACCAGTCCTGCATCGGACGAGCGCACAAGGGCTTCGGCATCTCCTGCATCCAGCATCCGGTGTCGGGGCGTGAATTGGAATTCAGTGAGCTTGCCCCTGCTGCCGTTCCGAAGCGCGTGGTCGTGATCGGGGGTGGTCCCGCTGGAATGAAGGCGGCGGTCACGGCCTCCGGACGCGGACACCGCGTGACGCTGTTCGAGCGGGAGCGGCAGTTGGGCGGGCAGGTGCTGCTGGCACAGGAACTTCCCGGACGCGCCGAGTTCGGCGGGATGGCCACCAACCTTGTCGCCGAACTGGAACGCTCCGGAGTGGAAATCTGCACCGGAACGTCCGTCACCGCAGAACAAGTTTGCGATTTCGGAGCCGAGGCGGTGGTTCTCGCCACCGGGGCGCGGCCTTGGGTTCCGCCCTTCGAGGGGCACGAACTGCCCCACGTGTTCACAGCTTGGGAGGTGCTGCGCGGAGAGGCGCGGATTGGGGATTCCGTGGCGATTGCCGACTGGCGGGCGGACTGGATCGGACTCGGACTCGCCGAGCGTCTGGCTTCGGCGGGAGCCAAGATCACGCTCTGCACCAACGCCGCGCTGGCGGGCGAGACGTTGCAACTCTACACCCGCAACCACTACGTCGCCCGCCTGCACAAGCTGGGAGTGCGCATCCGCACCCACCTGCGGCTGTTCGGAACGGACAACGACACCGCCTACTTTCAGGACACGCTGACGCAGGAAGCGGTGGTGCAGGAAGGCATCGACACGCTGGTGCTGGCCTTGGGGCATCAGGCGGTGGATGAGTTTTCCAACGCTTTTGCGGAATCATCCATTGAGTTACTGGCGGTGGGCGATTGCGTGGCTCCGCGAACAGCAGAAGAGGCCATTTACGAAGGATTCACGGTAGGACTCAGGATTTGAAATGACCGAAAAAATCACAGGCGGGGAAGCAGTTTACCGCATTCTCAAGGGAGTCGGAATCCGGACGGTGTTCGGTTTGCTCGGTGGCTCGATGCTGGAACTCTATGACGCAATCCACCGGGATCGGGGCATCGCCTACGTCGGGGCGCGGGACGAGCGTGCAGCGGGGCACATGGCGGACGCTTATGCCCGCGTCACCAACAGTCCCGGCATCGTGTTGGGTGCCCAGGCCGGCCCCGGAGTGGTCAATCTGGCCACGGCGGTCGCCGAGGCGCACTTGGCCTACTCACCGCTGGTGGTCATCGCTGGAGCCATCAGCCGCCGCGACCTCGGCAAGGACACCTTTCAGGAAGTCGATCAGGTGGCGCTCTTCGCTCCGATCTGCAAGCGCTCGCTGCTGGTCTCCGATCCGGAACGGCTCCCTGCGATGCTCACCGATGCCTTGCGTCTGGCCATGAGCGGGCGGCGTGGGCCGGTGGTGCTACATGTTCCGCGAGACCTGTTCGCGGCCGAAATCCCGGCACCGGACGCGGCTCCGCTGACCGTCGCCCGTCCCGGCTCACCGAACCCGGAAGACCTCGCCGCCACTGTCGAATTGTTGGAGGCGGCGCAGCGTCCGGTGATCGTCGCCGGAGGGGGCTTCAAGTGGTCGGATGGCACCGAGGCGCTGGTGGCTTTGGCAGAACACCTGCAAATTCCGGTGGTCGCCTCCACCGGACACGCGGACGTGATGCGCCACGGACACCCCCTCTTCGCCGGACAGGGCGGGCCTCGCGGCAATGCCGTAGCCAGCGGCCTCACCCACAACGCCGACCTGCTGCTGGTGCTGGGCGCACGGCTGGCCTTCAACTCGACCTTCCACAGCCACGACTACATTTCCGCCTCCGCCAAGATCGTGCAAGTGGACATTGAGGCCAGTGCCATCGGACGCTACTTTCCGGTGGCACTCGGAATTCAGGCGGATGCCGGAGCCACGGCCACGGCCCTGCGAAACGCCGCCCATTTCCTTGACGGCTCTGGCTGGCAGGACTGGCGGGAGCAATTTTTCCAAGACCGGAAAACGCTGGAAGACGAACGGGCCGAGGAAGCCCGGAACCCTGTAATGCTCCTTCATCCCCGGCGGGCGCTGGGGGAAATTCGGGAGGTTCTTCCGGAAGACGCGCTGGTCACACTCGACACCGGAAACGCCTGCCTGCGAGCGGCGGATCGGCTGGCACACTACCAGACTCCGGGGCTGATCACGCCGCTGGATTTTGGGCTGGTCGGATTCGGTTACGCCGCCGCGCTCGGCGCTCAGGCGGCGCTTCCAGAGCGTCCGGTTGTCTCAATCATCGGTGACGGCGGTTTCGGCTTCACCCTCAGCGAAATCACCACCGCCGTGCGCCACCAGCTTCCCGTGGTTGCCGTCGTGCTGGACAACGGAGCTTGGGGCGCGGAGAAGGCGTATCAGGCCGAGTTCTTTGGAGGACGGCTGCTGGGTGCGGAAATCGACAGCCCGCCCTATGACGAGGTGGCCCGGCTCTGTGGGGCCAAGGGCTACCGCGCCGAGAATCCGGGAGAGGTCGGAACCGCCCTCAAATCCGCGCTCGCGGAACGCCAGCCCGCCGTGATCCACGTCCGGATCGACCCCGACGCACTCAGCACCTTGCGCAAGGATTTGTTTGCTACTCCACCCAAAAAAGATCAATGAACGATTTTGACGTGATCATCGTCGGGGCCGGGAACGCGGCCTTCTGCGCGGCACTGGCGGCACGGGAGTCCGGTGCGACCGTGCTGATGCTGGAACGCGCGCCCCAAGAACTCAGCGGGGGCAACAGCCGCTTCACCGCCGGGGCGATCCGCTTCGCCTACGACGGTGTGGAGGACATCCGCGCCCTCTGCCCGGAGCTTTCGGAAGAGCAGTTGGCGATCACCGATTTTGGCTCCTACACCACCGACCAGTTCTTTGACGACATGTTCCGGGTCACGCGCTTCCGCACCGATCCAGACCTCTGCGAGCGGCTGGTGCTGGGGTCGCGGGAGACGCTGGGGTGGGTGCGCTCGCACGGCCTCCGCTTCCTGCCCATCTACGGGCGGCAGGCTTTCAAGGTCGAGGGCCGCTTTAAATTCTGGGGTGGATTGACGCTGGAGGCGTGGGGCGGCGGCCCCGGACTCGTCGAGCGTGAAACCGAACTGGCAAACCAAGCTGGAATCGAAATCCGCTACGGCGCACGGGCGGTGTCCCTGCTTTTTGACGGCCACAAGGTCACGGGTGTGAAAGTTCGTAAGGACGGCGAACTGCACGAGGTGCGCGGAAAATCCGTGGTGCTGGCGGCGGGCGGCTTTGAGTCGAACGTTGAATGGCGCACCCGCTACCTCGGTCCGGGCTGGGAGATGGCGAAGGTGCGGGGCACGGCCTTCAACACCGGGGACGGCATCCGCATGGCGCTCGACATCGGGGCTTCGCCCTGCGGCAATTGGTCCGGATGCCATGCCGTCGGCTGGGACTACAACGCCCCGGAGTACGGCGACCTTGCGGTGGGCGATGCCTTTCAGAAACACTCGTACCCCTTCGGGATCATGGTCAACGCCACCGGAAAACGCTTTGTGGACGAGGGGGCGGATTTCCGCAACTACACCTACGCCAAGTATGGCCGCGTCGTGCTGGAGCAGCCCGATCAGTTCGCGTGGCAGGTGTTCGACCAGAAAGTGACGCACCTGCTCCGGGACGAGTACCGCATCAAGCAGGTTTCCAAGGTTTCGGCTCCCACGCTGGACGCGCTTGCGGACAAAATGGAAGGCGTGGACAAGGCCGGATTCCTTGCCGAAATCGAACGCTACAACGCCGCCGTGCAGACCGACGTTTCCTTCAATCCGAACGTCAAGGACGGGCGCGGCACCTCCGGGCTGGACGTGCCCAAGTCCAATTGGGCCAACGTGATTGATGAAGGGCCGTTCGAGGCGTACCATATCACCTGCGGAATCACCTTCACCTTCGGCGGACTGCGCATTGACCCCAAAACCAGTCAGGTGATCAGCGACGATCAAGCCCCGATTCCGGGCCTCTACGCGGCAGGAGAATTGGTCGGTGGCCTCTTCTACTTCAACTATCCCGGCGGCACGGGCCTGATGTCCGGTTCGGTCTTCGGACGGCAGGCCGGCACTCACGCGGCCCAAGGATGACTTTTTCGACGGATACGATGCCCTCTACTCCGAAGCAACGGCTGAACGCGATTTCCGAGCAAAGCCTGTGCATCGGCTGCGGGCTGTGCCAGTCGGTCGCGGGACCGAACCGGATCAAGGTCCGGAAAACCGCCACCGGGAACTTGCGTCCGGTGGTGGCGGGCGACCTCGACGATGACTTGGTGGACTGCATTTACGACGTATGCCCTGGAACCCGAATCGAGGGTTTGCCGGAATCAGAACTCGATTCCGACACCAAGCGGAACCCCGTTTGGGGGCCGTGGCGACGCATTGTGCGGGCCTGGGCCAGCGACCCCCAAATCCGCTTTGAAGGTTCCACCGGAGGGGTGCTGACGGCACTCGCGGCTTACTTGCTGTCCAGTCGGCGCGTGAAGTTCATCCTGCACGCTAAAGCCTCGACCACGCACCCGACGTTTGGGGAGCGGCACCTGAGTTTCACTGAAGCGGACGTGCTGGCCGGAGCGGGTTCGCGCTACGGGCCGACCGCCCCGTTGATTGATGTCCGGGAGGTGCTGGACCGGGGCGAGCCGTTCGCCTTCGTCGGCAAGCCCTGCGACATCGCCGCGCTGCGAAACTACGCCCGGCACGATGCACGGGTGGACCGACTGGTCCGCTACTGGCTGACTCCGGTGTGCGGCGGTTTCATGGTTCCGGAAAGCATGGATGCCTTCCTGCGTGAACAGGGCATCGTCCCTGCCAAGGTCACGGCCCTGCGCTACCGGGGGCGCGGGTGTCCGGGGCCGACCCGCATTGAAACCGAGTCCGGGGCGACCGAGATGCACTACCTCGATTTTTGGGGCGAGGACGAGAGCAGTTGGAGCTTGCCCTTCCGTTGCAAGGTGTGTCCCGACGGCATCGGCGAAGCCGCCGACCTCGCAGCCGCCGACACCTGGCCCGGAGGTTCCCCCGACCGGGAAACCAGCGAGAGCGACCCCGGCACGAATGCGATTGTGGCCCGCACCGTGCGCGGACTGGAGTTGTTGGAAGCCGCCGAGCGGGACGGGGCGTTGACGATTGAGCAAGACGTGACTCCGGAGGAAATGACCCGCTACCAGCCCCACCAGAGGAACAAGAAGTATGCGGTCTGGGGGCGTTATCAGGGTATGAGGGCGGAGGGCCGCATCGTTCCCCAGACGCAACGCCTGCGGATTCAGGAACTGGCCCAAGAACTGCCGGAGGACTTCAGCGCGTCTCAGTGCGAGGGCACCCGCCGTCGCATCCGCGAGGGCAAGGCGAGCGAGCCAACTCCCGTCTAGGCAGCAACGCCCGGATCGCGTTGCTGCCTGGCTTGTTGCTGTTGCTCCCGGCGTTCCCGTCCGGCTTCGGCAAGAGCTTCGCGGTTGGAGTCGTCCACTCGCATGAAACGGTCCCGCCAGAGGTCGTTTTCGTCCAGTTCCCACGCGATCGGCACCTGCACGGTCGTGCGCGGCTGCCACGCCTTTTCCAGCAAATCGAGCGCCCCACCGATCACCGCCTGCTGCATGGGCACGTCCCACGGCTTGCCGCAGGGATTCCCCAGCGGAAAATCAACGAACAGGAATCTCGCCACCCCGCATTCTTCCACGATGTCGCGGGCCGAGCCGATGACCACAGTGGCGATTCCGGCAGCTTCAAGATGCCGGGCGACCAGACTCACGGTCTGGTGGCAGACGGGTCAGAGCGGGACCAGCAGGGCCACGTCCACCCCGTCTGCTTTGCACCAATCCAAGAGGGCCGGAGCGTCGGCTTCACAGGTCTGGCGCTGGCTGTAGGTGGTGGGCACTCCGTAAAACCGAGGCGCGACTTGGCCGATCCGCCCCGACTGCTGAAGTTCCTGCAAGCGGTGCAGGGGCAGGTAGGTGTCGAGGTCGTCTGTGTGCGTCGCGTCCTTGTCCCAGGAAACATCCTTGGTGTAGAGCGCGTCTGGAATCGGATCGGCAGATTCGGCGTAGGGTTTTTTCGCAGGTTTCGTTTGGCCTTCCGGCAGGTTCTGCCAATGTTCGGGCAGGGTGGCGGTGGTCACCACGCCAACCGTGCAGTCCGACAGCGGCTTGGGGAGCGACGTGAAGGGCACGTCATGGTGATAGGGCCACTGGTAGGGCTGGTCGTAGCCATGCGCGGCGTAGTACTCGCGGGACTTGTCAATGTAGCTCACAAAGGAGCGGTGGGTTCTTCGCGCAGTCATCAGAATCTCTGAGGTGTCAGGAACGGGTCAGGGGGTCCGGGCAAAAGCGGAAGGCCTCGTCCAGCCCGTCCAGTTCGCGCATCTGCTCGGCGCTGAGGGCGAAGTCGAACACGTCCGCGTTCTGACGGATGCGCACGGGATTGGCGGATTTGGGGATCATGGTCTGCCCTTTCTGCAAGCCCCAGCGGATCATCACCTGCGCCGGGGATTTCCCGGATTGCTCCGAGATCGCCTGCACGGTGCGATGCGAAAAGCGTTCGCCACGGGCGAGGGGGCAGTAGGCAGTGAGGTGAATGTCCTCCGAGTGCGAGAAATCCGCAATCGTGCGCTGTTGCAAGAAGGGGCTGAGTTCGATCTGATTGACCGTGGGGCGCTGCTCACCGCTTTCAAAAATCTCCCGGAGGTGTTTGGGCGAAAAGTTGCTCACGCCAATGGACTTGACCCGGCCCTCGCTCCGCAACCGTTCCAGTGCCTGCCAGGTGTCCACACGCCGCCCTTCCACGGGCCAGTGGATCAGGTAGAGGTCCACCACGTCCAATCCAAGCTTTTGTTGGCTTTTCTCGAAGGCCCGCAGCGTGGGGTCGTAGCCCTGATCGGTTTCCCAGACCTTGGTGGTGACAAAGATGTCCTCGCGGGAAATCCCGCTTTCGCGGACAGCGGTGCCCACGTCTTCCTCGTTGCCATACATCGAGGCGGTGTCAATGTGACGATAGCCCGTTTCCAAGGCACACGCCACGGCCTCGCGGGTTTCCTTTCCGGGGCTGGCCGCCCAAACGCCGAGTCCGAAGAGTGGCATGGTGTTGCCGTCGCTGAGCGTCACACGGCTTTGCAGGTGAAGGGTGTTGGTCATGGTTGCTCCTCCAAGATTTGCGGGATTGAAGCCGGGGTGAACACCGAACGTTCCTGTTCGTCCAGTTGCCCGACCAGTCCAAGCTCCCATGCAAGGTACTGCCGGGAAGCCTCAAGGTTGCCGTCGTGTCGGTCATGGACGAAAAACAGGAAATCGAGGCATTCGGCATCGCATGGTGTTTCTGGGGTGGCAATCACGCTCAGCCCTGCGGCTTGCCATTCGTCTGGCCCGCCTGTCAGTCGGGCAATCTGGGCCGAGTGCCTTTCCTGCAAGTCCAAGGCAACTCCGGCAGCCAAGGCGGCACCTCCCCCAGCCAAAATGATTTCAGACGCACCCGTGAGGTCAAGCTGATCCAGCCGGGGGCGGATGACCCACTGCGCTGCGTTGAGGTGTGCCTTGCGGAAACTCATGCTTGGGGAGACATCGAGCAATTCGGCCCCAGCCGCAAGCCGTGCGGGCAATTCTTGAGGCGTGACGGTTGGCAATGCCGTCACTTTGGACTCCTCATTTTTGCAGGAATCCAGAGTCAGAGCGGCATCCGTGTCCAGCACCCAAACTTGGTGCCCCATCGCCCGGAGCCACATCGCGGTGGCGGCGGCCCGCAGTTGCGTGTCATCGGCCAGCACGATGCGGGCGTTGCGCACCGCCACCCATTCGTCCGTGGCCTGCACGAGTTGTCCGCCCGGAGCATGAACGGCTCCTGCAAAGTGCCCGCGCTCGTATTCTGCTGTCGTGCGCACGTCGAAAACGTAAGTCGTGCGGCTTTCATCGCTGAGCCACGCTTGCACGACTTCATGCACCACCGTGTGCAACTGGGCTTGTGCGATCAGAGCTTTTGCTTGGGATCGGCTGGCTGCAAGCTGGGATGCGTCCGGTTCCGGAAGCACGGCGGGGGCGGCGCCATGCGCGAGGTCGAAGCCCGCCAGCCGCCAGCCCTGAGTGCCGTTGCGCAGCGCAGAAACGGGATTGCGCACTCCCAGCGAAATCAGGGTTTGCGCTCCGATGATCGAACGGGTGCGCCCCGCGCAGTTGACCACCACCGGAACCGTTTCGTCTGGCACCAAAGCGGGGAGACGGTACGCCAATTCCGCGTTCGGGCAGGATTGCGCTCCCGGAATCGCCATTTTCCGAAACTCCTTGGGCGAGCGCCCGTCCAGCACCACAACGGCATCGCCTCGGTCCTGCATCGCTTTGAGGGCTTCCGCCGAAATCGAGGGGGTGTTCAACTGATGCTCCAGCAATTCCCCAAACGCCTTGGAGGGCACGTTCACGCCCTTGTAAAGCGTGAACCCCGCCTCCACCCATCCGGGCGCACCGCCCTGCAAAATCGCAAGGTTGGTGTAGCCCAATCCCGCCAGCCGCCGGGCGGCTTTTTCGGCAACGCCATCGCCGTCATCGAACAGCACACAACGTGTCGAACGACAGGGAAGCAACCGGACGGCTCTCGATTCAAGGCGGCTGTAGGGCAGGTTGACCGAGAAGAACGGATGGCCTTCGCCATACTGCCCATGCTCCCGGACATCGAGCAGGGCAATTTCTTCACCTGTTGTCAGAAGGGGCTTGAGGGCTTCTGGTGTGAGGATCCTCATTTCGGTGGTGGTCCTTGTGTCAAGGATGACCTCCTTCTGTCATTCCGGACGCAGCGTAGCGCAGACCCGGAATCCAGAGCAAACGGCCGTGTGTACTGGATTCCCGCCTGCGCGGGAATGACAACAGAAACGAGGGAGTCATTGAACACGATGCCATACCGCATGCTTACGAGGTCTTGGTCTGGACCCCAAGTTCCATGACCTTGCAGGTTCCGGCTTCTTGGTTGAAGGTGAGGCGCTGGTTGAGCGTTTCTAGCGGACGTCCGTAAAAGTGCAGATGCCGGATGGTCTGCTCGCCGTTGATGAAGACGCTGTGGATGTCCTCGCCGAGCATGGCGACGCCTGTGCCCGGCCCCACGGTGACGACCTCGCGGGTTTTGATTTCGGCCTGTCCGGGCACCGATTTGTTGTCCAAACGGTCGAAGAAGGTGTTTTCTTCTTCGCCCTCGACTCCGGCGATGCAGGCCCAGGTGGTGTGGTTGTGGGGCGGGATGCGCTTGCCCGGACGCATCACGTTGAGGTACAGCGAAATCCCGCTCTCATGCTGCCCCACCAAAAAGCGGTTCTGGCGCTCGTCCTCGTTGGGCGGGGGGTAATCCGCTTCACTCCACAGCTCGCGCCGCGAGGCCAAGCCGATCAGTTGGTCCCGGATGCGCTTCACCCCCTCACGGCTCATGTCGCCCCCGTCTTGAAGGACGAGGGTCTTTTCGAGTAATGCGCTCACTGCGGATGCGCGGGACTCCTTCAGGTCGTTCATGCCATTCTCCATTGTGGAAATGCTTGCTCTTCTCCTAATTCATCAAAGGCCAGTTTAACCCGATTTTCCGGGAGAGCAAACCTTTATGGACCCCAAGGGTGGGATGTTCTATCATGTTGGTAATCCAACATGACCGTTCCCCGCATCGGCCAGCCCTTCCATTTTTTTCTGCACGAAAGGCAACAACACCCTTGAGCCATTCCAATCCTGATGCCTCCCCACCACAAGCTTCCAACCTGAGCAAACTCGCCTTTGTGGAGTTCATTGTGCTGGTGGCCGCTATGCAGTCGCAGGCGGCGCTGTCCACCGATGCCATGTTGCCTGCGTTTCCGGACATCGGGCGCGATCTCAACGTCGTCCATGCGAATGACGTGCAGTTGGTGATCATCGTGATGTTCATGGGCTTTGCCTTGGGCCAACTGCTCTACGGCCCGCTGGCCGACAGTTGGGGCCGCCGCCGCCCGATCACGATTGGTTTTGTGATTTACCTGCTCGGCAGCGCGGTTTGCCTGTTTTCGGAAACCCTCACGGTGCTGCTGATCGGGCGGTTTCTGCAAGGCTTCGGCAGTGCCACCTTCCGGATCGTGACCATCGCCATCGTTCGGGACCGTTTTGAGGGGGCTTTGATGGCAAGGGTCATGTCGTTTGTGATGACGATTTTCATTCTCGTGCCCACCGTGGCACCCGCGATTGGCCAAGGCATTCTGTGGGTGGCGGGGTGGCGGGCGATTTTCTGGATGTTCCTGATCAGCGGCGGGGTGCTGCTGCTTTGGTTCCTCGTGCGGATGCGCGAAACCCTGCCCCCGGAACAGCGGGTTCCGCTGTCCTTTCGTCGCACTCTTGCAGGAGCGGTCGAAATCTTCCGGATCCGTGCCGCACTCGGTTACACGCTCTGCACCGGATTGCTGTTCGCTCCCTTCATGGCCTACCTCAGCAACGCCCAGCAGATTTTTGCGGACGTTTTCGGGCAAGGCGACAATTTCCCGATCCTGTTTGCCCTCCTCGCCTTGGCCTTTGGGGCGGCTTCTTTGACCAACGCCAAGCTGGTGATGAAGTTCGGGATGTACACGCTGGCCTTCTGGAGTGCCTGCACCTTCACGGGGGGCGCTCTGCTGTCGTGGTTGCTGATACAAACGGTGTTGCCCGAACCCCCGCTTTGGGGATTCCTTGCGGTCCTGATGATCACCTTTTTCTGCCAGGGCTTGATTTTCGGGAACCTCAACGCGCTTGCCATGCAGCCGCTGGGGCACATTGCCGGGGTGGGGTCCTCTGTGATTGGTGCCTTGTCCATGCTGGTGTCCCTGCCCCCGGCGTTTGTGATCGCCCAAGCCTTCGACGGCACCGTGCTGCCGTTGGTGACCGGCTATGCCGTTTTCGGAATTGCGCTTCTGGCCACGATGCTGTGGACACGGCGGGGCGCGTCCACAACGTGATTTCTGATTGCGGCTTGCGGGGGTGGATGCCAAGCTGAACTCTCTCGATTGTTGATCCCACATGTCCTGGAAGAACTACCACGCCCACACCTACCGCTGCAAACACGCCAAGGGCGACGCAGTGCATTTTGCGCGAGCGGCACGGGTGGGCGGCGCAACGGTTTACGGCATGTCCGACCATGCGGCGCTTCCGGACAATCGCTGGGACAATGTGCGCATGATGCACGACGAACTGGATGATTACGTTGCCGCTGTCCGACATGCCCAGCAGGAGGTTCCCGAAGTCGCGGTGTTGCTTGGCATGGAGTGCGAGGATGTGCCGGAATTCCGTAGCTACTATCAGGAAGAATTGCTGGAAAAACGTCAGTTCGATTACCTGATCGGAGCCGGGCACTACACCCCCTATCAGGGTGAATGGCTCAACTCATTCACGGAACTGAACAGCTCCTCGGCTTTACGAGCCTACAGCGACCATCTGGCGGAAATGATGGCCACCGGACTCTACGCCTTCATCGCGCATCCGGACGTGTACGGGGTCTGTCTGGACCGCTGGGACGTGGAGGCCGAAGCCTGCGCCCGCGACATTCTTGCGGCGGCGGCGGAAACCCGAATTCCCCTCGAAATCAACGGCAACGGACTGCGCAAACGGACGATTCACACCTCCGAGGGCGAGCGCAAACCCTACCCGTGGAAGCCGTTTTGGGAACTGGCGGCAGAGTACGACGTGACGGTGCTGTGCAACTCCGACGCACACCGCCCGGAAGACGCGCTGCAAGGCATGCCGGAACTGCACGGCATTGCCGAGGACTGCGGGTTGACGCTGGCGGATTTGTCGTACTTGGAGCCTGCCAATCAGGCGGTGGCGTGATTCTGAAAAACTCGGCTGTGTTTCACCACAGAGTCACAGAGTTCACAGAGAAAAAAATCAGAAAAAACCCTCTGTGTCCTCCGTGTCTCTGCGGTTCATTCAAAAGCAAACGTGTGGCTTGTTCTGACTCCTGAATTCTCAAGAAAAAATGGGCGACTCCTTCGGACAACTTTTTCGGATCACCACCTGGGGTGAATCCCACGGGGGCGCGGTGGGCGTGGTCATTGACGGTTGTCCTTCCGGACTGGCCTTGGATGAAGCCCTGCTCCAGCGCGAACTGGACCGCCGCCGTCCCGGCCAAAGCCGCATCGTCACCCAGCGCAAGGAACACGACACCGCGCAAATCGTCTCCGGCGTCTTCGAGGGACGCACCACAGGCACGGCGATTTCGGTCCTCGTCTGGAATCAGGACGCCCGCCCCCACGCCTACGAACACCTCAAGGACTTGTTCCGGCCCAGCCACGCCGATTTCACCTACGAGCAGAAATTCGGCTTCCGGGACTGGATGGGCGGAGGCCGATCCAGTGCCCGCGAAACGATTGGGCGCGTGGCCGCAGGCGCGGTCGCCAAGTCGCTGCTGCGCGAATGCTGTGGCGCGGAGGTGCTGGCGTGGGTCGAGCAGATTCACGACCTTCGCGCCGAGGTGGACCGCGACACCGTCACGGAGGCCGACATCGAAGCCAATGTGGTGCGCTGTCCGGATGCCGCAATGGCCGAAAAAATGATCGCCCGCATTGACCAAACCCGCAAACAGGGCGACAGCATCGGCGGCATCGTGCGGGCACACGTCCGCAACATGCCTGCCGGACTCGGCGAGCCGGTTTTTGACAAGCTCACCGCCGACCTCGCCAAAGCCCTCATGTCCCTGCCTGCCACGCGAGGGGTGGAATTCGGCCTCGGATTTGACTCCGTTCTCATGCGCGGTTCCGAACACAACGATGCCTTTGAGTCCCGCGATGGCGAAATCCGTACGCGCACCAACCGCTCCGGAGGCATCCAGGGCGGGATTTCCAACGGCGAGGACTTGGAACTGCGCATTGCCTTCAAACCGACCGCGACCATCAACTTTGAGCAGGACACCGTGACCCGCGACGGCGAAGCGGTCAAGTTGCAGGCGAAGGGGCGGCACGATCCCTGTGTTTTGCCACGGGCCGTGCCGATGGTGGACAACATGATTGCACTCGTGTTGGCCGATCATTTTTTGCGCAACCGGACCAAGACGTTGCAGGGACTTCAAGCATGAGCGTTCCGGCCTGAGATTTGCACGAGGTTCACTGTCGGTCCAATCTCAGCCTCACTCACGCCATGCCGCTTCCCAAGCCCACGCCTGCCCAAACCGGACGCCGCATTGATTCCCAAAAACCTTCCAAGTTTTCCAAGAACGGTTTTGACCTCGATGTGCCCACGCTGACCGTCAGCGGAGTCGTGCTGTTCGTTGCGTTTTTTGTCCTGCAAGTGGTGCTGATCACCAACTGAAACGCCCCTCACCCCACAGGTCTTTTCTGGAAAAACAGCTTCAAGCACGTCATTCCGGGCGGAGCGGAGGCCCGGAATCCAGAGTAACCGGCCGTGTGTGCTGGATTCCCGCCTGCGCGGGAATGACAACAAAAATGAGGCCCGTCCTTTACAAGGAACCCACGACTCTTTCGTGAAAACAATCGACTGCTTCAACGGCGATGCCGACGGCTTGTGCGCCCTGCATCAGCTTCGGCTGGCGGAACCCACGGCATCGGAACTCGTCACCGGAGTGAAGCGCGACATCCAGTTGCTGGAGCGAGTCCGGGATCGGCACGAGTGCGAGATCACCGTGCTCGACCTCTCGCTCGACAGCAACCGCGCCGCCCTCGCCCAACTGCTGGAGCAGGGCAACCGCATCCGTTGGTTCGACCACCACTTTCCCGGAGACATCCCGGACTCCCCTTGGCTCGATGCCACCATCAACACCAGCCCGGAGGTCTGCACCAGCCTCTTGGTGGATCAGGCGCTTTGCGGAAAATTCCGGGAGTGGGCGATCACCGCCGCGTTTGGCGACAACCTGCACCGCCCTGCCCAACGCCTTGCCGCGCAAGCGGGACT
>CAZQXS010000060.1:0-21615 GCA_964597275.1 uncultured Pseudomonadota bacterium | reverse complement strand
CACGGATTTCGCGGAGGTCCACCGATGGGTTTTGATCCGTGCGCTCCGTGGCCTCCTTTTTCCCTTTGGAACTTTGCTCCTTTGGAACTCCTGAATTCTGACTCCTGAATTCTTTCACACGACACTCCAACCCACCGGAACCCCATGACTGAAATGCGCGTCCCCTTGCTGGACCTCAAGCCTCAACTCAACGAACTCCACGAGGAAATCCTCAGTGCCGTGACCCGAGTGGTCGCCTCGACCCAGTACATCATGGGTCCGGAAATTGACGCGCTGGAGCGTGAGATCGCCGACTACTGCGGCACCGCCGACGCAGTGGGCGTGTCCTCCGGAACGGACGCGCTGCTGTTGGCACTGATGGCGCTGGACGTGGGACCGGGCGACTTGGTGCTGGTGCCGGACTTCACCTTCTTCGCTACCGCCGGGGTGGTTGCGCGGCTCAACGCGACTCCGGTGTTTGTGGACGTGGACCCCGTTTCCTACAACCTCGACCCCGAACAGGTGCGCGTGACGCTGCATCGCCTGGGAGACGACGCCAAGCGCGTGAAGGCGATGATTCCGGTCCATCTCTACGGACAGTGTGCGGACATGAAGCCGTTGCTGGAAATCGCCAAGGAACACGGTTTTGCCGTGATCGAGGACGCGGCGCAAGCGATTGGTGCGGAGTACGAATTGGACGGAAACGCCAAACGCGCCGGAAGCATGGGCGACCTAGGAGCCTTCTCGTTCTTTCCGACGAAGAATCTGGGCGGAATCGGCGATGGCGGCATCATCACCGTCAACGATCCGGAGCTTGCCAAAACCCTGCGCATCAAGCGCGTGCATGGTGGCGAGCCGAAATACCACCACAAGGTGATCGGCGGCAACTTCCGGCTCGACCCCGTGCAGGCGGCAGTGATCCGGGTCAAGCTCCCCCGGCTGGAAGCGTGGCACGCGCAACGCCGTGAAAACGCAGACCGCTACACGCGGCTAATTGCCGAAGCAGGCATCAGCGAATTCGTGCGTACTCCGGAAGCCGTCTGGCCCGATCGGCTCACCAATCACCACATCTACAACCAGTATGTGATCCGGACCCAGCAGCGCGACGAGTTGCGGGCATTCCTGCAAAGCCGCAACGTCGCGTCTGAAATCTACTACCCCATCCCCTTCCACCAGCAGGAGTGCTTTGCAGATCTCCAGCCTCGCCGTGACGATTATCCGGTGTCCCGCACCGCCGCCGAGCAGGTGCTGGCCCTGCCCATCTATCCGGGACTGACCGCCGAAATGCAGGAGTACGCCGTTGCGCAAGTTCGGGAGTTCTACTCTGGAAAGTGATGGGCCACGCCCTCCCCTCCCTACGTTGCAACAGCCATGAGAGGCCGGAACGCCGTTGCTGGCGAAGTGGTGAGTTAGAGAATTTTCTGCACGACGCTCGCTGGATTCCCGCCTCCGCGGGAATGACAAATGGGGATGAGAGAAGCTACTCGGCGTCCGGGTTGATGAAGACCATGCGGTTGCCGGAGACGGACTGCGTGGCGACCTCGATGTCCAGATCGCGCAAGTCGCGGCGGATTTTGCGGCGCAGGCGGCTTTTTTCCTCGTTCGAGAAGAGCTCGAGTTCGAGGTAGTTCCGGGTGTTCTTCAGTTCGGAGAGTTGTTGGAATCCGGGGCTGCCCTCAAGGTAGTCGAGGATCGCGTCTTCCTGATCGAAGGAAAAGTTCCGGAAGATGATCAGGTACGCAAATCCCGTGTCGCCCACGTTCTGGTAGAACTCGGCAATGCGGGAAATCGCCTGCCGTCCGGCTTCGGCCCCGGCGCGGACCCCGGCCTTGCCGAGCATTCGGTACCAGTCGTAATTTCCGGGCTTCTTGGCGGAAAGTTCCTTGCCTTCCGTGACCACGTCTGCAATCTGCCGTCCAGTGGCGGCATCGTAAATCCCCAGCCGCAGGGTGGTCTTGACGGCCCAGAACCCGCCGCCGCGCTGATCGCGCTTCCCAGCGATCATTTCCATCTGCACCAGAATTTCCGCCTGTTGGTCCAGCGCCAACGCCAGCAGGCTGTCCACCGCACGATCCACCAGCGCCTCCTGCTCGACGGCTTGGTAGATGCGTGTCATCTGCTGGTCGTTGAACATCCGGAAGCCCGCCTTGTTGAACTCCTCGCGGACAGCACCAAGCGTGGTGGTCACGGCCCCGTTGTCGCGGGGCAGGGCGTGGGGGTCTTGGCTGTGATAGACGATCATCAGCCGCTTGTTCCCCATCTTCTTGTGGAGAATCCGCAGGGCGGTGAGGCTTTCCTTGATCTTGCCTTCCTCGACCTCGGCCCGGATCGTCACTTCGTACACCGTGCCGCCAACGATGCCCTCCTTGAGGATTTCGTAGCTGGAGACAAAGCCCTGGCTGGTGCTGAGGATTTCGTCGCGGATGACCTCGTAGTTGCGGGCGAGCGTGTTGCTGTCGATCACCACGCCAACTCCTTGCTCCACGGCCTGCCGCTGGGCGTTCTTGAGCGCTTGGGTCCGGGCGCTGCCGACGTTGTTGCTGTAGATCGTCGCGGAACCCGTCACCTCCACTTCACGGGCGTGCAGCAGTCCGGCCACAACACAAACGAGCAGTCCGGCAAGAAGATTTTTCCAACGCATAATCATTTTCGAGAAGGAGTTATTCCAGCGTCAGCGGTTGCACCGGCTGGACGCCTGCATCGGTTTGCAGAGGCGATCCCTCCTGCCCGGCTCCTGAATTGGAGAGTCGCGGCAGTTCAATCGGCTTAAACCCCGCAGAACCCGCACCCGCCGCTTGCTTGTCAAGGGTCATGGAGCTTGGCAACTGCCGCGCCTCCAGACGCACCGGGCGGATCATCGCGGTTTCCGGAGGGGGTCGCCGCCCTGCCGCGTCAATCGTCTGCTCGGTGATCGGGTCGAGCGGGTTGTAGTCGCCCATCCACACCTGCGTGTCGGTCCACGCCTGCGCGTACTTCGGGTCCGGGTGCATCAGGTTGGCCTGTGCAAAGTGATGGGCGGCGAGCACCAAGTTCCCCGACAGTTGGTGTGCCACCCCAAGGTTGTAATGCACGGCAAGCTGGTTGCGCTTCTCCTCCTCTCCGGGAATCCGCGTGTGCGCTTTGACGAGGATGCCATAGCGGTACGCGCTTTCGCGGGAAAGCCGCTGGCGCAACACCATATCCAGCCCGGCTTCGTCAAACACCTGTCCGCGCAAACGCAGTAGCTTGGTCATCACGGACTTGGGCACTCCGGCATCGCGCAACTCGACATACGCTGGGGTGGTGAACTCAAAGCGATCCTGCTTCGGAAAGGGCTGGGGCGCGTAAAGCACGGTGTTCCAGACCTTGATCGCCAAGGCATAATCCCCGCCTTCCGCATGGCCGATGCCCTCCACAATGCGAGGGTGTCCAAAGTCCACAAAGCCCATCGTCCACGGCACCGGAGCCGTGCCCGGATCGAGGTCAACGACGTACTCGCGGGCCACTGGATTGATCTCATCCACCAGACGCCGCATCACCAAGCCGCCCAGCCGGATGACCTCGTCCTCCGGGTCTGGAATCAGCAGAATGCGGTCCTCGCCCGTGTACACCTGCTGGTAGCTCACCAGCAGCCGTTTCTGGGCGATGGGCTGCTTGCGGGTGCGCTTGGTGAACTCAAAGCCGATCTCCAGATCAATGGTGCGGTGAACGTATTTTTGCGACCGCTGGCTTTCCACAAACTCCACCGCCTGCTTCTTCACCAGTTCCCCGGAACTCTGAGCCTGCGTGACCTGACGATCTCGCAGTGCCACCTTGGTCTTGGGACGGGACTCGTCCACATCCCGGATGGACAGCACCCGCACCTCCGCGTTGATGATCGCCACGTCTTCCGAGGTCGCGTCCGGGTAGTCCTCCAGGTACTCGAAAAAGGAGGAGCCTTCGATCTCACGGATGAGCAAATCGCGCAGGAGGTTGGACTTCTCTCCCCGGAAGCGGTCAATGAAGAGGGCGGTGATGCCCGTGAAGGGCTTGCCCTGCGTGGGCGGGTAGTGGGTGATTTGCCCGGTCGTGCAGGCGTTCAGCACGAACAGCGTCAGCAGCGTCAGCCCCCACTTGAGCGGTGGCCGCCCGGCGGCTTCACTCCGCCGTGAGGTCGTTGACCGTGTTCGTGAGGGTTTTGCCTTGGTCAATGGTCCAAGTGTCCAGCGCCGCATCATCGTCCAGATTTCCGGTTGCCGTCGCCACAAAGGTGGTGGCGGTGGCGGTCAAGGTGTAGGAGTACACGACCTCGCCTCCGGTTTCGAACTGCACGTCCAGGTCACTCAGGTTGCTGGCGTAGGTCCGCTTGGTGGCGAAGTAGATCTTCTGCGCGGTGTAGAGGGCACTGAGGTTGGTCTTGGCCTCGGCTTGGCGTGTGCGCTGGAGGTAGCCCTCCAAGCTGGGATAAGCCAAGGCGGCGAGGATACCGATGATCACCACAACGATCATCACCTCGATCAGGCTGAAGCCACTGCACCGTCTATCGCGCATGGGGGCGAAATGCAAGAAGCGTGATCAGGGGGGAACCCGCTAGGCGGATTCCGGTGACGCAGACTTCGGAAGGAAGGGGCTTTTGCTAGAAAAGCGTGGACACGGAATGGGCCGCGAGTTCCAGCAACACCTGCGGAAACACGCCAAGGTACACCACCGCTGTTGCCGCTCCCACCAGTCCGGTGAGCGCAAACCCCGGCGATTCTGCCGCCTCTGAAACCGCACCGTCCGGGACCGAGCCTTCGCGCATGTAGAGGTACACCACCACCCGCAGGTAGTAGTACACCGACAGTGCGCTGTTCAGCAGGCCGATGACGGTCAACCACACCCAGCCTTCCTCCAAGGCTGCTTGAAAAATCTGCAATTTGCCAATGAACCCTCCGGTGAGCGGAAGCCCAATCAGTGAGAGCATGAAGAGGCTCATCAAAAACGCCAAGAAGGGTTTGTGCTTGGCATATCCGGCAAGGTCGTCGTAGGAATCCGGAGTTTTGCCGAAGTGCCGAACGGTCAGGATTCCGAACGCGCCCGTGCCCATCACGGCATAGGCGCAGGAGTAGAAGATCACACTGCTGAGGGCCGCCGGAGTTCCCACCACTACGGCGACCATGACGTACCCCGCGTGGGCGACCGAGGAATAGGCGAGCATGCGCTTGACGCTGCTCTGCATGAGCGCCATCACGTTGCCGACCGTCATGGTCAGCACGGCAATCGCCCAGAGCAGATGCTCCCAGTGTTCCGCCGCAAGCGGGATGCCCGTGAGCAAAACGCGCACAAGCACGGCAAATCCCGCCGCCTTGGCGGCTGCGGAAAGAAACGCCGTCACCGGCGTGGGCGCCCCGGAGTACACGTCTGGCGTCCACATGTGGAACGGCACCACTGCGACCTTGAAGCCCATTGCAATGATGACGAGCGCGACCCCGATGATGGCGAGCGGATTCGTCAACGCCCCCGGCTCCTGCAGAGCGGCGACGATTTCCGGAATGCGGATGCTGCCCGTGGCCCCGTAAAGCAGGGAAATGCCGTAGAGCAAAAATCCGGTCGAGAACGCTCCGAGCAGCAAATACTTCAGCGCGGCCTCGTTGGACTGCGGCACCCGGCGGCGGATGCCGACGAGGATGTAGCTCGAAATGGACATGATCTCCAAACCGATGAAGATCACCAGCAGTTCTAGGCTGGAGGTCATGAACATCATCCCCACCACTGCACTGATCAGCAGCACATAGTACTCGCCGAAGCCGATGCCGTGTTCGTCAAGGTAATGCAGGGAAAGGAAAACCGTGAGGATGCCGATGACAAGGTAAAGTGCCTCAAAGAGGATGGAAAACCCGTCCGCCACCACCGTGCCGTAGAACCCGGTCGCGCCCGAACCGAGCAGCTGGAATTCGGCAATGAGCGCGATCCCGAAACCCACGATGGTCGTCACCGCCAAGGTCGTGCGTTGTGAACCCGGAGCAAACAAATCCAGCAGCAACACCACAAAGGCGGTACCGAGCAGGATCAGTTCCGGGACGAGGGGAATGAGGTCCGTAGTGGTGACAAATTCCATTCAGTTCCTTCCGACGTGCAGCACGAGGGTTTGTTGATCGTGACGATTGACGAATTTCTCCGGAGGGCGACGCCTGCGCCTCGCCGTCCGGAAAGGATCAGGTGAGGATCGGGAAATTGAAGACCGCCCCTTCCTTGATGCCCGCAGGCCAGCGCGAGGTCACAGCCTTGAGCCGCGTGTAGAAGTGGACCGACTCCGGGCCATAGATGTGGTAGTCCCCGAAGAGCGACCGCTTCCAGCCTCCGAAGCTGTGGTAGGCGACAGGAACCGGAATCGGGACGTTCACCCCGACCATGCCGACCTGAATGCGGTTGACAAAATCGCGGGCGGCGTCACCGTCGCGAGTGAAGATCGCCGTACCGTTCGCGTACTCGTTGCCTTCGATGAGCGCAATCGCGTCCTCGTAGCTCTCCACCCGCACGGTGGAAAGCACGGGACCGAAGATCTCCTGCTTGTAAATCTCCATGTCGGTGCCCACCCGGTCAAAGAGGCAGCCGCCGATGAAGAAGCCGTTTTCGCATCCCGAAACCACGAGACCGCGCCCGTCAACGAGCAGTTCCGCGCCTTGGTCCACTCCGCTCTGCACGAGCGAAGCCACGCGGTCACGCTGCTCGCGGGTGATCAGCGGCCCCATTTCCATGCCCGGTTCCATGCCGGAACCCACGCGCAAGTCCTTGACCCTCGGAACCAGCCGCTCCATGAGCGCATCGGCAGTCTTCTCGCCCACCGGAACCGCGACCGAAATCGCCATGCAACGCTCGCCCGCCGAGCCGTAGCCCGCGCCCATCAGCGCATCGGCGGCTTGGTCGAGATCGGCATCCGGAAGCACAACCATGTGGTTCTTCGCACCGCCGAGCGCCTGCACACGCTTGCCACTGTGGGTGCCGCGCTGGTAGATGTATTCGGCCACCGGAGTGGAGCCGACAAAGCTGATGCCCTGCACGTCTGGATGGTCAAGCAGCGCATCCACCGCCTCCTTGCCGCCCTGCACGACGTTGAACACGCCATCGGGCAGTCCGGCTTCCTTGAGCATGTCCGCCATCAGCAGCGAGGCGCTGGGGTCTTTTTCGGAGGGTTTGTGAACAAAGGTGCATCCGCAGGCGATGGCGATGGGGAACATCCACATCGGCACCATCGCCGGGAAGTTGAACGGCGTGATGCCTGCCACCACGCCCAGCGGCTGCCGCACCGAATGGGCATCCACTCCCGTGGCGATTTGCTCGTTGAAGGTGCCCTTGAGCAACTGCGGAATGCCGCAGGCGAACTCGACCACCTCAATGCCTCGGATCACTTCGCCCTTCGCGTCCTCAAAGGTCTTGCCGTGTTCGCGGGTCAGGGTCTCGGCGATTTTATCGGTGTTGGCCTGCAACACTTGGTTGAAGGCGAACATCACCCGCGCCCGCTTGACAGGCGGCGTGTCGCGCCATGCCGGAAACGCCTCCTTCGCGGCTGCCACCGCTGCATCCACATCCACCGCTGTGGACATGGTGACTTGGGCGATGGCCGCACCGGTTGCCGGATTGTAAACGTCCTGAGTCGCGCCTCCGGGGCTGGCTTTGCGGGCACCGTTGATGTAGTTTTCAACCAGATTTCCCATGATCCCTCGTTTTTGTTGTTGTGTCTGTGACTGTGGTCCCATCTTTGGAAAGCATCAAAGTGTCACAGCCCCCCTGCGCAATCAAGTCATTTCAGGAGGCGCGTCACAAAGGCGACTTGCGCATGACAAGAGAAGCGGATACGAAAAGGGGGAACGTTTACCCAAATCCGACTTGACCCGAAAAGAGCTGATGCAAAAAACCCTCTTCGCCTACGCCTGGGATGTGCTGGAGGAAGGCCCGGAAAACGCCTTTGCCCAAATGCGCGACCTTGGCGCCAACACGGTGGCCCTTGCCGCCAGCTACCATGCCGGAAAATTCCTGCGCCCTCGCGCCCCAAAACGGCGGGTTTACTTCCCGGAAGACGGCACGGTTTACTTCCAGCCGGACCTCCCGCGCTATGACCTGCTCCAGCCGCAACCCAATTCGCTCGTGGGCGAACTCGACCTCTTCCAAAGCTGGGAAACCTTCGGCCCCGGACTTAACCTCACCGCGTGGACCGTCGGCCTGCACAACACACGCTTGGGGCAGGCGCATCCGCAATTCTGCACGCAAAACGCCTTTGGCGATCCCTACTTCTACAGCCTCTGCCCAGCCTTTCCTGAAGCCCGGGACTACCTCATCACGCTCTGTTGCGACATCGCCCGCCACGAAGCCGTTTCCACGATCGCCCTTGAAACTCCCGGCTGGCTGCCCTACGCGCATGGCTACCACCACGAATTCGCGCTGGTGCCGTTGAACGCATGGGCGGAACACCTGCTCGCGCTCTGCTTCTCGGAAGCAACCTGTGCGGAAGGCCGCAAGGACGGCATCAACATGGCCGCGCTTCAGGGCTGGATCCGTTCCCGGCTGGAACGTTTTCTCGCCGAACCCCTGGCTCCGGGCGGGCATTTGGCCCAGCCGTGGCTGGCGGCGGACTTGCTGGCCGAACCCGACCTTGTTGCATACCATCACATGCGGGGCCGCGTGGTCACGAACCTCATCCGGGAAATCCGGGACGTCCTGCCCCAACGAGTGCAACTGCGCGTCATCCTCACCGTGCAGCGCCCCACCGCCGGATGCTGGATTGAGGGGCACGACCTTGCCGGCTTGGCCCAAGTCGCGGACGGCCTCGACTCCTGCGCCTACCAGCCCGGGCCTGCCGAAATCCTTGAGGATTCCTGGGATGTCCGGAACCGCGTGGGAGATGCAGCCGATTTGAGCTTCGTGCTGCGTCCGTCACCCCCTGATCTTGCCAGCCAAGCCGATGTGCTTGCCGCCGTCCAGTCGCTGCGTTCGCTGAACCCCTCCGGAGTCGCGTTCTACAACTATGGCTTCCTGCGAGATGCCCAACTCGGCTGGGTGCGTGAAGCTTTTGCAACGCTGGACGGGCCACAGTAAAGTGGCGGGTTTTCAATCCGGAACGCCGGATTTCGCCTGACTTCCCCCCGGATTCGACCTAGAATGTTTCGAGGCGGACCGAAACGGATGCCCCTTGTTCTTTTCACTCCCAACTCATTCAAATGAAACCCCTGAACGGAATTCTGGTGCTTGCCCTGGAGCAAGCTGTGGCGGCCCCGCTTTGCACCTGCCGACTCGCCGACGCTGGGGCGCGAGTCCTCAAGGTCGAGCGGCCCGAAGGCGACTTTGCGCGGGGCTATGACCGCGTGATCCACGGCGAGAGTTCCTACTTCGTCTGGCTCAATCGGGGTAAGGAATCGATCACGCTCAACCTCAAGGATTCGGAGGACTTCCAACTCGTCCTACGAATTCTGAAGCAGGCGGACGTGCTGGTGCAGAACTTCAAGCCCGGTGCGCTTAGCCGCATGGGGCTAGACTTGAAGGAACTGCGCCGTCGCAACCCCAAGCTCATCACCTGCAGCATCTCCGGATTCGGCGAAACCGGACCCTACCGCGACCGCAAATCCTACGACCTGCTCGTGCAGGCGGAAAGCGGCCTTGCCTCGGTCACGGGTGCTCCGGAGTCACCGGGGCGCGTGGGCGTCTCGATTGGCGACATCACCACCGGGATGGTCGCTTACGAAGCCATTCTGGAAGCCCTGATTGCCCGTGGGATCAGTGGAGAAGGTCGGGACATTTCGGTGTCCATCTTCGACGTGCTTGCGGACTTGATGACCGTGCCGCTCATGCACCACGATTACGGGGGCAAAGCACCCAAGCGCGTGGGTCTGCGACACCCCTCGATTGCACCCTATGGCGTGTACACCACTCAGGACGGAGCGCCTTTGCTCATCTCCATCCAGAACGACCGCGAGTGGAAAAGGTTTTGCGAACTCGTGCTGCGCCAACCGGAACTCGCCGAGGACGAACACTTCTGCACCAACGTCGTGCGCGTCCAGAACCGCCCGGAGCTTGAAGAGCGCATCAGTCGCGTTTTTGCGTCCTGCACACGGGAGGAAATGATTGCGCGCCTGCTGGAGTCCGACACCGCCTATGGCGAACTGAACGACATGGCGGGGCTTTCCGCGCATCCGCATTTGCGCCGCGCCACCGTGGAAACCCCGACTGGCCCCGCAGAAATCCCGGCTTCCGGGCCGCTCGTCAACGGACAGTCCCCGGCACTGGAGGGCATCCCCGCACTCGGTGCCCACACCGCTCAGGTGCGTCAGGAATTCGGCAACACCGCATGAAACGCTTTGCGGGAAAGAATGCGCTGATCACGGGGGGGGCCTCCGGAATCGGTCGGGCCACTTGTGAGCGGTTGGCGCAGGAAGGCGCGGTCGTCGCGTTTTTGGACCGCAATGCCGAAGCGGGAAACGCCACCCTCGCCGAACTCCAGAAATCCGGAGCCACGGCCCAGTTTTTCGCGGTGGACCTACTGGACGAAACCGCTCTGGAAGCCATGTTTTCCAAAGTCCGCAACGCGCTGGGTTCGCTGCATGTTCTCGTCAACAACGCGGGAGTCTCGACCCACGAAAATCTGGACAGCCTCACTCCGGAAGCATGGCGGCAGGAGGTGGACCTCAACCTCACCGCACACTACTGCTTAACGCGGCTTGCCCTCCCGGAGCTTTTGAAAACGCGGGGAAGCATTGTCAACGTCGCCTCCGCCAATGCGGTGCAGGCTTTGGGCAACCCCGCCTATAGCGCAGCCAAAGCCGGACTCGTTTCACTCATGCAAAATGTCGCGGTCGAGTGCGGCCCGCAGGGAATCCGCTGCAACGCCGTACTGCCCGGAACCATCGAAACGCCCGTGCATCGTCACCGCCAAGCCGCCCGGCCTGACCACTTTGAGCGGCTGGCCTCGTGGTATCCGCTCGGACGGGTGGGGCAGCCGGAAGACGTGGCGGCAGCGATTGCGTTTCTCGCTTCGGAGGATGCCGCCTTCATCACCGGAGCCAGCCTCATGGTGGATGGTGGCCTCACCGCAGGATCCTCCCGGATGATGCAAGACCTGCTCAAACTCTGACAATCTGCGATGTCCCCGAAAACCGTTCTCATCACTGGTTGCTCGTCCGGGATCGGATACGATGCGGCAGTCACGCTCCAGCAGCGTGGACACACCGTCATCGCTACCGCACGCCAGACGCAGGATGTGGAGCAGCTTCGGAAAGAGGGCTTGACGTCATTCCAACTTGACCTCGCGGATTCAAACTCTATCCGGAGCGGCTTTGAGCAGACCTTGGAACACACCGGGGGACGGTTGGATGTGCTGTTCAACAACGGTGCCTACGCCCAGCCCGGAGCAGTGGAAGACCTCAGCCGTGATGTCCTCCGCAAGCAGTTCGAGACCAACCTGTTTGGCTGGCACGAATTGACCAACCTTGTGATTCCAGTGATGCGCAAACAGGGAAGCGGACGAATCCTCCAGAACAGCTCGATCCTCGGCTTCATCGCCCTCAAGCACCGGGGGGCTTATGTCGCCAGCAAGTTCGCGCTGGAAGGACTCACGGACACGCTGCGCTTGGAGTTGGAAGGCACGGGCATTCACCTCGCGCTCATCGAACCCGGCCCGATCCTTACCCAAATGCGCCCAAACAGCCTCAAGGCGTTTGAGGAAAACATTGACGTGGAATCCAGCGTCCACCGTTCCCACTACGAAAAAACCTTGGCTCGGCTCCGTAAGGAAGGCGCGGCACAACCCTTCACGCTTCCCCCTTCGGCAGTAACGAAGCGTGTGATCCACGCCATCGAAAATCCGGTGCCGCAAATCCGCTACCCCGTCACTTTTCCGACATACCTGTTCGCGGTCCTCACGCGGATCCTTCCGGATCGCCTGCTGGATCGTCTGCTCACAAAAACTTCCTGAACCCTCGCCACACTCAAACGATGACCCAACTCACCCAACTTCACCAAGAATCCGATGCCCTCGTCGTGGACTGGTCCGATGGCCAAAGCTCGCGCTTTCCTTACTTTTGGCTCCGCGACCATGCCACCGACCCGGACAGCTACGACCCGCGCACCGCCCAGCGCGAAGTGTTCACCGCCAGAGTAACTCCCGATGTGCAGCCCGAATCCGCAGAGTTGTCCGCCGACGGAGCCAGCCTCGTCGTGCGCTGGCCCGAAGCCCAAGAGCCGTCCTGCTACACCGCCGAGTTCCTGCACGTTTTTGCCGAGCCGGAAGCCGCGCCTGCATCACAAAGTCCGTGCTTGTGGGATGGCACCACGCTGACTACGGAGATGATCCGCCTGAACTACTCCGAGGTCGTGCAAGATGATGCGGGCCTGCGGAAAGGGCTGGAGACAATTGCGCAGTACGGCTTTGCACTCATCGCTGACTGTCCGCGAGAAGTGCGGTCGGTGGAACGACTGGCCCGGCAAATCGGCTATGTGCGGGAGACGATCTTTGGCGGGGCTTGGGATTTTGAGGCGAACGAAGCAATGGCTGATTCTGCGTTTTCTCCCGGAGAGGTGCGACCCCACACGGACGGCACCTACAGCCACGATGCCCCCGGAATTCAGATGTTGCTCTGCCTCAGTTATGATGCGGTGGGCGGGGATTCGATCATGGTGGATGGGCTGGAAGTCACCCGTCGGGTGCAAGCGGAGGCTCCGGAAGTCTATCGGACGCTCACGCAAGTCCACGTTCCGGGGCACTACCTCGGCGACGGCGTGCATCTGCGGGCACAGCGTCCGATCCTGCGGCTCGGCTTGAATGGCGAAGTCGCGCAGGTCTCCTTCAACAACTACGATCGCGCCCCGTTCCGGCTACCCGACAACGAGATGGCCGCGTTTTACGAAGCCCTCCGAACCTTCGACACCTTGTTGAACGATCCGCAACTCCAGTGGCGGCACCTGCTCGCGCCCGGCGAAATGCTTGTCTTCAACAACTGGCGGGTGTTGCACGGACGTGGCGAGTTCCAAGGTCGCCGCCGCATGTCCGGATGCTACGTCAACCGCGAGGACTTTGAAAGCAAACTGCGGATGCTCCACAGTTGATTCCACTTTTCACAAGACCATCATGGATTCCACCTCTCCTGATCATACCCCTCCGGTCGAACTGCTGAAGTCCATCTCCGGGCTGGAGTTCATGCAGCGCATCGCCGACGGACGCCTGCCTCAAGCGATGATGGCGCAAACGATTGGCTTTGGCGTGACTGAGGCAGAAGCCGGAAAGGTGGTGTTCGAGGGCACTCCGGAGCTGAAGCACTACAACCCGATTGGCACGGTCCACGGCGGTTACGCCTGCACCCTGCTCGACTCGGCGATGGCCTGCGCGGTGCAGACGCTGTGCGCCGCAGGTGTGGGCTACACCACCCTTGAATTGAAGGTCAACCTCGTGCGGCCCATCACCACCGAGACCGGCCCCGTGCGGGCGGTGGGCACCGCAATCCATGTGGGCCGCCGCACCGGAACCGCCGAAGGCCAACTGCTCGACGCCTCCGGGAAACTGCTCGCCCACGGCACCACCACCTGCCTGATCTTTCCGCTCTGACGTTCAGGCCATCCAGTTCTCCAGCTTCAAACCCTCCACGCGCTGAAATTCCCGGACGTTGTTGGTCACGAGTACCAGATTTTCACTGAGCGCATGAGCGGCTATCATCTGGTCCAGTGGGCCAATTGGCCTTCCAGATCGTTCCAATCGAGTGCGCAATTCTCCGTAGATTCGAGCGGCCTCCACGCCAAAAGGCAGGATTTCAAAGGGAACGAGAAACTCGTTGAGGCGTCGCGGGTTCTTCTCCGGATTCCCGCTTTTTGCCACACCGTATTGAAGTTCGGCAATCGTAACTGCAGAAACCCCAATCTCTCCGATCGACACCCCACTGAACTTCCGAACAACTTCGGGATGGCGTTCGTTCATCACATAGATGCAGATATTCGTGTCAGTCAAATAGCGCATCCAATTCCGGGCGATGTTGTGGTTCGGCAGGCTGGTTCCTTTCAGCCATGAAAGGCTCTTCGTACTTCAGCAGGTTCTTTGCCCAAGTTTCCCAGACGGATTGTTCCTTCAGAGTCAGTAGCACTCCTTCGGGGGTTTTCTTGATGTACACTTCACGTCCCTCAAAGCGATACTCCTTGGGAAGCCGAACCGCTTGACTGCGTCCGTTCATAAAAAGCTTTGCTGTGTCCATCGTTGCCTCTTGATTGATAGATACTTCATGGTATCTACCAAAAGGGACAAAGGCAAATCGTGATTTTCAGACAACCCGCCTCAAAGAATTACAAAATCGGCGCGTCCGCCATTTCAAGGTGCAGTTCGGTGCCGGAGTAGGGGTGGGCGCGGGCCACGTCTTCATTGAGTTCGATGCCAAGTCCGGGTTCGGCGGGCGGGATCACGTATCCGGAATCCCAGCGGATCGGCGTTTTGAGGATTTCGGCGTGGAAGCCCTCCCAGCGCTGGATGCTTTCGAGGATGAGGAAGTTCGGAGAACACGCGCTGAGGTGGAGATTCGCCGCGCCCTCAACCGGGCCACAGTAGAGATGCGGGGCGATTTGCGCATAAAACGCTTCGGCCATGCCCGCAATCTTCTTGGCTTCCAGCAGGCCGCCAACACGCCCCAGCGCCATTTGCAGGATCGAGGCGGCTCCGGTTTCCAGCACACGGGCGAATTCGTACTTAGTCGTCAGCCGCTCCCCGGTGGCCACCGGAATGCGCGTTTGGCGGGCGACCTTGGCCATTTCTTCCGGACGCTCCGGAGGCGTGGGTTCCTCAAACCAGAGCGGATCGTAAGGCTCCAGCCGCCGCGCCAGACGGATCGCGCCCGACGGCGTGAACTGCCCGTGCGTGCCGAACAGCAAATCCGCCTTGGAACCAACCGCCTCCCGGAGTCGCTTGCAAAACAACTCTGAGCGGTCCATCGCCTCCAATGAGGGCTGGCGCGGGTCGAAGGCCGAGTACGGCCCAGCAGGGTCGAACTTGATGGCCGTGAAGCCCTGCGCCACACATTCGGCGGCGGCTTCAGCGGCAAGGTCCGCATCGTTGTACACGTTCGGGCCGTCGTCATAGACGGTTCCGGCTTTCGGGTAGAGGTAAGTGTAGGAGCGCAGTTTTTCGTGAACGCGCCCGCCGAGCAGCTCGTACACGGGCTTGCCCACGGACTTCCCGCAAATGTCCCAGAGCGCCATTTCCAGCCCGCTCAACACCCCCATCAGCGAAACGTCCGGACGCAGGGTGTAGCCGCGTCCGTACACCTGCCGCCAGAGGGTTTCGATACGGAACGGATCTATGCCCTCGACATGCCGCTCGAACACGTCCTCGACCATCTTCGCCATCACATGCGGGCCGAAGGTGGCACAATAAACCTCGCCCACGCCCTCGATGCCATCGTCCGTGACGAGCTTGAGGAACACGAAGTAGCGCCCGCCCAGATGCGGCGGAGGCGTGCCGACCACAAAGGTTTTCAGATCCTTGATTTTCATAGCGATTCCGATGGTGGGATGATCGTGAATAACTGATTTGGCTTGTTTGGAAAGTTTCCGTTCGTCCTGAGCCTGCCGAAGGGCGAACCCGTCCATGCTTCGACAAGCTCAGCACGAACGAGAAGTCTCCAATTCAGCATACGGAGGACAACCGCAATTGGCCGTCTTCAGTCCAGAGTGCTGACCTGATGCTGGGTCCGTTCCAAAAATTCCGGCTGGATTTCCACCCCCCAGCCGGGTGCTTCTGGAATCTGCACCTTGCCGTCCACAGCGACCAGCGCGGGCTGATAGATGCTGTCCTGCTCCGGAAAGTCGTCCGTGCCCTCAATGGAGAACTCGACGTAAGGCCCGGCATTTTCCAGTGCCCCCATCAGGTGCAGCGTGAAGACCGTCACCAGCGAGTGATTGGCGGAATGCGGAGTGCAGGGCAATCCGGCCTCTCGCGCCATTTCAGCGACCTTGAGGGTGCGCACAAGGCCACCGAGGTAGCACACATCCGGCTGCACCACGTTCACCGCCTGCATTTCGATCATGTGCCGCCAGATCGTGAAATCGCAGTCCTGCTCGCCTCCGGTGACATCGAGGCTGAGCGCGTCCGTGACCTGCTTCGTCCACTCCAATTCCCAATACGGACACGGCTCCTCAAAATGGCAAATGCCGTGATCCTCCAGCAACCGCCCCACCGCAATCGCCTTTTCCGGAGTGTAGGCGCTGTTGCCATCCACGAGCAACGCCACCTCGTCGCCCACCGCCTTGCGCACCGCTGGGACAATCGCCTCGGTGCGTCCGGGCCATTCGTCCTCGTCGTGGCCGCACTCCTTGCCCACGCGGAACTTGAAGGCATCGTAACCGCACTCGTCCCGCAACCGCGCCAGACGCTTCGCCTCCGCTTCCGGAGTGATCGCCCGGCTCATGCTGGAGCCATAGACCCGGAACGGCCTTGGGTAGCCCCCCAGCAACGAGCAAACGGGCTTGCCCTCCAGCTTGCCCCACAAGTCCCACAGCGCCGTGTCCAGCCCCGCCAGCGCCCGCCGCAGGTAGGAGCCGGGAAACTTGTGTTCGCGCTCCGGAATTTCTGTCACCAGACGTTCGATGTCCAGCGCGTCCCGACCCAGCGCATGGGGCGCAATCTGCCGATGCACCACCTGGGCAGTGATGTCTGCATGGTAGGGAGCCACCTGCCCCCAGCCCTCCGAACCATCACGGGTGCGCACCCGCACCAGCGCCACCGTCTGGTTGCTGAAAGTCTCGATGCTGTGGATGTCAAGATCGCGTGTGGTCATGTTTTCCCGCTTAAAAAACGATGACGTTGCGCAGGGCATCGCCTTGGTTCACATCGGCAATCGCTTCGTTGATCCGCTCTAGCGGATAGCGTCCCGAGATCAGTTCGTCAAGCTTGAGCCGCCCCTGCTGGTAGAGCGAGACGTACCACGGGATGTCTGCCGTCAACCGGGTGGACCCCATCTTGCTGCCGAGCAGGCGCTGCTCAACTCCGGCAAAGGCGCAGGAGTCGAACTCGATCATCACGCCATCGGCGGTCATGCCGACGATCACCAACGCCCCGCCCTTCCGGAGCAATCCGAAGCCCTGCTCGATGGCAGCTTTGGCACCAACCGTGACAAAAACGTAATCGGCCCCGCGTCCGTCCGTCAGTCCGAAAACCGCCTCCTGCACGTTTTCCTTGCCGACGTTGACGGTGTGGGTCGCGCCAAACGTGCGGGCGGCTTCCAGCTTCGCATCCGAAAGGTCGAGCGCGATCACCCGCGACGCTCCGGAAATCGCCGCGCCCTGCACGCTGTTCAAGCCCACTCCGCCTGTGCCGATGACCACCGCGCTGCTCCCCGCTTGCAGTTGCGCCGTGTTCACGACTGCACCGAATCCGGTGATCACCCCGCAACTTAACAGCGAGGCCGCATCCATTGGAACTTCCGTGGGAATCGGTGCGATCTGTGAGGAGTCCACGACCACCGCTTCCGCAAAGGCTCCGGTGCGGAGTCCGTGGACGATGGGATGCCCATTAGTGGCTCGGAGCGGGCTTTGCTCGTCCAGCGGGAAGGTGCTTTCGCAACGCACCCGCTCGCCCTGACAGCAATAGTGGCAGGTGCCGCAAGAGCGGATCAGCGTGACCAGCACATGGTCGCCGGGCTGTACCCCGCTCACTCCGGCACCAACGGCCTCCACCACTCCGGCAGCTTCGTGTCCGTACACGGCGGGCAGTGTCCCGCCCCACGCGCCTTCGGCGTAGAGGATGTCACTGTGGCAAATCGCACAGGCAGCGAGCTTGACCTGCACCTCTCCGGATTGCGGTGGGGCGAGTTCAACCTCCTCGATCACAAGGGGCTGTCCGAACTCACGACAAACGGCGGCTTTCATAGAGTTCCTGTCAAAGAAAAGGGAGCAAATGGAAGCAGGCTACGAAACCGGACAGGATTCGCAATCCGGAAATGTGACAAACCCTCCGTCAGGGACAATCCCCAACTCGGTTGGGTTTACGCCAACTGCACAATCTGGTTGAGGATTTCGCAGACCTGGGCGAAAGGAACATCGTCTAAACGCTGGGCGGGGTGGGGCGAGGCGCTGCGGATTCTCCAGTCGAAGGACTTGGGTTGGTGGCAAAGTACATAGCTGGTCTTGCCGGATTTCCTCCCTTCGGCGACTCCGGCGACGACGGCAAAGGGATTGTCTGCATTGTACCCGGCGGTGGTCATGGGGAGTCCAATCACCAGCGAAGTGCGGTCATTGAACGCTTGTGGGGACAACACCACAAACGGATGCACGTCCCGCATCTCACGCCCTGCCTGCGGGTTGCAGTCAATCCAGATCACGTCCTGACGATCCGGTACCCAGCCGGGGTCAGCGGCCTGAGCTTGGGAGCCGCTCACCACCGTTCTGCCCCTTGGCGGTCGCTTGCCATGACCTCCCCTCGGTGACGCTCCGGATCAAAGCGGGCCAGCCGTTTCTCAAGGTCGGACGGCTCTTCCTGCAAGGGGGTCAGCACAACCCGCCCCTCCTCGACAGAAAGACGCACCTGCTGGTCCGCATGCAAACGGGCTTTGGTCGCAACGGCCACGGGCAGGCGCACCCCAAGGTTGTTGCCCCAATACTTGAGCGATAAGACGGCTTCTGTCATTTGTACCTCCAGTGTTGTTTAAACAAAGTCTAAACAATAATAATCCTTTGGTCAAGGGGACTGAAGCTTTGGGGGGCGATTTTCAGAGGGAACCGTATCAGAAGCCAAGGTTGATCAAGGGGGAGAAGGACAAACCTCCCCGGCCTCTGCTGAAATTGAGCAGCCCGATTTGGAGGCCATTCAGACTTCCCGTCACCACATTGACCGCTCCAAGCTGAATCCCGTAGAGTGCGCTCGCCCGATTGTAAAACGGGGAGATCTGGAATCCATAAGCCGCTGCCGTTGCCGTGTTCGCGCCCCCGATTTGAAAAAAGTAGGCGGAATCGGCCACGTTCCGGAGCCCCACCTGTCCTGACGCTTGCCCCGCTTCATTCCAAAGGCTGGGGAGCAGCCCAAACCCCACCCCTGGAGTGATCAGTCCCAACTGCAACCCACTGATCTTTTCTGCCGCATTCCAAAGGCTGAACTGAAACCCTGTGACATTTCCAGCTTCGTTCATCCCGCCTAGTTGGAGTCCCAGCACCTCACTTGCTTCATTCCACCCGCTCAGTTGAAGTCCCGTCGCGGAAGCTGCGGAGTTGAACAGTCCTGCTTGGAGTCCGGCGATCCGTTCCGTGTAGTTCCAGATGCCAAGCTGGGGGCCGTAGGCAGACGAGGCTGAATTGACCAGTCCAGCTTGAATAGCGTAGAAAGTCTCTGTTTTGTTCCATCCCCCTATCTGGAGTCCGTAAGCCGAAGTGGTTGAGTTGATAGTTCCCACATCAAGCCCCCAGACCTCCTCGTTGGTGCCGTAGCCCACATTGATGCGGAGTCCGTAGATGTTGCTGTCTGACGGAGAGAATTGGAAAACCGGTCCCACTCCGAGGCTGAAGATGGGGAGGCTGGGAAGTTCCAGCCACGGCTCTGAAAGCTGACCTCCTTGCGGCCCTGATGAGCGGCTGAATCCGTTGGCACCAGAAGACCTTCCTGAACCATCAGCACATGAGCGCCTTTTACGGGCAATATTGTTCCACTCTTGGTTGGTCTTGAAACTTGCCGCTTCCGGGCTGATGGCACAACCTCCATTTTGACCTTGGGCCTGCACTGTCTGGAATAGTGGCAGAACAAGCAAGGGCAAGAGCCTCAATATTTTGAGAAGTTTTGTTCGCATCCAACGAAAAAAGGACATTCCTAGTCCCTTCTTACATCGGCTTTCTTCGTTTTTTCTTTACAGGACAGAGAGATTGTTCCGGAAATCCCTGCTGGGATGCAGGGAGTTGGAGCGGCATTCGCTGGTTAGAGCATTTTCTGCAATAATCGCAGATGCAAGATCGTCATTCCGGGCGGAGCGGAGCGGATGAGCGGGACTCCTGCGAAGGAATCCAGAAGAGCTTCAGACCCTTGCTGGATTCCCGCCTACGCGGGAATGACAAGCGGGTGCGAATCCGCCGAAACTGCTCTAGCGAGAGCGGGGCGAGGGTGTGTTGGTTGTTGAGGTACTTTGAGTGGCGGAGGTGCGCCGCCGAACCCAGTGCTGGCAGGGGCGTTCGAGGAGGACGAAGGTGAGGCAGCCGAACGCAAAGCAGAGGGCCGTGCCCAAGCCGATCACGGCGAACACGTCCCCAAGATGGAGCGAGGCCACCGGACGGTTGCCATGCAGCAGAACAAAACTGAGGAAGAGGAAGGGCGGGTGGAAGAGGTACATCGAATACGAAACCTGAGCGACCGGGAACCACGCCTTGTGGCCGAGCAGGCGGTGCAACCCGCGCAGCCGCACGCTGGCGATCAGCAGGGTGACCAACACCGCGATGGCGAGTCCAGTGAGCGGACGGCCCAACAGGATGTAGCGGAAGTGCGCGGCATCGCTCCAGCCCGGATTGCCTTCCGAAGGAACATACGTTTCAAAGCTGAAGATGAACGCCAACGTTCCCAAGGCCACCAGCCCCAACCCCTCCGAAACACCGGGACGCTTCAGCCAGCGTTGCAGCGTTTCCCAATGGGTTGAGGCAACATAACCGAGCAGCAACCCGCACAGCAGCGGCGGACAGCGGGCGATGAAGTTGGTGTACAGCCCCCCCATGTACGACAAGACGCCCTCGCGGTCCTCCGTCAGGTAGAGGTCCAGCACCGAGCGTTGGTAGATTTCCGGATGCTCAAGCAGCGTGTGACCTCGGTACGCCACCGCCAGCACCACCAATCCCAAGACCGCCAGTCCGCCCCATCGGCTCCGGACCATCGCCCAAACGAGCAACGGACAGAGCAGGTAGAACTGTAACTCAATCGTGAGCGACCAGCTCCACGGAATGTAGATTTTTTCCAGCGAGATCAGGTTGTTGACCGGAATCAGATTCGCCCAAAAATACTCGATGTTGTGCCCGGACGGCAGGTAGAGCAGCAGGGCAAGGACATAGGCCGGATAAATGCGCCCCCAGCGCCGCAGGTAGAAACGCCGCCATGAAAGCTGATTCGTGCGGGCGTGTTCGCCACAGAGCATCCAGCCCATCAAGAAGCCGCTGAGGACAAAGAACACGTCCACGCCCTTGTCCCCCTGCCACACCCACGTCAGCAGACGCGGCACCTGCTCCACAAACTCCGGAAACTGCTGGCGCTCCTCAAAGGCGTACTGCGTGAAGAAAAAGCCGTGGAAGCCGATGACCAGCAGAATCGCCAAAGCCCGCAGGCCGTCCAGTCCCGGAAAACGGGCGGACTCATCCCGCACAAACACCTCGCGCACTCCAGCACGGAACCAGCCGCTTGTTGGTGAACTTGAAACCATTCGCTACGGAAGCGTCGGAACCTGCGGTCCTTCCCACGCAGGCGGGAATCCAGTTATGGCGGGACTGCTCATCGTGGAAAGATCCCCCTTGGGGCAATCTTGGCGAGATCGCGTCAGGATAGAGCGTTTTGGATGGATCTGTGGGAGGGGGGAACCCACTCAGTATTGATATTGCTGGAAATTTCTGTAAAAACTGAACAGATACCAACAAATGTACCAACAAATATTCGGCTTAGGGCGGTGATCCCCACTGGCTCACGCCCAGACACAGCATAGCATCGGACAGTTGCGGCTGTCCAGC
>CAZQXS010000059.1:12240-21721 GCA_964597275.1 uncultured Pseudomonadota bacterium | reverse complement strand
CGCCAGAGCCGGAACCGAAGCCAACTCCTGCGCCAGAGCCGGAACCGAAGCCAACTCCTGCGCCAGAGCCGGAGCCAGAACCCGAACCGACTCCCGAACCAGAACCAGAGCCAACCCCCACGCCGGAGCCAGAACCAACCCCTGCGCCGGAACCAGAGCCAGGGTCAACCCCTGCGCCGGAGCCTTCGGAAGATGAGGAACTGGAAGCCCTGCTGGCGGAAGAGGACGAGGCGGGACTTGAGCTGAATACCGGTTCCGGACTGGAAGTGACGACCTCCACCGAACTCAGTCGGGTTGACGTGGAAGCGGCTTCGCGTTTGTCCGGATCGCGCTCGACCACCCGCACGGCCTCGGTGCTTCAGGACCAGCAGCTTGGGCAGTCTGCGCTGGAGGCTCCTGCGACCCAGCCCACCTCGGCCACTTCCGGGTTGACCTCGTCTTTTACGTCTCCCACTGTTACGCAGAGTGTGGGAGACAGTCAGTTGACCGTTGCGCTCAACCAGCCCACGCCTTCGGAAACCTTGGAACTGCCGGAGACCACGGAGGAGGAACCCCCGCCCGTGACCACAGCGGAGCAAAATGCTGGATTGTTGAAGGAAAGTGCCCCCGTGACTCGCCGAGCCGCGACTCCAACTCCGACTCCTGAGCGCTTGGCTGCTCCAAAGCGTCAGGAGCGCAAGCAACAGCTCAAGCGCCCCAAGCGGGAGGTGCAGAATCGCGTGGCGCAACGTCAGCGTACCGTCCAGCAAACCGCCGCACGTCCGAAGCAGGAGCAGCCGCGCCCGCAGGCGGCAAAAATTCGCAGTGAAACGCCGAAGCCCTCCGTTTCGCAAACCCCCACAACCACGACGACTCCGACCCGGACGACAATAACCACGGCGACGGCCACCACGACTCCCAAGGCCGTTACGACTGTGGAGCAAACCCCAGCGAGTTTGCCCAAGCCTGAAACACGCAAGGCCGTCACCGTCACCACAGAAGCCCAGACCGAGCCGGATGCTGAAGCAAGCACTGCCGCACCGACCGCGAAAACCGCACCCTCGGCACCGCAGGCTCCGGAAACCACGGAAACGGTTGCCGCAGTTTCGGAACGCACCTCGGCAAGTTCGTCCACAACCGCCGCCGCCGTGCGCTCCGGAGGCAAGGGGCAGGTCGTCGATGTCGCCGATTTGAACTTGGAGGAATTGGAAAAGCTCTCGCTGGAGGATCTGCGGCAGCTTGCCGAACTCCTGCCGGAGGGGGAAAGTTCCCGCAAGGGGCCGATCAACGTGAAAGACCTGCTCGCCAAGCTCAAGGGCGCGAAGCTCGACCTCACCCGGATTCGTGCGAAAACCCAGCGGCTCACCTCCCAAAAGCTGGAGGGCGTGACCGAGGCTCTGGAGGGCACCGAGGAAATTTATTCCAAAGGCCGCAGCAAAATCTACCGCAAACCGCCGCCCCTGAATGCCGTGCAGGCCAAGGCGTATTTGCCCAAGATTGACGAATTGCTGCGAAAGGACTGGAAATTGCCTGTTGAAATGGACCCGGAGTTGCGCGTGCTCGTTTCGGTGGTGATCCGCCGGGACGGCATGGTGCTGCAATACGAGCTGGTCAAGCTCTCCGGGAACGAGTTTTTTGATGAATCGGTGCGGCGCTTGTTTGCCAAAACAGAGATGCTGTTGCCGCTGCCGGCGGACTTTGAGGCCCATGCCGCCGAGATTAACTTGCGATTCCGGCCTTAATTCGGTTTACTCAAAAGTGCATTCCAACCCGCGACCAAGGAGATGACATGAAGTGCTGGTGGAAGGGGGCTGCGGCCCTGATCCTATCCTTGACCCTGACCACGGCGATCCACGCCGCTCAGGTTTACGACATTGCCAACCCCTCCATCCAGAAGACGGTGCTGGCCGTCAAGGCGGCGGAGGACACGGCCAAGAATCAGGCGCTGGTGCAGCGGCTGAAGGAACTTTTGGACAAGACCCTGCTCTTCACGACAGTGGATGACGCGAGCGGTGCCGAGTTCAGCATGACCGTCTCGGACTCGGTGGAGTCCGGTCGGGTCGTGATGGGACTTGAGGAAACGCAAGGCTCCGGGAAGTTCAAGGCGATCCACTTTGGCGTCTCCTTCCGCAGTCAGGAGGACGAGTACCTGGGCAAGCGTGCCGCGCAGATCGGCAACGTCGCCCTCCAGAAGCTCTTCGGCCTGCGTGGAGCGTTGGGCAGTTCGCTCGTCTGGTCCGAATGGAGCGACGAGGACGCCCGCAAGCAAATCCTCATGGAGGCGAACTTTGGGGAGAAGCCCAGCAAGACGCGGGTGAGCTACAACCTCTACGGCAACGCCGGAGTGACGTGGAATCCCAAGGGCAACATGATTCTCTACACCGCCCAGACGGGTTCTGGGAATCTGGTGCTGGCCCAAATGTTCCGGCCTCTGCGGGCCAAGAGCCTCACGGTCTATGACAAGGGCGGCAAGGGCAGCGCGGCGGCATGGGGCGCAAACGGCAAGGTGTACATCGCCGAATACGTGAGCCGCACCAACACGGACATCTTCGAGTACAGCATTCCGGCAGACCCCTATGCGGCCAAGGATCCGAGCATGCTCAAGCTTCGCAAGCTGACCACGCGCCCGTCTATTGAAACCGAGCCGGCGGTGTCTCCGGACGGCAAGCAGCTTGCCTACATCTCGGACCGCACTGGAAAGCCGCAGATTTACCTGATGGACCTCGGGAACAAAAAGGAAAGTCGGCTGACCAAGCAAGGCGCCTACAACACCAGCCCCGCATGGTCTCCGGACGGCAAGTTCATCGCCTTCTCGGCACGGCGTTCCGGAGGCACGGCGATTTTCCGGATCAACGTGGCATCGGGAGAGGAAAATCAGGTCACGCCCTTCAGCGTTGCGGCGGAAGGCCCCGCTTGGTCTCCAGACGGCTCGATGATCGCCTTCACGGGACTCAAGGGCGCCGCCAGCAAGATTTACTACTCGCTTTCATCTGGAGGGGGCTACCAGCGGCTCACCACCTCTGGAGCCGGAGTCCACGAAAGCAAGCCCGCTTGGGGCAGCTTCTTGCGCTGATCGGTAGCCATGTTACGATTCCTCCTGTTCACGGCCAGTTTTTGTCTGCTGGCGACATCGGTGTTGGCGAAGGATTCCGAGGTCAAGAAACTCCGGAGCCTCGTCAACGAGGTGCAGTCGGAGATGATCTCGGTGCAGGAGGAACTGACCACGCTGGTGCAGGAGCAGAGTTCCGAACTGGAGCAACTGCGCGAGCAGGTCCGCACGTTGACGAACGCCAACCAGTCGCTCCAGAAGGAAGTGGGGGATTTGGTCGTCAAGAACTCCCTGATGCAGGACGAGGTGAAGGTGCTTCAGCAGACGAGCGCGGGTCAGCAGTATCAGGAAATGCAGCAACTCGCCCGCGCCCTCGTCCTCTATCGCATTCAGGAGCCGCAAGCTCTGGAACTGACCCTGCTGGAACTCATCAACGAGGGGGTGAACTTTCCAAAAGACTTGCTCATCCTCATGCTTGGGGAAGCCAAGCGTCAGCAGGGAGTCAAGGAGGAGAGCCTGGGATTCTTCGTGACCATCATCACGGATTTTCCGGAAAGCCCCTACCTGAATTACGCGATCTTCCAAGCCAGCGAACTGCTGGGGGAGTTGCAACAGCCAGAGGAGCAAATTGCTCTGCTGGATTCGCTCCGGGGTGATCCCGGGCGCTACGGCGACCTCGCCCGCGAGCGCCTGCAAACGCTCGGCCAGTAACCCGCCTGCTCACTGCGCCCGTCGGCAGATCCTCTGCTTGCACTTGCGTTTTTCCTCGTAACGCTTCAATTTTACATTTCAGGGACCGTCCCTTTTTCCGGGGAGGGTCAACTTTCCATCATTGACAGAGGCGGTAGCCATGCGGATCCACACACATTTCAAAACCGGGGCGCTCCTTGGGGGGCTGTTGCTGTTGTTCACGCTTGGAACCGGACAGGCATGGGCAAATGTGAAGGACGAGGATTCCGGGGAAACCACGGACCAAGCCTCTGAAACCGCCGCACAGACGGAAGGCGAATCCGGCTGGACCCGCCTCACTCCGGACGGAGACCTGGCCAAGGTCATGGGCGAGGTGGTGACGGAGCATCTGGTGGAGAACAACGGCACCCTGGATTTCTATCAGGTCTCTGAGCAGGAGATTGCGTGGCTGGGGGAGGTGAACCGGACGCAGCAGGAATGGCAGGCGGAGTTGCTGAAGCGGGAAATCACCTATCGCACCGCGCTGAGCCAACTGTTGCTCGACAAGGTGGAGCGTCACAACCGCAACCTGCTCCGCAAGCAGTTCACGGATGCCATCAACCGCCTGCACGCGACCATCAACCAGCGCAATCGGCAGATTGCCGAGCGCAAGAACCAGTACATCAAGGGGCTGGGCGACCTCACCTTCTCGGCACTGGTGGTGGTGCGGGTGCCCTTCAACGCGAATCTTGCCAAGCGCATTCAGAAGCAAAACTTGACCGACCACATCTTTTTGGCCTCCGGCAAGGCGGCCCTGCGGCAAGTCAGAAAGAAGTACACCGTGCGCTTGGGACTGCCCGTGCAGGCGGGCCTGCTTCGCAAGGTGTACCTGTATCCGGAGAACATCTCTCGCTACGACGCCCAAGCCGGGGAGTACGTGTACCTCTTCCAGCGGGTGGAGGTCAGTCCGTTTGCTTCGGGAAAGGGGGGCGCGAAAACCGCGAGCAAGACCAAGGTGATGGTGGATGTCCTCAGCACTCCGGATGAAGTCTCGGCGTACTTGACGCAGGAAGGCGTGGGGGATGAGCGTTTGCGGAACTGGATTGCCAGCGAGTTGGCGTATCACGACGCCAGCAACCACTTTGTGATCGGCAACACGTCCGGACGCTTGCAGCAGTACGAGAATCGGCAGCAGGGCTTGCGCAGTGAAATCTCGGTCATCCTCGACCAAATTGACGGACTGACCCGGCAGAAGGACGCGCTCAGGGACACGGGTGCGGTGGAACGCAGTCAGGCAAAGCTCGACTCAGTTGGCCAAGCCTATCAGGATCATTACTCCCGGCAGACGCTGCTCAGCTTCGCCAAGTACACCGTTGACTCGGACACGGTGTACTTCAGCAACCGCCCGACCATTGGCATTGAGCAGTCGGTGGAGGTGCGTGGGGTGGAGGACAAGGCGCTCAAGATTCCGATCAGCAACCGTGACCTCAAGACCATTTTTCAGGAGATGATGGTTTCGGTGAGCCAGACCCAGCGTTTCAACGGCAAGGCCGAACGGCATCAGGTGTTCAAGGTGGAGCCGATCAGCTACGGCTTGGTCAAGGACCGGATCAAGTGGAGTCCTGTGGCGGAGGAATTCCGGATTCTCAAACTTGGCCGGGGCAACATTGGCTCACGGACGCAATATGTGGTGCATCTGGCCGTGCGCTCGGAGTTGAAAGGCTCGGCCTCCTTTCCGGTGGTTTCAAGCGGCGTGTGCGACTACACGGTGTTCTTCGATTCCGGGAGCCACTGGTTGACAGACAAAACCAAAGGGGAGTTGGAGAGGGCGGCGGGCTGCTTGCGGGCGTACCCGGAACAGACGATTTATGTGCGGGGCCACACCGACTCGCGCCACGTCAAGTGGCTCAAGGGGCGCACGGTGAGCAACAACGTGGACCTTGCCATGCGGCGGGCGCAGATGGTGTTCGGCTATCTGCGGAGTGCGGGGTTTGATCCCAGGCGCTTTGAGCTGGTGAGCTTCGGTGCGCGTCAGCCCGCACAGAAAAGCGGCAAGGACGAATCCGTGAAGGGCAACCGCCGGGTGCAGATTCTCTCCCGTCCGAAGACGCTGTTTGAGTAGCGGCGGTACTTTCTGTTCGTGCCGAAGCACACTGGCGAAGCGCGAACGGAACTTGCCCTTCGACAGGCTCAGGGCGAACGGGCAGCCCGGATTCAGGAACCCGCATGATTTTGGCGTGCGGCGTGCGACTCAGGCGCGGACGGGCTTTCCGTTGCGGAAGGTTCCGGTGAAGGCGATTTTCCCGGCTTTGGAGAAGAGGGTGCCCTGCCCGTGCCGCTGGTTGTCCGCCCACTCGCCTTCGTAGAAGACCGAGCCATCGGCGCGGTACTGCTTGCCAAGTCCGTTGAGCTTGCCCATCCGGAAGGTGCCCTCGAAGGCGAGTTGCTGTTTGGTGGTGAAGACTTTGCCCTCGCCCTCGCGTTGATCGCCCACCCAGCCGCCTTCGTAAAACACGGAGCCGTCTTTGCGGAACTCCTTGCCGGAGCCGTGGCGCTTCCCGCCCAAGAAACTGCCCTCATACGCTGGAATCCCTCCGCTGGCGTACAGCACTCCTGCGCCATGCCGCTGGTCCTGCGCCCACGAGCCTTCGTAGAGCAGGCTGCCGTTCTGGTAGAACTCCTTGCCGGAACCGCTGCGGAAGCCCGCTTGGAAGCCGCCGTGGTAGGCGATGTTGCCGTTGTTGTAGTAGAGGACGCCCGTGCCCTCGCGCTCACCGTTGACGTAGGTGCCTTTGTAGAAGACGAGTCCGTTCTTGTGGTATTCGGCTCCGAGTCCGTCACGGATTCCGGAGACGAACATCCCCTTGAAGGCGACGCTTCCATCCGGAGCAAAGAGACGGCCCGTGCCGTTTCGCAAGCCCGCCTGCCATTCGCCTTCGTAGAGCAGGGAGCCGCTTTCCCGGAACTCCTTGCCGACACCTTCTTGCTGGCCCTGCTGAAACTCGCCTTCGTAGAGCAACGCGCCAAAGGGGGAGTGAAGCTGCCCCTGCCCGTGCCACTGGTTGTTGACGAAACCGCCCTCGTAGAGCAGTTCCCCGTTTTTGCGGAACTCCTTGCCGTGCCCTTCGCGAATGCCTTTGCGGAACTCTCCGTCAAACGCAAGGTTCGCCTCTGGGGAAAAGAGCAGCCCGCGTCCGTGCTTCTCGTTGTGGACCCAGTTGCCTTCGTAGAACAGCGAGCCGTCCTTGCGGAACTCCTGCCCGGAGCCGTGGCGCAGGTTGTCCTTGAACTCGCCGCGATAGACGGCGGTGCCTTCGAGACTGAAGAGGATGCCCGAGCCCTGCTTTTGGTCGGCCTCCCAGTTTCCCGTGTAGTAGAGGGTTCCGCCTTCGAGGTACTCGGAGCCTAAGCCGTGGCGTCGGCCTTCCCGGAAGCCCCCTTCATACGCGACTTCCCCGGCAGGCGTGAGCAGTTTGCCGGGGCCGTGCCGTTGATCCTGCTCCCACTGGCCGTCATAAACCAGCGAGCCGTCCTCGCGGAACTGCTTCCCGGTGCCGTTGCGCTTGGCGGCTTTGAACTCGCCTTGGTACGCGAGATTGCCGTTGGGGAAGTAGAGCGCCCCCGCGCCGTGCCATTTCTGATTCTCCCAAGTGCCTTCGTAGAGCAGGGAGCCGTCTTCCCGGAACTCCTTGCCGGAGCCGGAGCCGTTGACGAGTTTGCCTTCAAAGGTGACGCGCCCATCGGAGGCGAAGAGTTTCCCGGAGCCGCTGCGCTCTCCGTGCGTCCACTCGCCTTTGAAGTAAAGCGAGCCGTCCTTGCGGAATTCCTGCCCGTGCCCGTGGCGCTCGTTGCGCTCGAAGCCCCCCTCGAACGCGACCACGCCATCCGGGAAGAAGACCTTGCCCTGGCCGTGCTTCTGGCTGTCGCGCCACTCGCCTTCGTAGTAAGGCGAGCCGTCGTGCCGGAATTCGCGCCCCGATCCTTCGCGCTGGCCCTGCTGGAAACCGCCCTCGTAGGCTGTGGTTCCGTTGGGAAAGAAGGCGCGGCCTTCGCCGTGGCGCAAGTCCTCCTGCCAGCCGCCTGCGTAGTAGAGTGAGCCGTCCTTGCGGAATTCCTTGCCCGGCCCCTGTCGCTGTCCGTTGGCAAATTCACCTTCGTACAGCTTGAGGGAGGCGCTGGTGCCGGAATAGAACAGGGTTCCCTGCCCATGCCGCAGGCCGTTCTGCCACTGCCCTTTGTAGAGCGGGGTGCCGTCGCCTTGATACTCGGTGCCGTCGCCGTGAACGGTGCCCTCCCGGAACTCTCCGGCAAAGGCGAGCAGGCCCTTGGGCGTGAAGACTTCACCTTGCCCATGCCGAACGCCGTTCTTGAAGCTGCCTTGGTAGGCGAGCATGCCCTGTTCGTCGAACTCCTTTCCGGAGCCGTTCAGGATGCCTGCGGTGAAGTTGCCTTGCAGGTGGGGGAGGCTGTTGGGATGGAAGACCGTTCCGGTGCCCTGCTGGACATCCTTCTGCCACTGTCCGTCATAGTAGAGCGAACCGTCGTCGCGGAATTCCTTCCCACGTCCGTGACGCTGTCCTGCCGCGATCTCGCCTTCGTAGGCAACCTGTCCTTCTGGCGTGTGGTATTTTCCAAAGCCGTGAGGTTCGTCGTCCTGCCACTCCCCGCTGTAAAAGAGCGAGCCGTCGTCGCGGAACTCGTCTCCGGTTCCGGTGCGGATGCCCTCCACAAAGTCTCCGGAGTAAATCTTGGTGCCGTCTGGCGAGAAGAGCGAACCCTGCCCGTGCTTGCGGTCGTTTTGCCAGCTTCCGCTGTAGAAAAGCGAACCGTCATCTCGAAACTCGTCTCCGGGGCCGGAGCGGACGCCGTTTTCCAGCGAGCCTTGAAAGGAGGGAGTGCCGTTGATGGTGAAGAAGGTGCCGCCCCCGTGCTTGGTTCCGCTCGCAAACTCTCCCTCGTAGTAGGGGGTGCCGTCCTGACGGAACTCCGTGCCTGTGCCTGCGGCAAGGTCGCGCTGAAAGCCGCCCTGATAGAGCTTGGTGCCGTCCTCGTCATAAAGCGTGCCCTGCCCGTGCTTCTGGTCCTCGTGCCAGCCCCCTTCGTAGTAGAGGACGTTGTGTTCGACAAGGTACTGCCCGGTTCCGTGGCGGTCTCCATTCTGGAAGCCTCCGGAGTAAACGTGTCCGTTGGCGTAGGCATAGGTGCCTTTGCCCTGCGGCTGGTTGTTTTGCCACTGGCCTTCATAGGAGGAGCCATCGGAGTAGTGCGCGAGGCCCTGTCCGTATTTTTGCCCTTCGAGCCAGCCGCCCTCGTAGTGGAGTTGATCGCCCTTGAGGAAGTAGCTTCCGGTGCCGTGCCAGAGGCCCTTCTGGAACTCCCCGCTGTAGCGCTCCCCGTTCGCATAAGCGTAGGTGCCCTGTCCGTGGGGCTGATCATCCTGCCACTGTCCGTCATAAAACGAACCGTCTTTGGCGAAGAGCTTGCCGTTGCCATGCTTGCGGTCGTTCTGCCAGTCGCCTTCGTAGTAGAGGGTTTCTTGGTCGAGGTAGTACTTGCCGCGCCCGTTTCGGATGCCCTTGTCGAAGTCGCCGGAGTAGCGATTCCCGTTGGCGTAGGTGTAGGAACCCTGTCCATGAAAAAAGTCGTCCGCCCACTGTCCGGAGTAGGAGGAACCGTCCTCGTAGTGGACCACGCCCTGCCCGTGCTTCTGGTCGTTCCGCCAGTGGCCCTCGTAGTAGAGGGTTTCTTGGTTGAGGTAGAACTTGCCTTGGCCGTCCCGGATGC
>CAZQXS010000059.1:8449-12140 GCA_964597275.1 uncultured Pseudomonadota bacterium | reverse complement strand
TCGTAGTAGAGGGTTTCTTGGTTGAGGTAGAACTTGCCTTGGCCGTCCCGGATGCCTTGCTTGAAGTTTCCGGCGTAAATCTGTCCGTTTGCGTAAGTGAAGGTGCCGGCCCCGTGAATCTGGTCTCGGTCCCACATTCCGGTGTAGGAGGAGCCGTCCTCGTAGAAGATGGAGCCGTTGCCGTGTTTGCGGCCCTGCTCCCAACTGCCCTCGTAGTGGAGGAGGTTTTTGTTGAGGAAGTACTTTCCTTGTCCGTGCCAGAGTCCGTTCTGGAAGGTGCCGGAGTAGAGACGCCCATTGGTGTAGGTGTAGGTGCCTTCGCCGTGCGGCTGGTCCTTGTGCCACATTCCGGCGTAGGAGGAGCCGTCTTCAAATTCGGTGGTGCCCTTGCCGTGCCGCAGCCCGTCCTGCCAGCCGCCCGTGTGCCACGGCTTGCTGTTCCGGAAAAGCCTGCCTTCGCCTTCCAGCACGAACTCGCTGGCACGGATGGCTTTCACGGTGCCTTCGTAGCGTTCGCCCTGCGCTTGGTTGATGTGGAGCGTCACCACGCCTTCTGGAACGCCCACGCTCCAGTTTCCCGTGAGCAGCGGGGTGCCATCCTCGCGGTGCAGGGTGCCTTTTCCATGATAAGCCCCTTCCCGGAAGCCGCCCTGATACTGCAAAACGCCGCTGGGCCAGTAGCCTTTTCCGGAGCCGTGGTATGCGCTGTTTTGGAAACTGCCTTCGTAAACGGCGCGTTGGTTGCTGCCGTAGAGGATGCCTTGGCCGTGAAAGACCACCGCTCCGTCGCTCTCCAGCCGGATTGGTCCCTGATAGCGAATTTGGCTCCCGGCGTTGGTGTACACGGTCATCCGGCCTTGGGGGCGACCCGCACGCCAATTGCCTGCAAGATGCCGATGCCCGGAGTCTTGAAACAGCATGCCCTTGCCGTGGAACTTGCCCTGGGAGAACGCCCCTGCGTAATGCGTCCGCCCGTTTTTCCAGAAGAGCGAGCCTTTGCCGTGGTACTGGCTTTTGGAAAATTCCCCCTTGTAGCGCACCTGGCCGTTGTCCCAACGTTCCTGCCCGGAGCCGTGTTTCTCTCCGTTCTGGAAGTTTCCGGCGTAGGTGACTTTGCCGGTGGCGGTGTAAAGCACTCCTTGTCCGTGGAAGCGGTCGTCCTTGAGCTGCCCGATGTAGCGTTTTTTGCCGTTGGGGTGGAAGTAGAGCGCGGTGTAGTCGGTGATGCGGGCCTTGGCGAACGTGACGTGTTCGTGGAACCGCGTGTCCTTCCCGTACTGCTTCAGGTAGCTTTTCCAAACGAGGACGGGGCTTTTGCGGAGTTCGGTTTCGTTCTTCAGCGCCTCGGCCTTGGCGGTTTTGAACTGCAACTGCTCCAGCCCCTGTTCGGCATCTCGGACACGGGGTTTTGCGTAGGGCTTGATGCGGAAGCGGGTGATGAAACTCCGGTAGGCGGTTGCGGTGTTCTGCTGCTGGGCCTTGGCGAACTGGGCTTCCACTTCGGCCAGCTGCAACTCTGTGATGAGCGTGTTGGCTTGCTTGATGTAGGGCTGGGCTTCCGGGATTTTGCGGTACTTTGCCGTGAAGAGCCGGAGCGAGGCCGGGGATTTTTTCTGCCTGGCCTTTGCAAACGCTTGGCGGATCGTTTCGGTGGTCAGTTCACGGACGCGAGCGGTGGCGGCTTGCACCTCCGGAGCCTCCGGATTGGTGGATTCGTATTGCTTGAGGAACTGGCGGTAGGCCCTGATCGTGTCCTGCGCCTTTGCCGACTCAAAGCGCAACTCGCGGATGCGGTTTTCCGAGTGGGCGATTTGTTTGGCGGCCTCTGGAGTTTCCTTGTAGGCAGAGATGAACGCTTGGTAGGCCGGAACTGCGTCTTGACTTTGTGTCTGTCCGAAGCGCAACTCGCGGATGCGGGTGCGGGCCTTGGCGATGAACGGGGCGGCTTGCGGGTCCGGCTCGTACTTGGTGATGTAGCCCTCGTAGGCCGGAATGGTGCCGTCCAGCTCTGCTTTCTTGAAATCCGGCTCGATGGTCGAGCAGCCGACCAGGAGCGTGACGAGCAGGGCCGTCGTCCACAGGGAGAATCGCGGTAACATACCTAAGTTTGTAACAAGATTTACGCGGGTTGCCAAATCTGGATATTCCGTTCGCCCTGAGCCTGTCGAAGCCTGTCCTGAGCTTGACGAAGGGGGCAAACCGTTCCTACTCCGACAAGCTCAGCATGAACGGAGAGTAGCGATACGTTCCAAGTTTTGTGTAAGTCCTGTTTGTGAATCAAAGACAACTGTTAAGGATAGCAAAGCCTAAGCCAAATGCCCATGTGTTCCTGCGTGGTGCCGACTGTTGCAAGCCGTGCGATCGGGGAGCCTGTGCGGGAGATGGGTTGCAAGAATGTTTGGTTGACGGCTCGGCAATCCGGGCTTGCCTTGAAACTCCGGCGGGGACACGCCAAACTGCGGAGGTGCCCAATTCGTTTGCCGTCCTCGTTTCTGCATGAACTCAGCAAACCCCACCCGCTCTTCCTTTCGTCGCCAGACACGGCCTGTCTGCATTGGCAATGTGACGGTCGGAGGCAACGCGCCCATCCGCATTCAATCCATGCTCACCTCCAACACCACGGAGGTCGTAGCGTGTGTGGAGGAGATCGAGCGCTTGGACCGGGCCGACTGCGAGATCATCCGGCTCACCGTGCCCAACCAGAAATCGGTGGAGGCGCTTCCGGCCATCCGGAGGGGAATGCAGGAGCGCGGCATCTCGCGTCCGCTTGTGGCCGACATCCATTTCAGCCCGCCGCTCGCGGTCGCCGCCTGTGAGTTCGTCGAGAAGGTGCGCATCAACCCCGGAAACTACGCCGACCGCAAGAAGTTTGAGGTGCGGGAGTACACCGACACACAGTACGCCGAGGAACTGGAGCGCGTCGAAGCATCGCTGCTGCCGTTGATTGCGAACCTCAAAAAACATGGACGCGCTCTGCGTGTCGGCACCAACCACGGTTCGCTTTCCGACCGCGTGATGAACCGCTACGGCGATTCTCCGGAGGGCATGGTGCAGTCCGCACTGGAGTTTCTGCGCATCTTCCGCAAGCACGACTACCACGAGATCGTGCTGTCCATGAAGTCCTCCAACCCCATCGTGATGATGCAAGCGTACCGGCTGCTCGTGCAGCGCATGGACGAGGAGGGCATGGACTATCCGCTGCACCTTGGCGTGACCGAGGCGGGGTCCGGTATGGATGGGCGCATCAAGAGCGCGGTTGGCATCGGCGGACTGCTCGCGGACGGGCTGGGCGACACTATTCGCGTCTCCCTCACCGAGCCTGCCGAGAATGAAATTCCTGCGGCCCAGGCGATCTTGCAGGCCACCCGCGCCCGTTTGTACAAGGCGGATTTCATCTCCTGCCCCTCCTGTGGGCGCACCTTCTTCGATTTGCAAACCACCACCGAAAAAATCAAGGAGCGCACCGCCCACCTCACGGGCGTGAAGATTGCCGTGATGGGCTGCGTGGTCAATGGTCCGGGAGAGATGGCCGATGCCGATTTCGGCTACGTTGGGGCGGGTCCGGGAAAAATCCACCTCTACAAGGGCCAAGCCCTGATCGAGCGCAACGTCCCTGCCGCTGTGGCGGTGGACCGCCTGATTGACCTGCTCCGGGAACATGGAGCTTGGGTCGAACCCGAAACCGCACAGG
>CAZQXS010000059.1:0-8349 GCA_964597275.1 uncultured Pseudomonadota bacterium | reverse complement strand
ATGAAACGCATTCGCCTGAGTGAGCGCGAAACCTCCGCCCTGCAAAACGCCTTGGCGGGGGTGGAGGGCGAGAAGTTTCTGTTCGGATCACGCACCAATCCAGAAGCTCGTGGCGGAGACATTGATGTGCTGATCCGTTCGGATGAGGATGGCTTCTCCCTGTCCCGCGAGGTGGCTCGAAGCTTCCTTCGGGAACTTGAACAGACGCTGGACGTGGTGGTGATTCCAAGGAACCGCCCAACCGCGTCCCAGCAGGCGTTCCTCAACACCCTCACACTGGAGCGACTGCCGTGGTGAACGACCTCCGCCGGATCACGGACGAATTCAGGAGCAAGGTCTTGGAGACTTTGAAGCTGGTGGAGGCATCAGTGAAGCGCATTGACGCAGAAAGTGAAATCCCGGACGATCCCGAAGAGTTGGAGCGTTACGACGCACTCTGCGACCGCTACATGCGGGCCGTGGAAATGTGTCTCAAGTTTTTCCGCAGTTACGAGCGGTTGCAGTTTGCCGAACAGTCCCCCACCACCCGTGACCTGTTGTTGCGTATGGAGAAACTGGAGTTGATCGAGTCCGCTGAACAATGGATCGACATGCGAGACTTGCGGAATCGTATCGTCCATGACTATGCGCCCGATCACATTGAACACATCTACTACAGCATTCTTACGGAGTTTGCTCCGGTGCTGTTGGGATTGCCCCCCAAGTTAACCGATTTGAGACTGTAAGCAAGCATGTCCATCGCCAAAGGAATCCAAGACTCCATCCAGCGTTCCTCGTGGGTCCGGGAGATGTTTGAGGAGGGGGCGCGGCTGAAGGCGTTGCACGGAGCCGAGAACGTCCATGATTTCTCGCTCGGCAACCCGATTCTGGAGCCGCCCCCGGAATTTCATCAGGAGTTGCGGAAGTTGCTGGAAAATCCCGAACCGGGCCAGCACCGCTACATGCATAATGCGGGGTTTCCCGAAACACGGGAGTACGTTGCCGCACAAATGCAGGGCGAAACCGGACTCGCGTTTGAGGCGAGCGATGTGGTGATGTGCATCGGTGCAGGCGGCGGGCTGAACGTGGTGCTCAAGACACTGCTTGACCCGGAAGACGAGGTGGTGGCCCTGACCCCGTTCTTTGTCGAGTATGGATTTTACACAAAAAACCACGGGGGCACCTTCACGCCTGTGCCGACCACCCCGGAGTTCCAGCCCGACCTGGAGGTGCTGGAGGCCGCGATCGGCGCGAAAACAAAGGTGGTGTTGGTCAACACCCCCAACAACCCGACGGGCGTGGTCTATCCGCAGGAAACGCTGGATCGGCTTGGGGAGTTGCTGGCCCGCAAGGAAAAAGAGGTGGGGCATCCGATCTTTCTCGTTGCGGACGACATCTATCGCCACCTCATCTATGACGGCCTCCGCAACAGCAACGTCTTTCTCAGTCACCGCAACGCGATTCTGGTCAATTCGCACTCGAAGGACTTGGGGCTTCCCGGCGAGCGCATCGGCTACATCGCGGTGCATCCGGAAATGGAGGCCCGTTCGGAGGTGCAGGCTGGCTTGGTGCTGTGCAACCGCATCCTCGGTTTCGTCAATGCGCCTGCGCTGATGCAGAAGGTGCTGCCCCGCATCGGCAAGGCGACCGTGGATGTCTCGGTGTACGAAGACCTGCGCAACCGCTTCCTCACGCTTTTGGAGGATTGCGGCTTCGAGACGGTGCGGCCCCAAGGGGGCTTCTTTCTGTTTCCCAAGGCTCCCGAACCGGACGATGTGGCGTTTGTGCGGCGGGCGCAGCAGGAGAACGTGCTACTCGTTCCCGGCACCGGATTCGGGATGCCCGGCTACTTCCGCATCTCGTTCTGTTGCACGCCAGACGCGATTGACCGTGCCCGCCCCGCGTTTGAGCAACTCGCCCGGCACTACGGTCTGCGCTGATGCCCTTCTCGGAAATCCTCGGACAGGAGCCTGCGCTGAAGGCGTTGCGGCACGCGCAGCAGAGCGCACGCCTGCCCCATGCGTGGCTGTTCACGGGACCGCCTCGTGTGGGAAAAGCGAAAGCGGCGTTGGCGCTGGCGCAGTGGCTTAACTGCGAGCAGGTGAATTCTGCGCTGAAGGCGGAAGCAGCTCGCCCTTCGACAGGCTCAGGACGAACGGAATTTTCTCCAGAGGATGCCTGCGGGCAGTGCCCGACGTGTCGGCAAATTGCGGAGCGCAACTATCCGGACAGCCTCACGCTGGAGCCGGACGGCAAGAACATCCGCATTGCGCAGGTGCATCAGGCGTTGCGCTGGCTGCAACTGCGGGCGGACCGCGCCAAAGTGCGGGTGCTGGTCGTGGATGGGGCACAGCACTTCAACCGCGAGTCGGCGAACGCCTTCCTGAAAACGCTGGAGGAGCCGCCTCCGGGAACGCTGATTGTGCTGATTGCGGAGGCACCCGCGCAGTTGCTGGAAACGCTGGTCTCGCGCTGCCAGTTGGTGCGCTTCCGTCCCCTGCCCAATGAGTTGGTGCGCACGATTCTTGCGCGGAACCCAGAACTCAGTGCCGCGCAGATCGACACGGTGCTGCCGTGGGCGCAGGGCAGTGTGCCCTCCGGATTGGTCGCCGAGTTGGAAACGCTGGCATCGGTGCAGCAACAAACGGTACACTGGCTGACCACCCGCTCCGCTCCGGAGGCGCTGGAGGAAATCCTGTGCGAGATGAGCAACTGGGGCGGAGCGAAAAGCGAGGCGTGGCGGCTGATGCTGGATTTCCTGGAGCGCTGGTTCCGGGATGTTTCATGGCTACAGCACGGTCTGCCCGAAACCCAACTGCTCTGCCCAGAGTTCCGGGACTCGCTGGACGAAGGAGCGCGACGCTTCTCAAAACGCTGGGTGCTGGCACTGCCGGAACGCTTTGCTCGGTTGCGCGAGTCCATCGAACTGAATGCGAACAAACCTCTTGCCTTGGAGACGCTGTGGCTGCATTTGCTGAAAATGGCATAACCCTCAATCGCCTGCTTTTGGTCATCGGCGCAGGATTGGTGTTGCTGACCCAACCCGCCGGACACCCGCTGGCCCGCACCCCGACCCCTGCGGAGTTGCATCACATTTCCACGCAGGCCAAGAGCTCCTTTGGGGAGTTCCTGCAACTCTGGCAGGAAGAACGCTACTTCGAGATGTACGAACACGGCAAGCGGCAGTCGCGGGCGCAGCTCACGATGGAGGAGTACGCCACGCGCATGGTGGAGCTGGACTGGGTTCCGGTTGGGCTTGAGGCGGAAATTCCGGTGGAGATTGACTACCAATTCCGCACGATGCTCTACGTCAACGCGACCGTCCTCTTTCAGCACAAGAACTACTACGACCTGCGCTTCCCGCGCAAGCAGTCGTTCCTGCTGATTTGGGAAGACAACGCCTGGCGGCTCGACCTGCTGCAAATGATCCGTTCCCCCTACTACGCCCCGATCCAGCGTTGAGCCTCGGCGCACTGGCACGGCACGGACGCATGCCCCACGACCAAATCTCCCTCACCGGAACCCTCCAGCGCATTGTCTATTCCCAACCGGAGTCCGGGTTCCTGATCGGACGCTTCTTGGTGGACGACACCGACACGGCGATCACGGTCAAGGGCACGGTGTTCAACGTGGGCGATCACGAAACCCTGCAACTCAAGGGACGCTGGCACGAACATCCCACCTACGGCCCGCAGTTCGAGATTGCCGAGTTCATGCCCGTGCAGCCCACCTCGCTGGACGGCATGCAGCGCTACCTCGCTTCTGGAGCCTTCAAGGGCATTGGCGAGGCCACGGCACAGAAGATTGTCACAAAATTCGGAGAGCAGACGTTCGAGACCATTGACCGCAACCCGCAGGCACTGCTGCGCAGCAAAGTCCTCAACCGCAAGCAGTTCAAGAGCCTGACGGCCAGTTGGGGCGAGCAGCGCGAACTGCGCGAGGTGATGAGCTTCCTGCACGGGCTGGGGATTTCGGCGAGCTACGCGAAGAAGATCCATGACGAATACGGACTCAGCAGCGTCGCCACGCTTCAGGACAACCCCTACCGCCTCACCGAGGTCGCAGGCATCGGCTTCCTCACCGCCGACGGCATCGCCCGCCGCATGGGGTTTGACGAAAACTCTCCGGAACGCGCTGCGGCAGGCTTGCTCTACATGCTCGATCAGCAGGCGCTCAACGGCCACACCTGCTATCCGGAATCCGAACTCGCGGAGCAAACCGCCTCCGAATTGCGCATTGAGCCGGACGTGATCACCGGGGCGCTCCAGCAGTTGCGGCGAGATCGCTTGGTCAAAGCCGTCGAGCCGGAAGCTGAGTCCACCCAGCCCATCCTGCTGGCGCGTCCGCGCTTCTACTACGCCGAGCAGCGCATTGCGGAAAATTTCATGCGCATCCTCAGCGCCAAGGGCTTCACGGATTTTCCGGACCCCGCCCCGCTGATCTCCGAGCAGGAGCAGCGGCAACAACTGAAGCTCGATCCGGTGCAGCGCGAAGCCGTGGAGGCCGCCTTGCAGCACAAGGTGCTGATCATCACGGGCGGTCCCGGCACCGGAAAGACGACGATCATCCGCTTCATCCTTGCGCTCTTGCGCCCGCACATTCCCGCGATTGCGCTGGCGGCTCCCACCGGACGTGCCGCCAAACGACTCGCCGAGGCCACGGGTGCCGGAGCGTCCACGATCCATCGGTTGCTGGAGGCCAACAACTTCGGCTTCCAGCGCAACCGTGACGAGCCGCTGGAGCAGGAACTGCTCGTGCTGGACGAGTCTTCCATGATTGACACGCTGCTGATGGACGCGCTGTTGGACGCGATTCCCTCGCAGTCCCGGCTGGTGTTGGTGGGCGACGTGGACCAGCTTCCTTCGGTGGGAGCCGGGGCGATTCTGCTCAACTGCATCGAATGCGGACAGGTTCCGGTGGTGCGGCTCAAACACATCTACCGACAGGGCGAGGGCAGCCGCATTACGCTCAACGCCCACGCCGTGCGGCAGGGGGAATTGCCGGATTTGGAGCGCGTGGATGCCTCCGGGCCACTCCGCGATTTCTACTTCATCCGCGAGTCGGAGCCGGAACAGGTCGTTGAGAAAATCCTCGCACTTGCCACTCAGCGTATTCCGGAGCGTTTCGGCATGGACCCGCTGTTCGACATTCAGGTCATCACGCCCATGCACCGGGGTGCAACAGGAACCGTCAACCTCAACGCCCGCCTGCAAGCCGTCCTCAACCCGGATGGCAAGGGACTGGAGTTTCGGGATCGTGAATTCCGGGTTCGGGACAAGGTGATGCAGCAGCAGAACGATTATGACAAGCAGGTGTTCAACGGCGACATGGGCCTCGTGGTCGGCTACGATCCGGCTTCCAAAACCCTGCATGTGAAATTCGATCAGGGGGTGGTGTCCTACGAGGGCAAGGAGGTGGAGCAGTTGGCGCTGGCCTACGCGATTTCGGTCCACAAGTCGCAGGGCAGCGAGTACCCGGCGGTGGTGATGCCCTTGACAACGCACCACTACGTCATGCTCCAGCGCAATCTGCTCTACACCGCACTCACACGCGGCAAACAACTCGTGACCCTCGTGGGCACCGAGCAGGCCGTGAAGCAGGCGGTGCGCAACGACCAGACCCTCACGCGCTACACGCTGCTGCCCCATGAGTTTTCCCAAGCAACCAACCTGAAACTGGCTCTGGAAGGCTGATGCTCTCGCACTTTTTCTGGAAAAAAATGGTGTTGCTCACGCTACTGATTGGAGCAGGGCCAGGGCTTTGGGCGGAATCCGGCATCGAGCCGAGGCGCGTGGTGCTGGGCAGCCACCAGCCGCTCACGGGTCCGGCGCGGGAATTCTCAGCCAGCGGACGTGCCGCGCAGGTGTGGTTCCAGTACGTCAACGACCTCGGCGGTATTCACGGACGGCAGGTCGAGTTGCGGATTCGGGACGACCGCTTGCAGCCCGAACGGGCGGTGGAGGCCCTCCGGACGCTGGTGGTGCAGGATCAGGTGTTCGCGCTCTTTGCCAGCATGGGCAAGCGCACCCATGCCGCCGCCCAGCCGATTTGGGCGAGCTTCCAGCTTCCCGATTTCTTCGTGCAGTCGAACGCGCCGGAATGGACCGATCCGGTGCGTCCGGGCGTGTTTGCCTTGGAGCCGACTCCAGAAATCGAGGCGCGGGTGCTGGAGAAGTATTTGTTGCGGAGGCATGGCGGACAGCGCATCGTCGTTTGGCACACGAAAGGCTTCCGCGAGGTGACGCTGAACCTGTTGCGGCAGAACTTCACCCCCAAGGCGGCTCGTCTGGAAAGCGGCACCTCCCCAAAGGCGTTGCAGCGAGCGGTCAAAGCACTGAAGCGCGCACGTCCTCGCGTGGTGGTGGTGCTGGCCGATTATGGCGATTTGCTGCGCATTCTTCAGGCGTATGAGTCTGAGGTGGGAACGGTGGTGGTCTATGTGGGCACGGCCTTGGCGGATTCCGAAACCGTGAAACTGTTCCGCCCGGCGATGCTGAAGCAGTTGCGGCTGCTGACCGCCCTGCCGCTTGCGCTGGAGCAGGAGCATCCGGGAATCCGCCTGCACCGCAAGCTGCTCGAAGAGTACGCCCCCGATTTGCTGATGAGCCGCTGGACGATTCAGGGACAGGCTGCCGCCGAGTTGATGACCGCCGTGCTGGAACAGTCCGGACGCGACCTTTCTGCTGGAACGGCGGTGCGCTCTGCCGAACGCCTGCACCTGCCGAAAAGCCACTTGCTTCCTCCCGTCGAACTCGATTCGCAGCAGCACCGCGCCCTCACGAGCCTGCGGGTGATCCGGCTGCGTCCGAACCGGGTGGAACTCCTTTCCGATTGGATTGACGGGCGGTGACCAAGCGCATTCCGTTTCCCTTCACCCCGGAAGCCGCAACGCGAGTTGCGCAGTGTTTGCGGGCTGAGGGGCTGCTGGCGTTTCCGACCGAAACCGTCTATGGCCTTGGGGGCAACGCGCTTTCCGAAACCGTGGTGCGGCGCGTTTACGAGGTCAAGGGCCGTGCGGCGGAAAAGGCGTTGCTCGTGCTGGTCACCCCTGAGCAGGTCCGGGAACTGGCGGTTTGGAACGATGCACGGGTGGACGCGCTGATGGCGGAATTCTGGCCGGGACCGCTCACGCTGGTGTTGCCCGCGCATCCGCAGCTTCCGGAGTTTTTGCATGGGCCGAACGACACGATTGCGGTGCGGCACTCTCCGGCTCCCGCCGTGCAGGCACTGTTGGAATTGGGAGGGCAGCCGCTCATCGGCACCAGCGCGAATCGCAGCGGCGAACCCTCCTGTCGGAGTGCCGATGCCGTGGCGGAGCAGTTGGGCGATAGGCTCGATTTGCTGGTGGATGGGGGCGAGGCGCAGGCAACCCAATCCTCCACGCTGGTGCGCTGGAACGGAGAATCGTTTGAGGTCTTGCGGGAGGGCGTTCTGTCTTTGGAGACTTTGGCACCGTTTCTGGGCGAACCCTACCGTGATTGAATCTCAGGCTTGGTGAAAGCCGCTCGTCCTGAGCTTGTCGAAGGATGAGCCGGTGAACGTCCGTACTTCGACAGGCTCAGCACGAACGCTCTTTCCATTTCGATGAACTCTCAAAACTGGGATGATCACTCTGGAGAAAATGAAATGAACCAACCCGACCTTGTTTTGTTGCACGGAGCGCTGGGGGCGCAGGATCAGTTTGCGCCGTTGCTTCCCTTGCTGGAACCGCACTTTCGGCTGCACACGCTCGATTTTGAGGGACACGGCCACGCGCCGATGTCCGGGAAGCCCTTTGCGCTGGAACGGCTCGTTCAGAGCGTCTGCGATTTGCTGGAGGCCGAGGGCATTTCGGAAGCGAACCTGTTTGGCTACAGCAAGGGCGGCTACGTCGGTTGCGCCTTGGCGCTGGCTCACCCGGAGCGCGTGGGGCGGCTGGCGACGCTGGGCACCAAGTTTGGCTGGACGCAGGAAGACGCCCAGCGCGAAACCGGATTTCTGATTCCCGACAAGATGGCGGAGAAGATTCCTCAATTTGTGGAAATGCTCAAGACGCGGCATGTCGCGTCCGGGTGGGAAGCGGTGGTGGAACGCTCGGCGGAGTTCATGTGGGCCTTGGCCGATTCCGGAGGGATCACGGCGGACATGATGGCTGGGCTGGAAATCCCCGTGCGCGTGATGATCGGCGACCGCGACCGCACTGCCTCCGTCCCGGAAAGCGTGGAACTCGCCCGCGTCCTGCCCAAGGGCGAACTGGAGGTGCTGCCCGCCACCCTTCATCCGTTTGAGCGCGTGCCCCTGCAACGGCTGGCGACTTCCCTCACCGAGTTTTTCACCAAAGAGTAGCCTCACACAACCAAAGCCGCCGCCAGCCGCCGTTCCCGGTTTGCG
>CAZQXS010000058.1:0-22274 GCA_964597275.1 uncultured Pseudomonadota bacterium | reverse complement strand
TGGCGCGCCTGGAAGGATTCGAACCTCCGACACCAGGGATCGAAACCCTGTGCTCTATCCAACTGAGCTACAGGCGCGTTTGCGGACTTTGGCAGGAAACCGGGGAGCGGGAGCCAAGCGAGAGTTCCGGAGATTCCGGTGCGGATTGATGCCGCTCGCCCAAGACCGTCACTGTAGCAGGAGCCGGGGGAAAGGGCAATGTCGGACGTTGCGCCCAGTGGGATTCGCTGAGGAAGAGCAGTTCCTTCCACATCACAATCGGCGATTTCTCAAAGACGGTGGCCGCGTCCGCCCAATGCACCTGCCAATCGCCCCGCAACACCTCGCGGTCCAACTGTCCCGCCGCCCAACCCGCATAGCCCGCATAGACCCGGAAATGCGGATTCCCGGAACCGTCCTGGAGAACCTGTTGCAGAATGTCGGGGTTGCCGCCCAGATAGACTCCGTCAATGAGCGGGGCCGAGTGCTCTTGCTCCAATCCGGGGGTGCCGTGCAGCAGGAAGACCTGGTTCTTCGACACCGGCCCCCCGAAATGGAGAACCTCGGGACGCTCCTGCAAGGCGTCCACTTCGGGCAACACCTCCACCAGCGGAACATCCGTGGGACGGTTGAGGATCAAGCCCATCGCCCCGTCCAGATGGTAATCGAGCAGCAGGATGACAGAGCGAAAGAAGGTGCCCTCTGCGATCTGCGGAGTGGCGATCAGCAGTTGGCCTTGCGCCAGTCGCTTTTGATGGGCGAGGCTCTTGAAGAACTGAAACGGGTGGGATTCGTTGACCGGTTGCTCCGGAGCATAAAAGAGAGGGAGCGCTGGAAAAGGAGTGGGAAGTGCCGGAGCGGCCCCGGCGAAAAACACCAATGCCGCAAGCAACCCCGTCAGGTGTTGTCGGAGCCACAGGCTGCGGAGGCAGGGGCGGTGTGGTTTCATCGCATCAATCGGGTTTTTCTGAGATGCGGCTTCGAGCCGGGATCATTGTTGCCGTGCCGCGCCTGAGCGAGTCTGTTCCTTGCTGTGTTGAGATTGCAGGTTCAGACCAGTACGATAGCACACCAACAAGACACCTCAATCTTCATCACTGCAAACACCATGAACAATTGGCTGGCCCGCACGGAGCGGGCTTTTGAGGCGTGGGGCCACTGGCTGATCCGCCGGGCGTGGCTGGTCATCGTCGGGGCGCTGGCGGTGGTGGCCGCGCTGGTTTCGCAGATTCCCGCGATCCAGATGGACACCTCCACCGAGGCGTTTTTCAAAAAGGACGATCCGGCGCTGATTGCCTACGACCGCTTCAAGGAGCAGTTCGGCAACGACTCATTTGTGCTGGTGATGATCCGCCCGGACGAGATGTTCTCCGAAAAAACGCTGCGGACCCTGCGTGACTACCACGAGGCACTGGAGGCGGAACTTCCCAACTTGGACGAGGTGCAGAGCCTCGTGAACGTCACCACGACTCGCGGGGAGGAGGATCAACTGATCGTCGAGGAACTGATGGAGGATTTCCCGGAAGACGAAGCCGCACGGGCGGTTTTCCGGGAACGGGCGTTGGGGGATCCGTTTTACCGCAACCAACTGGTTTCGGAGGACGGCAAGCTGATGGCGCTGATTGCTCGTCCGGTGGCGTGGATCGACCCGTCCGATTCGGGCGAGGAGGACTTGCTCGGATTTGATGAGGACAGCGATGAATCCGGAGCCGAAACCACTGAAACCGCCGACTTGAACTCCGAGGGCGGAACGCGCATCCTCAGCTTTGAGGAAAAGGTCGAGTTTGCGCAGGTGCTTGCCGGGGTTTCCCAGCGCTTCAACCGAGACAACTTCCGGATTTACGAGGGCGGCACGATTGTGATGGAGCGCGTCATCATGGAGGAGATGATGGAGAACATGCCGCGCTTCACGGCAATGGCGATTGGGCTGATCGCGGTGCTGCTCTTCAGCGTCTTCCGGAGAGTGGTCGGGGTGCTGCTGCCGCTGCTGACGGTGATTCTTGCGCTGTTGGGCACCTTTGGGGCCATGTCCGCCTTTGGAGAGCCGATCACGATTGTTTCGCAAGTCCTGCCCTCGTTTTTGCTGGCGGTCAGCGTGGGTTACGCGGTGCATCTGCTGGCGATTTTTTTCCAGCACTTCAACCGCAGCGGCGACAAGCACGCGGCCATTGTCCACGCCATGGGGCATTCCGGACTGGCGATTTTCATCACCAGCCTGACCACGGCGGGAGGGCTGCTTTCCTTTTCCGGAGCGCCGATGGACCCCATCGCGGGGTTGGGGCGCTTTGGGGCGTTTGGGGTGCTGATGGCGGTGTTCCTGACGCTCACGCTGCTGCCCGCCCTGTTGTCGCGCTTGCCCATCAAGCCGAAGGCACGGCTCGATTCGCAGCAGGCCACCCGCTCCGAACGTCTGCTTGATGGCATCGGGCAGTTTGCGGTGCGGCGTCCGTGGCTGGTGCTGGGCGCGTCGGCGGCGTTGGCGCTGGGGGCGCTCACCGCTGCGCTGGACCTGACCTTCTCGCACGATCCCGTCAAGTGGCTTCCGGAAAACAGCGAGGTGCGGATTTCCAGCGACGCTATCAACGTCGAGATGAAGGGGGCAGTGATCGCGGAACTCGTGGTGGACACGCAACGCGAAAACGGCATCAAGGCACCAGAGCTGATGGCTAAGCTGGAGCGCTTCAACCGCGAGATCGAAACGCTGGAACTCGGCCCCGTGGCGATGGGCAAGTCCACTTCGATTGCCGACATGCTCAAGCAGATCCATCAGGCGCTCAACGAGAACCGCCCGGAGGCTTATGCGATTCCGGACGATGCGGATTTGATCGCGCAGGAACTGCTGCTCTTCGAGAACTCCGGGGCCGACGACTTGGAGCGTATGGCGGACGTGGACTACACGCAAGCCCGCGTCACCATGAAGATGCCGTGGATTGACGCAAACGCCTATGTTCCCGTGCTGGCGGCGATTGAGGCGCAGGCGCAGGAAATCTTTGGCAGCGGCGTCACACTGGAACTGACCGGATTGCTGACCTTGCTGGCCCGCACGATTGACCTGATGATGGTCAGCATGTCCGAGAGCTACCTGATCGCAGGAACGGTGATCACGGTGCTGATGATGATCGTGCTGGCCAACTGGAAGCTGGGGCTGTGGAGCATGATCCCCAACTTTCTGCCGATTCTGCTGGGGCTGGGACTGATGCGCCTGCTGGAATTGCCGCTGGATGCGATGTCCATCCTCGTCGGCAGCATCGCGCTTGGACTCGCGGTGGACGACACCATCCACTTCCTGCACAACTTCCGACGCTATCACGCCGAAACCGGGAACGTTGCCGAGTCCGTGCGGCTCACGCTCACCACCACCGGACGCGCCATGCTCTTCACCACGGTCGTCCTCTCCTGTGGTTTCTACACCTACCTCGTTGCGGACCTGAACAACCTCTTCTCGTTTGGACTCGTTACCGGAACCACGATCATCTTCGCCCTGCTCGGCGACCTGCTGCTTGCTCCGGCGCTGATGACCGTGCTGTACCGAAATTCAAAACCCTCAACTCAAGAAACCCCATGACTTTCCGAATCGGCCTTGCCCTGCTGCTCACCTGTTTTCTGGCAACGCCCGCATGGGCCATCACCGGACGCGAGGTGATGCAGTTCGTGGAGGACCGCGACACGGGTGAAAACGTGGTGTCGCGCATGACGATGGAACTCATCAACAAGAAAGGGAAAAAGCGCACTCGGCAGATGCGCTCCTTCCGCCGGGACGAAGGCGAGATCGCCCGCAGCCTGATCTTCTTCGAGGAACCCGCCGATGTGCGCAACACCGCGTTCCTCACCTACGACTACGACGAGGAGGGGCGGGACGACGACCAGTGGATGTACCTGCCCGCGCTCAAGAAGACCAAGCGCATTGCCGGACGCGACAAGGCGGGCAGCTTCATGGGGTCCGATTTCAACTACTCCGACATCTCCGGACGCGACTTGGGGGACTTCACCTTCAAGCTGATCAAGGAGGGCAAGGTCGGGGGGGCACCTGTCTGGATCGTGCTGTCCACTCCGAAGTCCAAGGAGGTGATGTCGGAAACGGGTTACAAGCAGTCGGTGGTGTGGGTGCGGCAGGACAATCACGTCGTCGTCCGGGGCAAAAGCTGGGTCCACAAGAGCAAGGAGGTCAAGTTCTTCGAGTTCAAGGACTTGGAAAAAATCGGGGGCATCTGGTTCACGCTGACCACCACCGGAACCCGCAAGCTGGGCAAGAAGGTGCTGCACAAGACCGTGCTGCGCTACTCGGACATCCGGCTGGATGAGGAACTGGATGCGGGCCTCTTCACGCAGCGGCGTATGGAAAAGGGGCTGTGATTCAGCCCCTCTGTCCGTTCGCTCTGAGCGTGTCGAAGAGCGAACCCCGTTCATACTTCGACAGGCTCAGCACGAACGGGAAAGGCAGCGCGAAACGCTTTGTGGGGGGTTGGTTGGTGTTCGCACTCTTGCTCGGTGCCGTTCCGATTGCGTTGGCGCAGGACATTTCCGGAGAAGCCGAAGACGATTTGCTTGGTGGCTTTGAGGACAGTGAATCGGCAGGCGAGGAATCGGAAGATTTGCTTGGAGGCTTTGACGAATCGGACTCCGGGGACGGCGACGATGATTTGCTTGGCGGTTTTGAGGAGGAGGCTGAACCCGAAGCCAAGGCGACCACCGCTCAGGATTCGCTGCGGCCCAAGGCGTTTTCCGGATCGGTCGGCTTTGACCTGTCTTACGCCTACGCGCAGGATGCACCAGCGACCACACAGCATCCGGATTGGCGGGGGTTGCGCAAGTCCCGGAGTTTTGTGCAACTCAAGTGGGACGGCAAGTACGGCGGTGTGCGCGTGTTCCTCGACACGAAGGCGAGCTACGATGCCGCGCCCGATCCATTGTCCGCCAGTCGGCGAAACGCTCTCTCCACGGCCTTCCGAAACGAGTACAAGGATGCCCGCAAGACCGTGGTGCAGGAGGCGGAGTTCCGGGAAGCCTTCGTGCAGTTCTCGCCGCTGGCGTTTCTCGATGTCACGTTCGGACGTCAGATCATCGCGTGGGGTTTGGTGGATTCGCTCACGGTGCTGGATGTCCTCAACCCCCGCGACAACCGCGAACCCGGACTTGTGGACTTGGAGGACATGCGGTTGCCCGTCACGGCCACGCGGCTCGATTGCTTCTTCTCGGACTTCCAGCTTCAGCTTGCCGCGCTTCACGAAATCCGCTTTCACAAGGAACCACGCTTCGGGAGCGAGTTCCATTACTACGCCGAGACCGCAAACTTTAGCGGAGCCAAAAACCAACTCGGCTTTTTAACGGAGGATCTCCCCGCCCACGGCAGCGCGAACACGGAGTTCGGAGTTGCCCTCAAGGGCTTCTTCTCCGGGTGGGATGCCGCACTCCATTATGCCGATGTCTATGAAGACGCGGCTCACTACGCCGATCCCAGTTCGCTGTCCTCAAGCACGCCCACCCGCCGCAAGCACGCCCTCCTCAAGCTCCTTGGGGCCGGGGTCAACGTCGCCGCCGGAAGCTGGCTCGTCAAGGGCGAACTCGCTCAGGTGCGGGGGTTGCGCTTCTTTGGGAATGAGCGCAACCACTCGCGCAACGACGCGGCTTTTGGCGTGGAATATTCCGGAATCACGGACGTGACGCTGGGGGCCGAAGCTCTCTATCAGCACCTCAACGAGTTTGACGAACTTCCGCAGAACAGCCTCACCGCCAGCGTCGAGCGCGAGATCGTGCAGTCCCTCCTCAGTTGGCGGCAGGACTTCCTCCAGCAAACGCTCCACTTCAACCTGCTGCTCTTCCAGCTTGGTCGCACGGGCGACAAGGGCGGGTCACGCCGGGTCGGATTCGACTATGACTGGTCTGACGGCCTCACCGTGGGCGGCGGGTTGCTTGCCTACACTTCCGGGAGCAGCGCGATCGCCCGCCAGTTCGACCCGAACGACCGCCTCTTCGCGCAGCTCAGCTATGCGTTTTGACCCCTCGTTTAATCATCCGACTGTAGGAGTGCTCCGAAAAAATTCACCACAGAGAACGCAGAGAAAAGTTGAACCTCCTGTGCTGAGTCTCTATGCTGGTTGCGGATTTGTTGAAGCGCGTTTGTCAGGCGAAGCCGCCTCTCAAGCGATCTCTCAGAAAAACGCAGCAGGCCAAAAGTGATGAGCAAGCCCACCACCCTTCTCTCCTTTCTCGGCGGCAACCGGGGCAAGGATCCCAGTCGTCCAGTGTATGAATCGGCGAACTACTGCTTTCCCAACGGCAGCGAGGTCCGCTCCGATTATTTTGCGGAGGCGCTGGTGCGCTCCGGGCAGTTCCGGCTCAAGCAGGTGATGCTGTTTGGCACGCGCACCTCGGTGTGGGAGCGGCTGGTGCAGGAGTCCGACCCGGAACTGGCGGACGCGATTTTGGAGGGCACGGACCCGGAGGCCGGGGCTGGCATCACCGATGAGCAACTGCGGGAGGTGGAGCGCCGCTTGAGCGAGCAGTGGGGGGTGGAGGCCCATGCCTATGCTGGGGATTTGGCCATCAACGAGTCCAACGCGCTGGACGAGATGGTGGCTTACGACACGATGCTGGCCAAGGTTCCAGACTCCCACGAGGTGCTGTTCGACTTCACCCACGGCTTCCGCTCGCTGGCCATGCTGCTCACCGTCGCCCTGCGCTTCCGGGGAGCGATTCACCACCGGGCCAACCTGCGGTCGGTGCGCATGATCTACGGGGAACTCAACCTTGAGGGGCCGTCCCCGGTGCATCTGCTGGACGACCTTTGGAAGGGCCTGCGCGTCTCGCAGGCGGCGCGGCTGTTTTCGGAGAAGTTCGCAGGCGAGGAACTGGCGGCCATGCTGGAGTCGGACTGGCCTGCGGGAGCCAAGGCGGTGCGCAAGCTCAGCGAGCGGGTGCAGTCCAACCTCTTCCTGGAATTCGAGGAGCCACTCCAGCAACTGCAAAACGCCCTCCACGCCCTGCCGCAGCCGTGTCCGGACTGGCTGGCCATGCTCGCCCATTCGCTGGAACGCTTTCACCGCCGGCTCTCCGCCCACACCCTCCCGGAAACCCTGCTCAAGCTCGCCGAGATGCTGATGGCGCACCACCTTGCCGGGCAGGCGTACATCGCGCTGGACGAGGCGCTCACCGAAACCGTGCTGGTCGCCAACGGCAAGACCTCGAAGAGCCTCACCGATTCGGAACGCCGCGAGCTGTTTCGGGAAACCGTGGAGCAGGTTGCCGACCGCCGCTTGGCCCACCAACTCTGGCGCATCCACAACACGCGCAACACCGTGGCCCATGCCGGACGCAAGATCCACCGCGACCATCCCGGCAACGCCGTCGCCCCCGGACGCTTCCTCCACGAGTTCCACGGACTCGCCGAACGCCTGCGCCCGTTTGCGAAGACCCCGCGCAAACTGCTTGAGGGCCGCTGGCGGTAGCCCCGAAACACCCCACTCCCTCCCCATAAGACCCCATGCGCTGGGCACGGATCGAGTTTCACGGCAGCTTTCCAGAGGGGGCCGCCTTGCCGACCTTTAAGGGGTCGCTGCTGCGGGGTGTGTTAGGACATGCCCTCAAGCGCACGGTCTGCACCGTGCGGGTCAAGGTCTGCGAACCCTGCCTGCTGCACCCCGTTTTCCTTCGACAGGCTCAGGACGAACGGGTTCGCCTCAGCAGACATCCGTGGGCCTCCGTGTGAATCTGTGGCAGAAACCGACCACCAGCCACCGACCACTGACCACCGAATACCGACCACCGAGAACCAGCCCCCGAAATCCCCGACCGCCGCATTGGATTGACTTTTCCCCCCTTGAACGCCAACGTGTTGGATTGACCAAATCCGGGGCGGGGGCGTCCCATTCACTGCACATTCAAGGAGCAATTCGATGAAGGAGATCAACATCGCAGGCCATTCGGAAACGATCATTGAGCGCACGGACTACCCCGTGGAGCGTTGCAAGAGCATCCTCGACGACGAGGTGACGGCGATCCTCGGCTACGGACCCCAAGGCCGGGGGCAGGGGCTGAACATGCGCGACCAGGGCTTCAAGGTGATCCTTGGGGTGCGCCGGGGCCGCAGCTGGGACAAGGCGCTGGAAGACGGCTGGGTTGAGGGCGAGACGCTGTTTGAAACCGAGGAAGCCGCATCACGCGGCACGATCCTCCAGTACCTGCTTTCGGACGCGGGGCAGATCCAGATGTGGCCGATGGTGCAGTCCAACCTCCAGCCCGGCAACGCGCTCTACTTCTCGCACGGCTTCGGGATCGTCTTCAAGGACCACACGAGCATCGTGCCCAGCAACGACCTCGACGTGATCCTCGTCGCGCCCAAAGGCTCCGGGCTGACGGTGCGCAATCACTTCCTCGCCGGACGCGGCATCAACGCCTCCTTCGCGATCCATCAGGACGCCACCGGGAAGGCCCGTGACCGCGCCATCGCCACCGCCTTTGCGATCGGATCCGGGCATCTCTTCGAGACGAGCTTCGAGAACGAGGTTTATAGCGACCTCACGGGCGAGCGTTGTGTGTTGATGGGCATGCTTCAGGGCGCGTTTCTGGCCCAGTACGAGGTGCTGCGCGAGCAGGGGCACTCCCCCTCCGAGGCGTACAACGAAACCATCGAGGAGGCGCTGGAAAGCCTCTACCCGCTGGTCTCGCAGAAGGGCATGGACTGGATGTACGCGAACTGCTCCACCACCGCGCAGCGTGGGGCGCTTGACTGGGCGCCCAAGTTCCACAAGGCCATCAAGCCCGTCATTCAGGAATGCTACGACAGCGTGAGGGCCGGAACCGAGGCGCAGGTCGCCATCGAGTCCAACTCCCGCGACGACTATCGCCAGCAGTTGGAGAAGGAACTCGCGGTCATTGACGGACAGGAAATGTGGGAAGCCGGCAAGCAATTGCGCCCGCTGCGTCCGGAAAACGCGCAGATCTGAGGCAAGCATGACGGCGCAGACGCTACTCGGCGAAGGCGACTTCTTCGCCGTCCAGCCCTACCAGAAGTCGCTGCACGACCTTGAGGCGGAGGCGGTCGCCTTCATCGGCGCCCTCCGCCAGCACTACAACCCCCACATGCTGCTGCTGCTCACCCGTCCGCTGGAGCCGCAGGGCACCGCCTACGAGTTCCGCAGCGAGGACGTGGTGTACGCCGAAGAGCAGCCCAGCCTCACCGGACCCAACGGCGTGACCGTGGAGCGCGTGCGGCTCTGGGTGCGCAAGCACAGCCCGGCGATGCGCATGGAACCCTTCCGCGTCGGACACGACGTGCTTGCCGACGAGGACGCATGAAACACTGGCTCTTCAAATCCGAACCCAACGCCTTCTCGCTCCAAGACCTCAAGGACGCGCCCCATCAAACCGAGTGCTGGGACGGCGTGCGCAACTATCAGGCTCGCAACCTGATGCGCGACCAGATGAAGCGGGGCGACCGTGGCCTCTTCTACCACAGCAACATCAACCCCTCCGTCGTGGGCACCGTCACCATCGTGCGCGAGTCCTACCCCGACGACACAAGCTGGGATCCCGACTGCAAGTACTTCGATCCCAAAAGCACCCCGGACGCGCCGCGCTGGTTCATGGTGGACGTGAAGTTCGAGTCCGAGTTCCCGCGCCCGATCCCCCTGGCCGAACTCCGCACCCTCCCCGGACTGGAGGACATGCTGCTCCTGCGCAAGGGCCAGCGGCTCTCCGTCCAGCCCGTCACCCCGCAGGAATTCCAGACCATCCTCGACCACGCTGCACGGGGCTGACAGCAGGAGCCGTCTGAGGTCAGCCGTTTTTTTGTAAAAGCGCCTCGGCTGTGGGCACATCCTCCGGGACATCCACCCCCACGCCCTCGTGCTGGGCTTCCACGCAGAGCAGGGTTTCGCCGTGTTCGAGGATGCGGAGCTGCTCCAACTGCTCGGTCTGCTCCAGCGGAGTTTGCGGCCAGGCATGGAAGCGCAGCAGGAACTCCCGCCGAAAGAGGTACACGCCCAGATGCCGCCAGACCGCATGGGGGGCTTCTGAAGCCTTGCGGGGAAACGGCACGGGCGAGCGCGAGAAGTAGAGGGCGTTGCCATCTGGAGCGACGACCGCCTTGACGATGTTGGGATCGGCGATTTTGGCGGGATCACGGGTGCGGAACACCAGCGTGGCGGCTTGCGTGTCCGGAGCCGCTTGTGCGGTTTCGATGAGGCGGGCGAGGTCGCTGCCGTCAATGGCAGGTTCGTCGCCTTGCACGTTCAGCACCCACTCGGTCCCGCGCCCTGCGAGGGCTTCAACAATGCGGTCGGTGCCCGTCTGGTGATCCGGACTCGTCAGCACCGCCGTACCTCCAAATTCCTCGACCGCCGCCCGGATGCGCTCGTCATCGGTGGCGACCAGCACCTCGTCAATGGCCGGAACGCGGGAGACGCGCTCGCAGACGTGCTGGAGCATCGGCTTGCCTGCGATCAGCGCGAGCGGCTTGCCCGGAAAGCGCGTGGAGGCGTAGCGGGCGGGGATGACCGCGAGGACGCTCATGCGGGCTTGCGGAGCGCAAAGACGTGTTCCTCCAGCCACGGCAGCCTGCGCCGTGCCATCAGGCCGTCCGTGCTGGGCGTGTGCGCAATCGTCTCCAGCCGCTCGATGGCGGTTTCCTTGCCGAACCGTTCCGCGATTTCCTCCGGGGCCACGCTGTAGGGCGGTCCCTGTTCGGGAGGCATGGGTGCGTGCAAGGTGATGAGCAGGACCACGCCCCCCGGTGCCAGCAGCGAGAGCAGCCGTTCCGCATAAGCGGGGCGCATTTCCGGGGGCAGGGCGATCAGCGCGGCACGGTCATAAACCGCCGGGAAGGTTCCGGCGAGTTCCGGCGTGAGGTTGAAGAAGTCGCCCTCGAAGAGCGTGAGGTTCCCAGACTGGTGACGGGTCAACCCGCCTGCGGTTGCGGTGTTCGGCTTCAGTCCTTGTTCCTCGAAAAACGCCGCAACCGCCTCTGGGATCAGTTCGTTGCCGACCACCTCTGGAACGCGCTCCGCCAGCCACGGCAGGTCCACGCTTTTTCCGCAGAGGGGAACGAACACGCGGTTCGGATTCGCGCCCAGCAGCACCTCCGCGTGTTGCATGAGAATCGGCTGCACCTCCGTTTTGTGAAAGCCGATCCGCCCTTCGCGCCAGCGCGATTCCCACTCGCCCATCCTGCCCCTACAACTCCAGTTCGGAACGCGACGTGCGGCGTTCGCTCGGCTTCAAGTGCTCGTAGCGCCACTGATGCCACGGCACCACATACGCTTCTTCAAAGACCACCAGCACCTCATCCACCAAATCGGTGATCTCTCCGGGCAACGCCTCGGCTTCCAAATCGCTGGAACTGAGCTGGATGTTCTTGCGGGTGCGCAGCACCACGGCGTTGCTGTTAGGCTTCCGCAGGATGAAGCGGGCGAGTAGCTGCTCCGGCCCCTTGCACTCCTTGGTGCAGGGATAGACCTCCACCTGAAAAATGAGGAACTGCTCCACGCCCAATCCGGACATGAGGCGGTTGGCGAGGGTGCGGTCGGAAATGCCCGTGAGGGTCAGCGTGGTGCGGTAGAGCCGCAGGTCGGTGCGGAGTTGCGGGCTGTCCTTGATGCGCTGCTGCTGCTGCTCCGGAGTCAACAGCACCCGGAACTCCTTGCGCTGCGCCAGCCGCTCCTGCACCTGCGAGACCAGCGTTTCCCACGCCTTGGCGTCCAGTTGCGAAGGGCGCGGATGAATCAGCAGGGCCGTAGGCTTGCGGATGTGCGGAAGCAAATCCGGCTGCGTCTCCACCGCCACCCCCTTGCATCCCGACAGCAGTGCGAGGACCGCCGCGATGCAAATCCATTGAAGTCGATGTCGTTTCATACCGAAACAATCTACTAGACTGCCGGAAACCAATCAAGCGGGGAGGAACGCGCTTGTGCTTTGAAGGCCCGCTTCGTATCCTGTTTCGATTGTCAACCTGAACCGAAACGGTGGATTTTATGCTTTCCGAGGAACTCAGTACGCAGGTCAACAACCTTGCTGAGCGGCTGGCCAGCCTAGAAGGGTATCTTTGACGTTGCCGACAAGCGCAAGCGTCTGGACGAACTGAAAACCACTTCCGCCCAGCCGGACTTCTGGGAGCAACCCGCCGAGCAGCGCACGGGGGTGCTGAAGGAGTCCTCCCAGTTGGAGGACACCCTCACGAACTGGGATGCGCTGGAGGAACTGCACGGGAACCTCGCCACCGCCGTCGAACTGTACGAGGAGGAAGAGGACGCGGAACTGCTGGCGGAAATCGAACAAGACTGCCACCAGCTCTCCGGCAGTGTGGATTCAATGGAAATCCTCAGCCTCTTTTCCGGAGAACACGACACCAGCAACGCGATTGTCGCCATCCACCCCGGCGCGGGCGGCACGGAATCCACCGATTGGGCGAGCATGCTCTACGAGATGTACCGCCGCTGGGCTGCCGATGAGGATTACAAGGTGCAGGAACTCGACCGGCTTCCGGGCGAGGAGGCGGGCCTTAAGTCCGTGACCTTTTCCGTGCAGGGGCACCACGCCTATGGCAAGCTCAAGGCGGAGATCGGCGTGCATCGCCTCGTGCGCATCTCCCCCTTTGACGCCCAAAAACGGCGGCACACCTCCTTTGCCTCCGTCTTCGTCTATGCGGACATCGAGGAGGACATTGACATCGAGATCAAGACGGACGACCTCAAGGTGGACACCTACCGGGCCAGTGGCGCGGGCGGTCAGCACGTCAACACCACCGACTCCGCCGTGCGCATCACGCACCTCCCCTCCGGAATCGTGGTGCAGTGCCAGAACGAACGCTCGCAGCACAAGAACCGCTCCACCGCCATGAAGATGCTCAAGGCGCGGCTCTTCGATCAGGAGGTGCAGGAACGCAACAAGGAGAAGGACGAGCAGAACGCCCAGAAGCGTGACATCGCCTGGGGCAGCCAGATCCGCAGCTACGTCCTCCACCCCTACCAGATGGTGAAGGACCACCGCACCAACTGGGAGGTCGGCAACGCCAACGGGGTGTTGCAAGGCGCGCTCAACCCCTTCATCAAGGCGGCACTTTCGCAGAAAGTTTGTTGACCCTCAAAACCAACAACCAGCAACCAGCAACCAAAAATGGCTTCCAGTAGCTCCTTTGACATCGTTTGCGAGGTGGACCTCCAAGAGGTCACCAACGCCGTGGACCAAGCCTGCCGTGAGGTGGCGAACCGCTACGACTTCCGAGGCTCCAATTGCGAGATCGATTTGGACCGCAAGGACAACTCGTTGCGGCTCACTGCCGATGACGAGATGAAGATGCAGACTCTCATTGACATCCTGCTCACCAAGCTCGTCAAGCGCGACGTGCCCACCAAGGCGCTGGTGTATGGAAAGACCGAACCGTCCGGAAAGGTGCTGAAGAAGCAGATCACGGTGCAGGAGGGGCTGTCCAAGGACCAGTGCAAGGAGATCGCGAAGCTCGTCAAGGACACCAAGCTCAAGGTGCAGGCGCAGATTCAGGGCGACTCGGTGCGCGTGACGGGCAAGAAGAAGGACGAGCTTCAGGACGTGATGCAGGAATTGAAGTCCCGGGATTTGGACTTCGACATGCAGTTCACGAACTACCGCTGACCTGCGGCTGCCAGAAGCGCAGCGTTTTCTGCACACTCAGGCCCGACTTGCCGCGTAGCAACACCTCCACACGGTTGAGTCCGGGCTTGCCCTCCAATTCCACCGCCGTTTCAGGGTCCGAGTTTTCGGAGGTTTCGTAACGGCGATACCGCACCTTGCGGTCGTTGAGGAACACCACCACATCCCGCAGGCGGCTCGGTTTTTTCGGCACCAGCCGCAGCCGTCGCGTTCCGGCCTCCTCCACTTTCCCGCCGGGGTCCACGGCCAAGACGGCAAATCCGGGCACCTCCGCAGGTTCGAGCTTCGCCAAATCAGCCAGCGAGAATCGCCACGTCACTCGCGTGTCTGGAATTTCCGAGGCTTGGAGGAACAGCCGCAGGGGGCGGTCAGGCCGTTCTGCCTCCGGAACCGCAAGGCGCAGCCGTTCGGTGACGGAATCTCCCGAATCCAAGGCGTCCCACTGCACCTGCCCCCGGTGGATGCGCACGGTTCCGGTGCGGTCGTGCAGTTCGGCCCTGAGCGTCCCAAGGGCGTTTGCCGTGTTTTCCACACGCAATTCCAGCGCAAGGGTTTCTCCCGGATCAGGCTGTCCGTTGCCGTTGCCCACGCTTTCGCGGGTGCCGTCGTCAAACACCTCCAGAGTGACGGCGAGTGCCAGTTTTTTGGAGGGCGCAGGAAACACGAGGGTGTGAGCCTCGCCGATGTTTTGGCCGGAGTGATCCAGCAGCTTCACACGGAGCGGGGCGGTGTAGGCGGGCGCGTGCTTGGGAAACGTGAAGGTTCGCGTGAGGGTGCGGGTTTCACCTCCCAAGAGTTTCCCCACGCCCCACTGCTGTTGATCGAGGCTGGCGAGCGGACTGTGCAGCACTCCCACGATGCGCTGCGCGGCATGGGCGCTGTCGTTGTGGAGGGTGAGGGAGAGTTCAAGGGCTTCTGGAGAACCGCGTTGCACTTGCAGACGGGCGGAGAGTTCCGGGGCGCTTCCGGTTTTTTCGGGCCGGGACCAGTCGGTTTTCTGGACGGCGGCGGCACTGACAAATTCGGTTTCCTGCTCGTGCTGCACCTGCGTCACAAAATCGGCGAGTGCTTGCGCAGGCCTGGTTCCGGACTGGCGAGCCTGCTGGAGCAGTCGCCTTGCCAGCGTGATGGTGTTGTCCTGCGCTTGCGGATCGTCGGGTTTGAGGGGCGGTGGTTTGGAGAGCACCCGCAGTCGGTGGGAAAACGCGGTTGGTTTTCCAGAGGACGAAGGCGGGTCGAGTTCATCCGGACTCCACCACACGAATTGCTTGGGGTCAGGAGCAACGGGAACCAGTTCCACATCCGGGATCACGCCGAGGCCGTGCAGGGATGAACCGTCTGGAGTGAGGTACTGCCCGATGGTGAGCTTCAGCCCGGAGCCGTCCTGATGCGTCCAAGTCGCCTGAATCGTGCCCTTGCCGTAAGTGCGCTGGCCCAGCACCACTCCACGCTGGTGTTGCTGGAGCGCGGCGGCCAGCACTTCGGAGGCCGAGGCGCTTTCCCGGTCCACCAGCACCACCAGCGGCGCGGTGCGCCACGCTTGCGGGTCCAAGCGGTGGCGGGATTGGACACCACGGGGGGCCAGTGCGCCTTGTGTGGAAACGATCTCCAAGCCGCCCGGCAGCAACAAATCGGCGACCTCGGTGGCGGCGTCAAGGATGCCTCCCGGATTGCCCCGCAGGTCAAGGATCAGCCCGTCTTGTGCGGTGAGACCCGCAAGGTGCGCTTGCACCTCCTCGGCGGTGTTTTCCTGAAAACGCTCCAGCCGCAGCAACCGGATGTGTCCGCGATTTTCCTCAAAGGTCACCACCTCGACGCTGGGCGACTCCACCACTGAGCGGACCAGCTCGAAGCGAATCGGCTCCTCCACCCCCGGACGCGCCATTTCCAGTGCGACCGACGTGCCTGCCTTGCCCCGCAAGCGCTGCAGCATCTCCTCCTGCGTCATGTGCGCCACGGCCTCTGTGCCGATCTTGACGAAGCGGTCTCCCGGCAGCATCCCCGATTTTTGGGCGGGACCGCCCTCCATCAGTTCGAGCACCTCAAGCTGGTTCTCGCGCAGGCCCACGACCACCCCCAACCCGGCGTACTCTCCAGTGACGTTGCTGCGAAATTCCTGAAACGCCGCTTGTGGCATCCACACGGAGTGCCGATCAAGGGCCTTGCTCAGCCCGCGGGCCAGTGCCTGTTCCACACGTTGGGGCGGGTGCGGCGGAGAGGAGTTGCGCAGGGCGTGCGCCAGTTGTTGCAGGGCGCGGTGTGTCGGCTCCAGCGCATCTGGCGTGGAGATGGGCAGTCGGGTTTCAGCCCCTGCGATGCGAATGCGGATTTGCGAGGTTTGCGCAGAGGTTTGCAGACGCAGTTCTAGGGTGGCAAACTCGCGCTCCAGTTCGCGCAGGGCGGAGGTGATCAGCGTTTTGGGGTCGAGCTGCTGACGTTCGGAGTAGTCGAGTTGCAGGTGCAGAAAGACCTCCGAAAGCGTGTGCGACGCTCCGGGCACTGCCGGGGGCGGACTGGGCGGAGGAGGCGCGACCACGCATCCGGCAAGGAGCGCGATCAGCCCCAGCAGCGTCCCAAACCAAAGAGGAGTCTTCATGCCCGTTCTCGGATTGGTTTGCGTCCGCAGACCTGTTTTGACATAGTGTTGACCACGTTTTTGTGTTTCCAGCCACCCTTGTGTTTCCACCTGTCTTCATGGCCACCCCTGCTGGGGTTGAGCGTCCCGCCACCATCCGGCTCATTCCGGAGCGTTGGGTTGAGGGACTTGAAGACAAGCACTTGGACCTGTGTTACGCAAGCTACCAGAAAACGCTCCTGAGCTACAGGCGAAAGCGGTTCTGGCCGCTGTTGATGGTGGTGGCGAGTGTCTGGCTGGTGCTGCCCGCCGTGCTGTGGCGTCGCTGGCGTCGTCGGCTTCCGGAGTGGCAGACCCTCAACGAGATGCGCACGGAAATCCGCGAAATCCGCAAGCAGCGCCGCCGCCGCACGTTCTGGAACCGACTCCGCCGCCAGCGCAACCGCATCGAGTCCGAGCATCCGGAGGACTTGCGGTGCTTCTACCGCACCCTCGCCAGCGCCTCCCGGCACTTCAACACCCGCGTGCGCCTGCTCGATTTCACCCTCGACCGTCAGGCCAAGCAACTCGACCCCCACTTCACGGTGCAGGAGTTTGAGCAGATCGAGGCCACCTTCCGGAGAATCCACGACGAACTGAGCAGCGCCTTCCGGCTGCTGGAACTTGCCGAGCAGGATGCCGAAATTGACCTCGTGCGGCTCATGCGCGACGAATACGGCGGACTGCCGCTCAACGCCGAGTACCTCGACCAGTCCGCCGATCTCGGACAGGCGGGGCAACTCGTCCACGACTTGCTGCGCTTTGAGACGAGCCTGCGAGACGACCTCGCCCGGCTGGCCCCCGTAGCCCCCTGAGTCGCCCTAGGGCTGTTCAATTCTCATGGAATGTATCCAATTTCGTTCGTCCTGAGCCTGTCGAAGGATACGAAATTGGGCTTCGACAAGCTCAGCCCGAACGGAGATGCAGAGAACCTGACAGCCCTGCCTGAGCCGCCCTGCCTACTTCTGCCTTGACAGCCCCCCAGCATCGGGACACAATTATTAGCACTTGTTCTCGTTGAGTGCTAACCGGAAAACTGCACGACAAACCATGCCGAGTCCGCAAGTTCCAGAATCTTCCAATCCGATTGACGAGCGCACCCAGCTTGTCCTTCAGGGGATCATTGACAGCTACATTGAGACCACCGAGCCGGTCGGCTCGCGCACGCTCTCCAAGCAGCTTTCGACCTCGATGTCGCCCGCGACCATCCGCAACATCATGTCGGACCTTGCGGAGTTGGGCTTTTTGATGCAGACCCACACCTCGGCGGGCCGCATCCCCACGGACAAGGCGTTCCGCTACTACGTGGACTCGCTGGCGGTGGCGGACTCGCTCACGGAGGATCTGCAATCCAGCATTCAGAAGCTGAGCGCGGAGGGGGTGAGCCAGGTGGAGGAACTGCTCTCGAACACCACCAAGATCCTCGCCAACCTCACGCAGTTCGCCTGCTTGGTGACGGCTCCGAAGACCGCAGTCAGCCGCTTGCAGCGCATCGAGTTCATCAAGGTCAGCACCAGCAAGATTCTGGTGATCCTCGTCAGCAAGTCCGGGGTCGTCCGCAACAAGCTCATCGAAACGACGGACGAGCTGTCGCAGGAGTTCCTGAACTCCATCTCGGCGTTCCTCAACGAGCAGTTCCAGAACCGCTCCTTTCAGGAAATCCGCGATCAGGTGTTGCAGAGCATGGTGGAGGACAAGGAGCGCTACGACCAACTGCTGGCCCACGCGGTGCGGCTCGGCAAGAAGGCCTTTGAGGTCAGCGACCCCCCGGAACTTTACATGGACGGGCACCTCAACCTGCTGATGGGCAACGCCTTTAGCGAACACAGCGACCTGCGCGGGCTGATGGGCACCTTCGAGCGGAAGGGCCAGATCATGGAGGTGCTGGACAACACCATGAAAGCCGACGGCGTGCGGATTTACATTGGCGTTGAGAACACCCACGAGGGGCTGAAGGACTGCACCCTGGTGACTGCCAACTACCGCAACGACAACAACGTCCTTGGCACGCTGGGCGTGATTGGCCCGGTCCACATGGACTACCAGCGGATCATTCCGGTGGTGGACTACACCTCGAAAATCCTTTCACAAGCGATCACCCGACATTCGTATGACTGAGCAGAAAGAGCCTTTGCAAGCCAAGGAATCCCCCGGCCTTCCCCCGGAGGCAGACGACACCGCAGCCCCAGCGAACGAAGCGGAGCCTGCTGAGGAACCGGAAGCCGAGGAGGCCCCAGAGGTTTCCGACGACGATGCTGCCGAGCCGGAAGCGGAAGCGGAGGCCGAGGTGTCTGCGGAAGCCGCCCTTGCCGCCGAGCGCGACCAGCTGCAGGACCGCCTCCTGCGGCTCAACGCGGAGTTCGACAACTACAAGAAACGCATGATCCGGGAGAACTCGGAGCGGCTGCGCTACAGCAGCTTTGACCTGCTGGCGGGACTCCTGCCCACACTGGACAACCTGGAGCGGGCGATTGACCACGCAAAGAAGGAGGAGTCCACCCGCGAGAGCATGGTCGAGGGGCTGGAGATGGTGTACAAGATGGCGCAGGACACCCTCGGCAAGCACGGGGTCAGCAAAATTTCGGCGCAGGGCGAAGTCTTTGACCCCACCCGGCATCAGGCGGTGGGGATGGTGGAGACCAAGGAGGTTCCGGGCAATCACGTTGCCGAGGAATGCCAGGTCGGCTACACCCTGCATGAGCGCATTCTGCGGCCCGCAATGGTTCGGGTCGCCGGCAAGTAACTCTACATGAACGGGTTCGTTAGTTTGTCTTCCAAATCTGTTTCCAGTTCTGTGTCTTTTCCGTGCGGGCTGAGCCAGTCGAAGTCCGACGGTTCGCCCTTCGACAAGCTCAGGACGAACGAACTGGAAGCTAGGGGCACAACCTAACGAATCAGTCCACGGCACACGACAACCAACAACCAGCGACCGACAACCCAAGAAAAGGAGTCCACTTATGGCAAAAGTGATCGGCATTGACCTCGGAACCACCAACTCCTGCATCTCCGTGATGGAGGGGGGCGACCCGCAGGTGATTCAGAATTCGGAAGGCGCACGCACCACCCCCTCGATGGTCGCGTTCAACGATGCAGGCGAGCGGCTCGTCGGGCAGGTCGCCAAGCGTCAGGCGGTCACGAATCCGGAACGCACCATCTTCTCCGCGAAGCGGCTCATGGGGCAGCCGCTGGACTCGGATGAGGTCAAGCACACGCTGGGCATCGTGCCCTACAAAATCGCGAAAGGTGCGAATGACCTCGCGTACATCGAGGTGGAGGGCAAGCAGTACTCCCCGCAGGAAATCTCGGCCTTCGTGCTTCAGAAGATGAAGCAGACCGCCGAGGAGTACCTGGGCGAAACGATCGCGGATGCCGTGGTCACGGTCCCGGCCTACTTCAACGACAGCCAGCGTCAGGCGACCAAGGACGCAGGCAAGATCGCCGGGCTTAACGTCCTGCGCATCATCAACGAGCCGACCGCCGCCGCGATGGCTTATGGACTCGACAAGAAGGAAGACGAGAAGATCGCGGTCTTCGACCTTGGGGGCGGAACCTTCGACATCTCGATCCTCGAACTCGGCGAAGGCGTGTTTGACGTGAAGGCGACCAACGGCGACACCTTTTTGGGCGGGGACGATTTTGACACTCGGTTGATTGACTTTCTGGCAGACGAGTTCAAGAAGGAGCAGGGCATTGACCTGCGCGGCGACAAGATGGCCTTGCAGCGCCTCAAGGAAGCCGCCGAGAAGGCCAAGCACGAGCTGTCTTCCAGTCAGGAAACCGATGTCAACCTGCCGTTCATCACGGCAGACGCCTCCGGTCCCAAGCACCTCAACCTCAAGATCACGCGGGCGAAGTTTGAGTCGCTGGTCAGCGATCTGGTGGAGCGTTGCCTGGAGCCGTGCCGCAAGGCGCTTCAGGATGCCGGAGTGACCGCCAACGACATCAACGAGGTCATCCTCGTGGGCGGCATGACGCGCATGCCCAAGATTCAGCAGGTCGTCAAGGAGTTCTTCGGCAAGGAACCCAGCCGGGGCGTGAATCCGGACGAGGTGGTGGCCGTGGGCGCAGCGATTCAGGGCGGGGTGCTGAAGGGCGACGTCAAGGACGTGCTGCTGCTCGACGTCACCCCGCTTTCGCTGGGCATCGAAACCCTTGGGGCCGTGATGACCAAGCTCATCGAGCGCAACACGACGATTCCGACGCGCAAGAGCCAGATCTTCTCGACCGCCGCCGACAACCAGCCTGCTGTGAGCATCCACGTCTTGCAGGGCGAGCGCGATATGGCGGGAGACAACAAGACCCTCGGCAAGTTCGAGCTGGTCGGCATTCCGGCGGCCCCGCGTGGGGTTCCGCAGATCGAGGTCACGTTTGACATTGACGCCAACGGCATCGTCAACGTCAGCGCCAAGGACTTGGGCACGGGCAAGGAGCAGGCGATCAAGATCACCTCGTCCAGTGGGCTGTCCGATGACGAGATTGACAAGATGGTGCAGGACGCCGAACGCTTTGCGGACGAGGACAAGCAAAAGCGCGAGTCCGTGGAACTCCGGAATCAGGCGGAGACCATGATCTACAGCACCGAGAAGTCGCTTGCCGAAATGGGCGACAAGCTCCCGGAAGAGGACAAGTCCAAGATCGAGGCCACCAAGGAGCAGTTGCGCAAGAGCCTGGAGGGCGACGACACCGAGGCGATCAAGGGAGACCTCGAAGCGCTCACGCAGGCCTCCCACAAGCTCGCCGAAATGCTCTACCAGCAACAGGCGCAGCAGCAGGCCGAAGCGGGTCCGGAAGGTGCCCCCGGCGCAGAGGCCGAAGGGGGGCCGGGTCAGGAAAAGGCCAAGTCCAACGAGGAGGACATCGTGGATGCGGACTTCGAGGAAGTGAAGAAGGACAAGTGAGTTGAATGTGACAGGAAGGGCCGGACTGCTCCGGCGCTTCCATCTCGGAGAACGGATTGGCGAAGCGCGACTATTACGAAGTGCTGGGCGTCTCGAAGACGGCCAGTGAGGACGAACTGAAGAAGGCGTACCGCAAGGTCGCCATGCAGTACCACCCGGACCGCAACCCAGGGGATCAGCAGGCCGAGGACAAGTTCAAGGAGGCGTCCGAAGCCTTTGGGGTGCTGAGCGACAAGGAGAAGCGCGCCCGCTACGACCAGTTCGGCCATGCCGCCGAGGGCATGGGCGAGGGCTTCAGCGGCTTTGGCGGCGGCGGTGCCGGATTCAGCGACATCTTCGGCGACATCTTCGGGGAGTTCTTCGGCGGCGGCGGGGGCGGACGCGGAGAGCGCGGCTCCGACCTTCAGTACAACCTCGACATCAGCTTCGAGGAAGCCGCGTTCGGCAGTTCCAAGGAAATTGACGTGCCGCGCATGGAGACCTGCGACACCTGCGGCGGCTTGGGCGCCCGCTCCGAGCGGGACATCGAGGTCTGCCAGGGCTGCGGCGGCTCCGGACAGCAGCGCATCCAGCAGGGCTTCTTCAGCGTCGCCACCACCTGCTCGCGCTGTGGCGGACGCGGCAAGACCATCCGCCACGCCTGCAACAAGTGCGGCGGACGCACCCGCATCTCCAAAACCAAACGCCTGCGCATCAACATCCCCGCCGGGGTGGACACCGGTTCGCGCATCAAGCTCACGGGCGAGGGCGAACACGGCTCGCAGGGCGGCACCCCCGGAGACCTCTACGTCGCACTGCGGGTGCAGTCGCATCCCGTCTTCGAGCGCGAGGGGGCCGACCTCTTCTGCGAGGTGCCCGTCAGCTTTGCCCAAGCCGCGCTCGGCAGCGAACTGGAAGTCCCCACCCTCGACGGACAAGCCCGCCTGAAAATCCCCGCAGGCTCGCAGACCCACAAAATCTTCCGGATGCGCAATCAGGGCATCGCCCAACTCCGAGGCGGCGGACGCGGCGACCTGCACATCCGCATCGTCGTGGAAACCCCCACCAACCTCTCCGCCCGCCAAAAGGAACTGCTGGAGGAGTTCGACGCCCTCAGCAGCGAAGAACACCACCCCCTGCGCGACAAGTTCCTCAAGGGCCTCCGCGACCTCTTCTCCTGAACC
>CAZQXS010000057.1:0-22565 GCA_964597275.1 uncultured Pseudomonadota bacterium | reverse complement strand
CTGCTGGCCCGGATGAGGAAATGATCCGTGAGTATGTGCGTCATCAGGAAGAGGCCGGCGATGAAGGTCAGCTGGGTCTCTTCCCCAGCAAATAGCCCCTTCCAGGGGCTTTCCTTCAAGCCACGTCCTATGGGCGTGGTTTGTGACTGCGCTCAGCATTAAACCACTTGAAAAGTTCTTTTTGCTAAGTGATTAAAGAGCTGCGAAACCCTCTAGCCCTATCCCTTGGGACAAATTTGGGACAATACCCACCTCACGCCACTGACAACCACATTAAAGCACTTGAACTAAGCTATTGAGTTTCCTAAAGTTTAGGTCAGTCGCTTTGAGTGGACACTCGTATTTCTCGCACTGTTAATCACCGGGTCGCTGGTTCGAGTCCGGCTCGGGGAGCCAGCCTTTCCAAGGGTTCATGGGTTTTTGAAACCCCCGAAAACCCTCTCCCATTCCACGTCCAAAATCCTTCAAATCGCCGAGTTGACCGCGAAGGCCGCCAAGGTGTTGCCGTGCCTGCGCCCGTTGGCTGCGGACCTGTCATCCCACGCGACCACTCCTGTCGATTTTTAGGAGGTAGGGGCGGGTTTGAAACCCGCCCCTACGGTATCCCGAACATAAAAACCTGAGCGTTTCCCTTGGCGGAGCGTGAGTTTGTTGGAGGATTACTTCCAGGCGAACTGCGGCTGCTCGTGGTGCCCCACGCGGGTCATTTGGTTGCGCAGGACGACTTCCCGGAACTGGTAGAGGATCGCGATGGTCGGGGCGTAAATCCGGTGGCCGAGGGTCGGCAGAACCGCAGAAATCACCCGCTGGCCCGATCCCGAATCCGTGATGAACTCAGGCACGTCGGGACGGTTGAGTTCGGCCAGCGGGATGTGAAAGACCCGCTCCACCTCGTTGGGGTCCGGGGCCAGCTTCACGGGGCCGTCCTCCCAGACCACCACGGGGGTGATGCAGAATCCGGAGCGCGTGGCAAAATCGTCGAGGCGGCCCACCACCTGATCCGGCGACACCTTCAGTCCAATCTCCTCCTCCATCTCGCGCAGTGCGGTTTGTTCCGCGCTCTCTCCGGCCTCGCTCCGTCCTCCGGGCAGGGCGTACTGCCCCGCATGGCGCTTGAGCGTGGTGGGCCGCAGCGTCAGCAGCACGCAGGCCTCCTGGCTGTCCGGAGCGCAAGTGACCACGAGCGCCACGGCGGCCTTGCGCAGGTTCGCGTCGCTGACCGTCACCCGTTCGAGGCGCTGCACGTTTTCGGCAAGCTGCTGTTTCAATTCTCCAGAGATCAAAAACTCCGTCATTGCGGATTTCGTCCTTGCTTGGTGGTCATTTTTTCCAAATCCGGTGGTGGGGGTTTGCGATGGTTGCTGCCAGCATCGTGGAGCTTTGCGGGACGAAGCTCAATCAAATCCCGCAGGGGAGGCTGTTGTCGGGCTGTTGAATCTTTCGGATTGTGCCATGCTGATGGTGCGTAATCCGTGTTTCCGAGGTTGCAGGCGCTCCTGCCGGACCTTATCAGACGCTTCCGAATTTCTTGCGAAACTCCGACTTGTTCAAGAAAGCCAAGCACAGCGCCTTGCTGGCCAATCCCGATTTCCTGCGGCTGACCTTGGGGTGCGGATTCAACGGGATCGGCAAGATCGGCGAGCAGGTGATCATCGGGCTGCTGGTGTTCCAACTGACCGGATCGTCGGAATGGGTGGGGGTGTCGCTGGCGCTCTACTTCGGCTCCTTTGCGCTGTGCGGGATGGCCGCAGGAGTGACAGCGGACTGGATGGACCGCCGGGTGCTGCTCTTTCGGATCGAGGTGCTGATTCTCGCCAACCTTGCGGTGTTTGCAGCAGTGGTGGCGCTGGAGTGGGCCAACCTCTGGATGGTGCTGGCCCTGACCTTTGTTTCCGGAGCCATCCGGGCGATGCACCACCCGGTGCGCACCAGCTACGCCTATGACCTGCTGGGAGCGCAGTTCGTGGTTCCCGCCCTTGGGCTGTTGAACCTTGGGGCGCGTTCCGGGCAGATGCTCGGTGCCTTGGTCACGGGTGCGGCCTTGGAGCATTTTGGAGGGGCGGTCACGCTGTTGGGCTTGGCAGGAATGCACGGGGTCGCGCTGGTGTGGTTTCATTTTCTGAAAACCTCCGGAGCCTCCGCCTCGCAAGTCCGTGCCCCCCTGCGCGAAAGTCTGAGGGAGTACGCCGGGGAACTGCGCGGCAACCGCATCCTGCTGATGCTGGTGGTGGTGACGGCCCTTGTGGAAATCTTTGGGTTCTCTTTCACCACGGCCCTGCCGGAACTGGCGGAACGGCGGTTCAACGCTGGAGCCGACGGGCTGGGATACCTTTATGCGGCACGATCGCTGGGGGGCATTTTGGCCAGCCTCCTGCTCACCCTGATGGTTGCACTGAAATACCGGGGCCGTCTCTACATCGGAGTGATTTTCGGATTCGGCCTCGGCCTGATCCTGCTGGCCGAAGCCCCGTTCTTTTGGATGGCGCTGGTAGCTCTGGTGGGGGTGGCCATGATGGCAACCGCGTCCGACATCCTCACGCAGAGCATGGTGCAGTTGAGCGTGCCCAACCACTTGCGGGGACGGGCGATGGGCGCGTGGACCTTGGCCATTGGCTCGGCTCCGCTGGGCCACTTGGAAATGGGTTACCTGATCGGTGCCTTCGGACTCGGCGGGGCGTTGCTGGGCAACGGCATGGTGCTGCTCGTGACGGGGGTGTTTGTGCTGATTGCGATTCCGCGACTGCGTCAGCTCTGAGGCGGAAAATGCCTGAAATCCTGTCACTTTCCTTGCGCATTTGCAGGATGGGCCTAAGATAGGCTCAGGCATGATGCCGACCCCTGTTGCCACGAGGCCATCGGGGAAATCAAACCAGACCATCTCAACCAAAGGAGTTTCGAAATGACGATCCAATCTGAAAACCTGAGCTATTCCGTGGACGGCACGGAGATGAACTGCCACCTCGCGTGGGATGATGCGCAGGACGGCCCACGCCCCGGCGTTCTGGTGTTTCCTGAGTGGTGGGGGCTGAACGAGTACATCCAGCAGCGCACCGAGCAGGTCGCCAGCCTGGGCTATGTTGCGATGGGCGTGGACATGTACGGGGGCCGCAAGAGCGTGACGACTCCGGACGAGGCCGGCGCACTGATGACGGGAGTCCTTTCGGAGATGGGGACCACGGGCACGGCGCGGGTGCAGGCCGCGCTGGATGCGCTCGGCGGCCATGCGCTTGCGGACTCTGAGCGGCTGGGGGCGATCGGCTACTGCTTTGGCGGGGCGCTGGTGCTGCACATGGCCCGCAAGAGCATGCCGCTCAAGGGGGTTGTGAGCTTCCACGGGGCGCTGGACTCTTTCCACTCTCCCCGCCCCGGAGACGTGAAGGCGGAAGTGCTGGTGTGCCACGGGGCGGCGGATGAACTCATTCCCTACGAAGCCATTCCCAAGTTCCGGGCAGAAATGGACCGAGCGGGGGCCGATTTCAAATTCATCGCCTACGAAGGCGCACTGCATGGCTTCACCAACCCGGCGGCGGACGAGCGCGGACGCAAGTTCAACCTGCCCCTGGCCTACGACTCCGAGGCGGATGCGCAGTCCTGGGAAGCCATGAAATCCCTGTTTGAGAAGGTGTTCTGATGAGTGAGACAGCCAGCCTCTCCGAACGCGCCGACGCACTGGAAGCGCAGCAGTTGCAAGCCTTCGAGGAGCGCATCATCACGAAGTCGTTGCTGTTTCACCTTGCCGAAGGCGAACAGCCCACCTACTCCAAGGCGCGGGGTCCGGGGAACTTCGGGCACGGGCAGCCCAAGCTCATGCTGATGGGCGAAGACCCGCGCCTGCCGCAAATGCCGGAAAAGCCGACCTTCATGGATTTCCTGCGCAAGCGCTTCACGATCGGCGGACAGCAGCACCTGCTGCAAAGCGCACGGCTGGCGAAGCTCAACGGGCTTCCGGAAAAGATGGTCTTCGCTTGCCTGCTGCACGACATTGCCATCACGGGCTTCATCCGCACCGACCACGGCTATTGGGGAGCGCAACTGCTGGAGCCGTATGTGGACGAGGAGGTGAGTTGGGCGATCCGCATGCACCAGTGCATCCGCTTCTTCCCGGACGAGGCCAACGGCTACGGCTACCCCGAAAACTACATCCGCATGTTCGGGGAGGACTACCAGCCGGAACCCTACATCCAGGCAGAGTACAAGCGGGCGCGGCAGCACAAGTGGTACATGTCGTCCCTCGCGATCTGCATCAACGACCACTATTCCTTTGATCCGAACATTACTGTCGAGTGGGAGGAGTTCGAGGACGTGGTGGGACGGCACTTCCGGCAACCCCCGGAAGGGCTGGGCAACGACAACACCCCGTCTTCGCACATGTGGCGCACGCTCCGGCGTCCGTGCAACACCCTGTGAAAAGCCATGAAGCGCCTGTGAAGACTTGCTGAAAAACGAACCGACATTTAAGTTGACTGTTTGTTATGGAGTGAGGTATGGTTGCCCAAGTTTCTCATCAACCTGAACCCAAAGAGGGAGCATGATCAGACATCAAGGTGGTTGCCACTGCGGCAACATCAGGTTCTCCACCGAGTACGACCCTCTGCTGGTGATGGCCTGCCACTGCCGGACCTGCATCCGCATGTTTGGCGTTGGCACAGGCATCACAGCAGTTTATGGTGAGGAGGATGTGAGTTTTGAGGGAGAACTCAAGCGCTACTCCGTCCGGGGCGGGAGTGGCAATCAACTGCACTACGAGTTTTGTGAAAACTGCGGGAACAACATTGTCGTCAAGCCGGACCTGATCGCGGGGATGATGTACCTGCAGGTGGGCAGTTTCGACAACCCGCAGGCGTTCACCCCCAAGGTGGAGCTTTGGAACAAGACCAAGCCTTCGTGGTTCGACAGCGAGGGGTGCATCGTGGAGTCCTTTGAGGACAACGGTTCCCTTGAGCGTATTCAGATGCTGATGGAAAACCTCGATCAGCGGCAGTGAGGTCGGTTTGAATCCTTTCTTAACGTTAGCTAAGGAGCGCATATGATCAGACATCAAGGTGGTTGCCACTGCGGCAACATCAAGTTCTCCACCGAGTACGACCCCCTGCTGGTGTTTGCCTGCCATTGCCGGACCTGCATCCGCATGTATGGCGTTGGTTGTAGCATCAATGTAACTTATGGCGAAAACGAGGTGAACTTTGAGGGGGAACTGAAGCGCTACTCCTGCCGGGGCGGGAGCGGCAACCAAGTTCATTACGAGTTTTGTGAAAACTGTGGGAACAACATCGTGGCGAAAGTTGACCTGATCGAGGGGATGATGTACCTGCAGGTGGGCAGTTTCGACAACCCGCAGGCGTTTACTCCGAAGGTGGAGATCTGGAACAAGACCAAGCCTTCGTGGTTCGACAGCGCGGGGTGTGTCGAGTCCTTTGAGGACAACGGCTCCCTTGATCGCATGAAGATGCTGATGGAAAACCTCGATCAGCGGTAGTGATCGGCATCTGAACAAAGTTGAGTAGGTTGGGCAAAGGCCGTCAGGCTGTGCCCCACTTCCGGTGTGTTGGGCACGCGATGCTTTGCCCAACCTACCGCGATGGCCCGGAATGACGGAAGGAAGAGTATCTTTGCACAAGAGCCACCACCTCCACTTGTTTTAAGTCAAACAGAACTGAAAAAGGAACCATGCACCTAGAAGCGACCAACCGGACTCCGGAAGTCACGATTTCGGACACCAGCTTGGAACTGAAGGGGGAGTGCTACCCCGAAGACATCAGCGCCTTTGCCGATCCCATCCTGGAGTTGCTTGCAGAAAAGCTGGAGGCGTGTGACTCGTACTCGGTCGGTGTCGAGTTGCGCTACTTCAACAGCTCTTCGGCGAAGTTCTTCTTTGACTTCTTCGAGGTGCTGGAGGACGCTGCGGCAGATGGCAAGAGCGTCTCCATCGAGTGGCGCTACCGCTCCACCGACAACTCCATGAAGGAGGCCGGAGAGGATTTTGAGGAGGACATGGAGGAAGCCGAGTACCGGCTCGTTGAAATTGCTTAACCCGTTGCGGGCATTCTGAAAAGAGACGAACATGGACTCCACTGATTTTCACAAGCTGCTCCTCAGCCGGGGCACGTTCTTTTGCTACTCCGGGCTGTTGTCGGAAGAGGTCTTGTCGGCCATTTCCAGCATTGTCCGCGAGCAAGTGACGGACATTGATCATGATGAAGACCTCACGACTCGGGTGTTCGGCATCTTCATCGAGCAGGCCCAGAACATCATCCGCTACTCCGAGGAGCGGCTGTCGCAGGGCGGGATCGGGACCGTGGCCATCGGACGCTCCAGCGACGGCTTCCTGGTCGAGGCCATCAACCCGATGAAGGCCGAGAAGGTGGGGCTGCTGAAAGCCAATCTGGGGGAGTTGCAGCAGATGGACTCGAAGGAACTCCGCAAGGCCTACAAGCAGCGCCTGCGGGAGGGGCCGCCGGAGGGCAGCAAGGGCGCGGGGCTGGGATTCATCGAGATTGCACGAAAATCCTCGAAGTTCGAGTTCGACTTTGTGGAAAGCCCGGATTTGCTGTTTGTGCTGAAGGCGTGGATCGTCCCATGAGTTCCGGGCTGTTCAAGCAGGAAGAGGCGCTGCTGGGCAAGGCCAAGGAGGGCGAGGCGGCGCTGGACGCCGAACAGTACAAGGTCTTGCTCAAGGGCTACGAAAAACTGCTCAAGCAAACCCGGCGGCTTGTGAAGATGTCCGACCGCACCGAGGCGGAACTGAACCACCTCTCCAAGGAGCAGGTGGAACTGAACCAAACCCTGAGCGAGCAGAACACCAAGCTCGAAACCCTCTCCGTCAAGCTCTCCAAGTACCTCTCCCCCCAGGTCTATGAGTCCATCTTTTCCGGAAAGGCAGAAGTCCGGGTGGGCGCCGACCGCAAGTACCTGACGGTCTTCTTCTCCGACATCGCCTCGTTCACCGAAATCACGGACCAGCTTGAGCCGGAAATCCTCACGCGTTCCTTGAACGCCTACCTCAACGAGATGGCGACCGTGGCCATTTCGCACGGCGCGACGATTGACAAGTACATCGGCGACGCCATCATGGCCTTCTTTGGCGATCCGGAAACGCTGGGGCCGCAGCACGATGCCGTCAAGTGCGTGACGATGGCGTTGGCCATGCAGGAGAAGGCGCAGCTCCTCAATCACGAACTGAACAAGATCGGGGTGACGCGCCCCTTCAACATCCGCTGCGGCATCAACTCCGGAATCTGCACGGTGGGGAACTTCGGCTCCGAGAACCGCCTGGACTACACCGCCATCGGCAATCAGGTCAACCTCGCCTCTCGGCTGGAGTCGGCAGCGGGGGTGGGGGAGGTGCTCATCAGCGAGGAAACCATGTTGCTCACACAAGAGCATTTCGACTTCGCGCCCAATCAGGAGATCAGCGTCAAGGGCTTCGCCCGGCCCATCAAGACCTACACCGTCACCGGACACCAAACGCAAAAAGACGACCCCGGCAACCTGTCCGTCCACTCCAAGGGGCTGGACTTGGAAATTGACCCCTTGGCCTTGAATGCGGATTCCAAGAAGCTTCTCACGGAACTGATCCCTCAGTTGCAAAGCCTCCTGCAGTCCGGGTAGGGGGGGCGAGGTAGGGGGCGGGTTTCAAACCCGCGCCTACGGTATGAAAATATAGGATTTTTCAATAAGACAGCACGATGGACTTGAGTGAAATCGAACAACTGAAGTCGGACCTTGCGGAAAAGCGCAAGCAGGTCATCCGGCTGGAGATGCAGGTCAAGCTGGCGGGCAATCTTGCCAAGGAGCTTGAGCGGCAGAAGGGGCTGGCGCTGGAGGCGCAGGAGGAGGTGAAGAAGTCCATCCGGTACGCCTCCCGGATTCAAGGCGCGATGCTTCCCCGCGAGTTGCCGGACGGCCTGACCCTTGCCACGCTCTGGCAGCCCCTCAACGTGGTGGGCGGGGATTTTTACGTCATCCGGGAATGGGAGGACACGATGCTGGTGGCCGTGCTGGACTGCACGGGACACGGGGTTCCCGGCGCCTTGCTCTCCACCCTCACCGGGTCCATCTTTGATCGGCTGATCCACGATCCCAACGTGAACACGGCGGGGGAGTACCTGACCTCGGCGCACAACCTCATCTCCGCCATGCTGGGCCAGCATGTGGACCGCAAGGCCAAGTCCAACGACGGTTTTGACGGCTCCATCTGCCTCATCCACAAACCCACCAAGACCCTGACGTTTGCGGGGGCGCGGGCCAGCGCCTTCCTCCTGTCCAGCGCAGGGCCACCCGTGGAGTTGAAGGGGAACCGCAAGTCGGTGGGCGGTTCACGGACCCCGCTCGACTATGCGTTTGACACGCACGAGTTCGGGGTGGACGGAAAGATCGTGGTGATGCTCACGGATGGGGTTCTGGACGTGATGGGCGAGGAGCCGAACCCGGTGCTGTTTGGCAAGGAGCGCTTCCTCAAAACGCTCTCCCTGTGGCACAGCCACGATCCCCAACGGATCATCAACAATGTCGAAGTCGCCCTTGAAAACCACCGGGGCACCCAGCCCCTGCGGGACGACATGACCTTGCTGGCCTTCCAACTCGACTAGCCGCTGGGGTTGGGCACCGCCTGACGGTTTTTGCCCAATCTGCCCCCTCGTCATTCCCGTGCAGGCGGGAATCCAGACACACGTCCGTCTGCTCTGGATTGCGAATCATCGGAGCAGCTTGTCGTACTCCCGGTGAGGGCCGATCCAGAACCAGATGAGTCCTTCTTCGGTTTCCACGGCCACAGCCCGATGCTTCCTGCCAACTCTGGCAGACCAGTAGTGCCCTACTTTTTTGAGGTGCAATGAGGGATGGCGGGGGTCGGACTTGAGAAGCTGGAAGTTTTTGTCTGCGAGTTTCTGGAGGGCTGGGGAAAGCTGTCGGTAGCCTTTCCAGAAGGAAGGGGAGGCAAAGTGCGTTACATCACCTTGCATTTCCCTGCTTTGAAGTCCGCAATCGCTTGGTTGGCCAAGGAGTCCAGCTTGCCGGAGGCCACATCTTCCTCAAACTGCTGATCCCACGCCTCTTGATCGAACTGATCGAACCAATCCCGGAAATCCATCAAGTCCGCCTTGGGCAGTTGTGAGACTGCTTTTTCAATTTCTTCAAGATTCTGCATCGTGTGTCTTCAAATGACATCGCCTGCGCACAAGCATATCCGGAGGGGAGCGGTATTGTCAACCCTTTCCGAAAAAAACGCGCCGCCCAAGCGGGCACGGGACGGCGCACCGGGGGTCACGGAACGCGCTTCAGTTCTTCCTCGTACAGCAGGTAGTGCGTTTCCGCCATGCCCAAGGTCTGATAGGTTTTCTGGGCGATCTGGTTGTTTTTCTCGACATAGAGCCGAAATCCGCAGACCTCCGGGTTCTGGCTGGCCCGTTGCTTGACGAAGGCGTACATGCGACGGTACACTCCGCGCCCTCGGAACGCTGGAAGTACATAGACGCTCTGGATCCACCAGAACACGCCGTTGCGCCAGTCGCTCCACTCCTTCGTCACCATCAGGGTGCCGGCGACCTTTCCAGCGGCTTCGGCGACCACATAAAAGCCGTGGGCGGGTTCCTCGAACACCCGCTGGACTCCGGCGGTGATCACCTCATCCGGCAGGGCCTTGCCTTCCGTCTCCACCGCCATGGCCTGATTGAAGGCGACAATCGTTGGAGCGTCTTCGGAATGCGCCTGCCGCACCTGAACGCTGGAAGGGTCACTCATGGGTTTGCTCTGACATGGGCAAGCGCGAGGGGCAGCGCCTCCGCAAAGGTGTCCAGTTGGTGATCCCATCCGGCAGTGACCCGGATGCAGCGGTTCAGCGGCGCGACTCCGGGCATGCGCACAAACACCCCCTGCCGCACCAAGTCGTTCAGCACGGCGGTGGCAAAGGCTCCATCCCGCCCCGCGTCAATCGCGACGAAATTCGCGGCGGACTCCAGCGGTGTCAGCCCGTGCTGGGCGGCGATCGTGGCAATGCGCTCGCGGGCTTGGGCGACTTGCCGGATCACCTGCTGCAAATGCTCCTGATCCGCCAAGGCGGCCAACGCGGCGGCCTGCGCCACCCGTCCCATGCCAAAGTGGTTGCGGACCTTGTTGAACTCGGCAATCAGGCCGCGCTCCCCCAAGGCATAGCCCACGCGCATGCCCGCCAGCCCGTAGGCTTTGGAAAACGTCCGTAGCCGCAAAACCTGCGGATTGGAAACATCCACCTCCGGCAGCGCATCGGCAGGGGCGAACTCGCCATAGGCCTCGTCCACCAGTAGCACCGTGCCCTGGGGCACCTGACGCATCATGACTTGCACGGCGTCCGCGTCCCACCACGTTCCCATCGGATTGTCCGGATTGGCAAAGTAGAGCAACTTGGCGTTTTCTGCGGAGGCCAAGTCCAGCAGTCCCCGCCAGTCCTCGTGATCGTCCTTGTACGGCAGGAAAACCAGTTTTCCGCCATAGCCGTTCACGTGATAGTTGAAGGTCGGGTACGCCCCCGCCGAGGTCACGACCGTGTCTCCGGAGTCCACGAACATGCGGGCGGCGTAGCCGAGGATGCCGTCAATGCCCTCGCCCACCATCACGTTCTCCGCCGCCACGCCGTGGTGTTCTGCAAGCGCGTGCCGCAGGTCGTGGTTTTCCGGATCGCCGTACATCCAGGCGTCCCGGATGGAGCGGGCGACGGCCTCCACCACCTTGGGCGAGGGGCCAAAGACGCTTTCGTTCGCACCAATGCGGGCGGCAAAGGCCGCGCCACGCTGCCGCTCTTGGGTCTCCGGCCCCACAAAGGGCACGGTGGCGGGCAGGTTTTCGACAAGTCGGGTCAGGCGGTAATCGTTCATGTTTCGGTGGCCTTGGTTGCTTCTGATGTGGGACGGTCCCGGAGTTATTTCCACAATCGAGAGGACGTTCAGTTTACGGCAAATTTCACGAGATTCACAAGTGGCTTGCATCACGGAAGCGTTGTCCCTATTGTTATGCGGGTGAATCGGACACGAGGCTAGTGATAGAATCAGGTTCCGCCGCACCTCCATGCAAACCACCTCCTGCGGTCAACATCATTCGTTGCTAGGAGACTATGCCTGCGGACACATCCACATCCGAAACGCCACCGGAAGCGTTACTGGTCGCACACTACGAAAACATTTGAAGACATGTGGATTTTTGAAACCGTCTCTCCCATCTCACCCTTGATCGATGTTTAACTGCCATGCAGGGTATTGTTCGTTTCTTTCAGTCGCTGATCCGTTTCCGGGCCGTCCTCATCCTGCTCACGGTGTTGCTCACCGCCTTTGCGTTTTACACCGCGAAGGAGGAACTGTTCTCGGAGGAGGGAGGGCTGATCGTGGACAGCACCGTGGAGCCGTTCATGGCGCGGGGGTCTGGAACCTACGAGTACTTCAAGCAGATGCGCGAGGTCTTTGGCAGCGAAGAGGTGATGGTCGTTGCCCTCAAGCCTCAGCCCGGCCGGGCCTTCGACTACGACTTTTTCTCGACGCACGAGGAGTTGCGCCAGCAGTTGGAGGCCGGACTGCCCAATGTGGAGGAAGTCACCGCCGTCACCAACATCCCGCGCATTGACGGAAACTGCGCCGGAAAGTCCTTCTTCCATGTTGAGGGGGTGGCCTCGGTTTGCGAACCCCTCTTGGAAAAATACGCCTTTCAGCTCGAATGCCTGAAGAATCCGCCTGCCGCAGTTGCGACAACCGACGATTCTGAAGACGGACTGTCCGGCGGCTTGGACGAGGATTTCAACGAAGAGGAGGAATCCGATGATGGGCTGGAGACCGACCTTGACGAGGACTTCAACGAGGAGGGCGAGGCGGACCCCGGATTGGAGGACGATCTTGATGAGGACTTCAATGAGGAATCCGCAGACGAATCCGAAGCCGCAGGAGAAAGCTCGGAGGAAGGGGCGGATTCCGGACTGGACGAGGAGTTCGCGGAAGACGAGGAAGAGGGGGGTGAATCCTATGGAGAATCGGAATCGGAGCCGGAAAACGTCCTGAGCTACAGCGAGTCCAACATCTGCACTCCGGGCATCCTCGCCAAGTCCGAGGCGCAGATCCGTGGCGAGGCCGATCAGCAGATGGCCTCGGTTTTCGAGGAAATCAAGGATCACCAACTCATCCGCCGGGACTTGATCTCGACCGATCACGAAACGGTCGCGCTGCTGGTCAAGTTCAACACGCAGGCTGTGCCGTCCTCTCCGGCAACCCAGGAAACCCTCCAGCACATCCTCAAAGAGCATTCCCCGGACCACACCCAGGTCAGCTATTCCGGACAGGCCCGCACCGAGCATCTGTCTGCAGAGACGATCGTCAGCGACATCATGAGGATTCTGCCGTGGAGCATGGTCTTGATCGTCCTCACGCTCATCGTCACCTTCCGGAGCGTCCGGGGCGTGCTGATTCCGGTCACGGTGGTGGTGGTCGGGATCGTCTGGACCTTCGGGTTCATCGGACTGACGGGCTTCAAGCTGAACTTGGTGACGATGGTGCTGGCCCCGCTGCTGGTCAGTGTCGGCAGTGCGTACATCATCCACTTCATGAACCAGTACTACCATGAGGTGCAGGAAAACCCGGAAATGGGCACCTCGCTGATTTCGCACAACACCGTGGGGAACATCGCGATTCCGATGGTGGTGACGGCCATGACCACGCTGGCGGGCTTTGCCGCGCTCTCCACCAGCCCCATTCCGGCGGTCAAGGAAGTCGGCCTGTTCGCTTGTTTTGGCATTGCCGCCATCATCCTGCTCTCGCTCAGCTTTGTGCCCGCCCTGCTGACGTACCTGCCCATGCCCAAAGCAGTGAAGGCGGATGAGGCAAAGCCGGGTGTGGTGGATCGTTTCCTTGCAACCATCGGCAGCTGGGTGGGGCAGTACTCCACCAAGTTCATCCTCTTCTGGGTCGCCCTCACCGCAGTTGCCTTTGTGGGGATGAAGAACGTGACGGTGGACAGCCAGTCCAAGAACTTTGCCGAGGACTCCCCCATCGAAATGGACCTTGCGTTCATCCAGAGCAACTTGGCGGGCACCACCACTTTGCGACTCGTGTTCTCCGGAAAGGATTCTCCGACGCAACTGCAAACCGCTCAGGCGATGTACGGGTTGCAAAACCTCCAGCAGTGGATCATGCAAGCGGAGGGTGAGAACGTCCTGAACACGATTCCGGGCCTGCGGGTGGACAAGGTGTACACGGCGGTCGAGTACCTCGACCTCTACCGCAACGGCATGGACAACCTCAAGGACAGCGAGGTGGTGAGCTTCTTCGAGGAATCCGAGAAGCAGGGCTTCCCGCGCTTCCTGAGTCCGGACGGCGACCTGCTGCAAATGAACATCCGCATGAAGACGGAGGGCACCAGCGCCCTCTTGGAACTCCGGGAGGTGTTGGGGCCGCAGATCACGCGCTTCCTGCCGGGGCTGGACGTGCAGTACACGGGCAGCGGCGTGCTGAGCAGCGAGTCGGCCAACAACATCGCCACCGGGCAAATCCAGAGCCTGCTGACCGCCCTTGGGATCATCTTCGTCCTGCTGTCCGCGATGTTCCTCTCCTTCCGGATGGGGCTTGTCGCGCTGTATCCCAACATCGTCGCCATTGCCGTCTTCTTTGGCACCCTCGGCTGGCTGGACATCCCCATCGGCGTGACCATCTCCATCATCGCGTCCATTGCGCTGGGGATTGGGGTGGACGACACCATTCACTTCCTGTCGCACTTCAACGAGAACCTGAAGCGCACCCATGACGAGAAGCAGGCCTCGATCGCCTCGCTCCGGCATTTGGGGCGTCCGATGATCTGCACCACGATCTCGCTGGGCTTGGGCTTCGCGGTCTTTGCCAACGCCGACATGGGATCGCAGGTGCTCTTCGGGGTGCTGACTGCGTACACCTTGGTGGTTTGTCTGATCACGGACCTGAACTTCCTGCCCTCGGTGATGGTCAAGACCAAGCTGATGACGGCCTGGGATTACGTCAGCCTCAACTACAGCCAGACCTTCATCGAGTCCATTGGCCTGTTCAAGGGCATGAACGTCCGGCAGACCAAGCTCATGACCCTGAGCGCCTATCCCAAGGAACTGAAAGCCGGGGAAGCGCTGTTCCATGAAGGGGAGTTGGGGCACGACCTCTACATCATCATGACCGGAGGCGTGGACATCTACCTCGACGAGCAGTTTCACGGGGAGGACAAGCTGCTGGCGCAACTGCCGCCGGGCGTATCCTTTGGCGAGATGGGCCTGTTCCGGCACATGAAGCGTTCCGCAAGCGCGAAGGCGAACACGGATACGAAGCTGCTTGTGCTTAACGAAAAGGTGTTTGACCGGCTCCAGCGGCGCTATCCGGAAATCGCCTCGATCCTCTTCAAGAACCTGGCGCGGCGGCTGGCGTCGCTCGCCAAGGAATTGGACCTCAAGCTGGCCGAGCAGCAACTGTTGTCCAAGAAGCACCGCAACCTCTTCCACTTCCTGAAGTTCTGGGGGAAAGACGAAGAGGACACGCCGCTCTTGGAGGTGATTGACCAAATCATCGCCGATGGCAAGCTCACTCAGGAGGAGCGCAAGGAACTCTTTGAGATGGTGTACGAGGACGGCTCGGTCAGCAAGCAAGAGCAGGAGCAGCTCGATCGCCTCAAGCAGATGGTCGAGTCTGGAGAGTTGGAGGAAGTCAAGCCCGTCCTGTCCGAAATCTTCCACGGCATGACGCATCACCAGCTCAACGAGATCTGCGAGTTCTTCCACCTCAAGGAGATTCCGGAACATGCCCGGCTCTGGACAGAAGGGGATTACGGGGACAGCATGCTCGTGGTTCTGGAGGGGGACTTCAACCTCAACAAGACGATCAAAGGGAAAAACGTGGTCATGCGCACCGCCACTCCTGGAGACTTGGTGGGAGCGATCTCCATCTTGGGCGGGGACAACCAGCGCACCTCCACGCTGGAGTCGCTGTCTCCTGCAAAAGTCCTGTTTGTTGACATAGCCGGACTGGACCGCCTCTACAAGGTGAAGCCGAAGCTGGCCACGCAGATGTACTTCAACATCGTCTGCTTCCTGTCCAACCGCTTGGAGCAGGAAACCCGAACGCTCTACGAAGACCAAGGGAAGTAGCTGGCGCGGAGCGTTCTTTTGAAACCATGGACGGAGTGCCTGAGAAGGTCTTGAAGGCTCTCATCAGCACTGCTTAACCAACATCACGAGAGGATTGAAAATGCAGAAAACTCTGATTTGCACCTTGCTGGCTGCATTCATGGCCGCCTCCAGTGGAGCGGCATGGGCGGTGACTTGTAAGGAACTGGACACCAATGAGAAGATCAAGGCCTTTGTCAAAAAAAGTCAGGACTCCAATCCGCTGCGGCGGGAGAACGTCAGCACGCGCTTCGACTTGAAGACCGACGAGCAGGGCAAGAAGAAGAAGGAACTGATCCAAAGCCTGCGTCTGGGCGAGCGCAAGCGCACGTTCTTTGTGAAGGGAAAGAACGCCCCGCAGTGCTTCATCACGCTGGGGGAGCGTGACTACCGCTGCACCAAGTGCCGCGCCCTCACCAACAGCGAGTGCCGCAGCTACAAATCCTCCGACGACTCGCAGGTGATTCGGGGCACCAACATTGATTTGGGCGACTTCGACCTGATCACCGATGACCACCATGAGTCCGTGTGCGATAACGTGAAGAACAACAAGTCGTACATTAAGCTGACGACAAAACGTGTGAGCGGAGATTCGCCCTATGAAAAGATCATCAGCTACTACGTCAAGGACAAGGAAGTTCCGATCACCATGAACTATTATGCGGAAGGGGTGCTTCGCAAGGTGTATCGTTTCTACCCGAAAAAGTACATTCAGGTCAAAGGAGAGTGGGTTGCCACCGTCACCCGGGTCCGGACCACTGTGGGCAAATGGAAAAAGTACACTTTTCAAACAGATGTTATCATCAAGAAGAACAAGAAGAAGAAGTACATGATCTACCTCGATCCTGCTTCGGATCCTGCTTTGAAGAAGGCCAACTTGGAAACGATCTTCAGCGTCGAGTGATTCTATGCGCCTCCCCAAAATCCTGATTGTCCTCGGAGCGTGTGCCGGAACCCTGCTCTTCGGCTCCTGGCTGCATGGCGCGGAGCCGTTGGGGTCGGCATGGTCGCCTGAGCCTTGGCCACTGCTGGCGCAGTCCGATTCGGACGTTTCCGAAGACGACGAACTGCTGGGCGGAGATGACGACCCGGAAGGCTCCGAAGACGACGAACTGCTGGGCGGAGATGACGACCCGGAAGGCTCCGGCTCGGAGGACGAGGACTTGCTGGGAGGTGACGATGATCCGGAAGCCGACGATGCGGAGAACATGGATGAAGACGTGGACGAAGACGACGAGGACAGCGAGGACAGCGAGGAATCGTCAGGCAACACGTTTTTCATGCAGCAGGCGTACAGCGTCTTTGGCGGCTCCAGCACGGAGGAGCGCGGCGGGCTGGTGCAAAGCTCCAGCGACGATTCCAGCAAGAAGGACTACCTCGTCAACTCCTACGAGTTCAGTGCCACGCTGGAAACTTCGCCCTATTCCTCCTTCTACTTCCGGCTGCTGGCGCGGGTGATCCTGCAAAACGACAAGATCAAGAAGAAGCGCAACGAGGATTACGAGTTCCTGATGCGCGAAGCCTACTACAGCAGTCAGGAGGGCAGCAGCCGCTACAGGATTGGAGCCTTGCAGCTCAAGCACGGCAAGGTGGACATGGACAGCCCCATTGACATCCTCAACATGGGCAACCCCAAGTCGCTGGAATACCTCAGTCTGGGAGAGGGCAAACTTCCGGTGATGGGAGTCAAGTACGACTGGCTGGGGAAGTCCAACTTCTCGGTGTACGTTGCCCCGTTCCGGCAAAAGACCGACGGCACGGAGTACACCATCAAGCGCAGGGAACTGGATGAGTCCGCCGACAACAACACCTCCGAATCGGTGTTCCGTCCGCACCTTGGAGCGACTTACGGATTTGGGGTGGGCGACGGAAAAATCACACTGGGTGCCTTCCGCTGGTTTGACAAGGACAACAACATCGAGTGGACCAGTTCCGCGCTGCTCAGCAGTTCGTACAAGGAGAAGGACACCACGATCAACTTTGCGACCTTGGACCTGGACATTCCCCTTGGGGATTACGTCCTCAAGGCGGACGCGGGTTGGTTTGCGAAGAAGAACTTCTACTCCTACTACAAGCGCGCCAGCGACGACGCCTCCATCTTCAGCACGGTTTCGGTGCCCCACACGGCCGTCGCGGTGTCCCTTGAGCGCAAGTTTGAGAACTTTTTCCTGATGCCCGTGCTATCGCACCGCACCCTCTCCAAGGTTCCGAGCGGAACGCACATCATCGGCTTTGAAAACAAGGCCGCCAAGGCCGACATGGAGCGCGACTTGAAAAAGAGCCAGGCGGGGCTGGTGCTTGTGCTGGACACCTCCGAAACCTGGAACACCACCCTGTCCGTCGCGCAAACCGCCCCGTTCAAGCAAGCCACCGCCACCAACGTCTGGACCTTCAAGCCCGGCGGGGGAAACCACGAGTTGCAACTCAAGTTCTTCCACAGTGCTTCGGAGAAGCTGCTGATGACCGACAAGCAGATCAAGTCCGACAAGGCGTTTCTCTCCTACCGCTACCGCATGTGATCCGCGATGCCGTTTGACGACTCGCCCGGAAGAGGCGGGGGCGGAGGACCGCCCCTGAACGTGCTGGGGCTGCCGCTGGAGGAATGCGGGAATGATCCGGTGACAGGATTTTATCGGGATTGCTACTGCAACTCCGGGCCGGACGATTTCGGAGTCCACACCGTCTGCACCGAGATGACGGCGGAGTTCTTGAAGTTCAGCCGCTCACGCGGCAACGACCTCTCCACGCCAATGCCCCAATACGGCTTTGACGGACTCCAGCCCGGCGACCGCTGGTGCCTCTGCGCCGCTCGTTGGCAGGAGGCGTTTGAAGCCGGGCAGGCCCCACGGGTGTACCTCGCCCGCACTCACCTGCGCACCCTCGAAATCGTCGAGCTTGACGACCTCAAACGCTACGCGCTTGACCTCGCGTAACGACGCTCACGAATCCGGGCGCGACTCCAACTCCGCCTGCAAGACCTCCTTCATCATCAGCAAAACCGCAGGGGCCGCTCCGGTGTGGTCGTAGATCTGGAGCAGCTTGGCGGTTTGGTTGAGCGACTTGTGAATCTGGTCGCGGCTGAGTTCGCGGGCGTATTCCACGAACTGCTCGCGCTCCTCTTGGGAACTGGAGGGGTCGAGTTTCGGCAGTTCCACGCTCAATCCTGAATCGGATGCGTCCAAGGGGCCGCAGTTTCATAAGCGGCGGCGGCTTGGAAGAGGGTGGCCTCGGCAAAGGGCCGTCCCACCAACTGGAATCCGGTGGGCAGTCCGTTGCTCGTGGTTCCGGCAGGCACGCTGAGCGCGGGCAGGCCGAGATAGTCAAAGGGGCGGGTGCAGTGCCCAAGCTGGCTGATGTAGTCAATGAAGCCGGGATTCGCCCCCACGTCCGATTCCTCCAAAGTGGGCAGCGGAATCGGCACCACCGGAACGTGCAGCACGTCCACCTGCGAGAACACCAGTTCCAGAAAATCGCGCAACGCCACTTCGCGGAGGTTCAGGGCTTCCAGATAGTCGGTGGCGAGGTAGAGCAGTCCCGCCCGCAACCGTCCCAGCGTTTGAGTGCCGTAGTCCTGGGGGCGTTCCCGCAGCCAGCGGGCGTGGCGGGTTGCGCCTTCCACTCCGGCGATCAGGTTGACCATCGCGTTGCTTGCTTGGATGGTTTCCGGCATCGCCAATTCCCGGACCTCCAGACCCAACCCTCGGAACACCTGCACGCTTTCATCCATCCGCGCACGGACTTCGGGGTGAACCGGATCATAAAAGTAGTTGGACGGCACTCCGACCTTCAGCCCCTTCGGGAGCGTTTCCAAGTCGCTTAGGTAGTCTCCCACTTCGCGGGTGGAGCAGGTGCGGTCGTTCGGGTCGGCTCCGGCGATGGTTTGGGTGAGGAGCGCACAATCCCGCACCGTGCGCGTGAGGGGGCCGACGTGGTCCAGCGTGTGCGAAAGCGGCATCGCTCCAAAGCGGCTCACCCGCCCGTAGGTGGGCTTCATTCCGACCAGTCCGCAGCACGAGGACGGGAAGCGGATGGAGCCGCCCGTGTCGGACCCAAGGGTGCCGTACACCAATCCTGCCGAAACCGCCGCCGCCGGGCCGCTTGACGAACCTCCGGTGATGTAAGCGGGGTTCCACGGGTTGCCCACGTTTCCGGTGATCTCGTTGTGTCCGGTGAGGCCGTAGGCGAACTCGACCATGTGGAGCCGCGCAATGTCGAGCGCCCCGGCGGCATCGAGCTTGGCCAGCGCGGTGGACGTGACCTCCGGCACAAAATGCTCTTGGATTTTCGAGCCGCATCCACTGATGCGCCCCTTGCGGTAGTACATGTCCTTGTGCGCCAGAGGAACGCCGTGCAGCGGCCCCAACTCCTTCCCGGAACTGCGGGTTTGGTCGGCGGTGCGAGCCTCGTCCAGCGCGGTTTCGGCCTCCATTCCGGCGACGCAGTTCAGCCGTTGGTGTCCGGTTTCCAGACGTTCCAGGCAGTTGCGCGTGACTTCCTCGCTGGAAACCGCTCCAGTCTGGATCGCTTCGGCCACCGCGCTCAGGCTGAGTGCGGCCAGTTCGCGGTCACTCATTTGCACCTCCGTGTTGTTCCATCGTCCGTTGGAATCCGGAAGGCTCTTGGCCAAAGCTGATCCGGTTGAGAAAACCGCGCTTGGCATCGGCCTGCTGGAGGGCCGTGGTCAGCAGCCGTTGTGTGGTTTCGGTGTCTGGATTGAGCTGCCGAAACCGTGCCCAATCCTTGAGGTCTTTGATCGCATCCATGTCTGGGTGTGTAAATGGGTTGTCTTTTGCCCGATGACGGGTAAGTTGATGTCAACTTACGCAAACTTGGCCTTCCACACAAGCTTTTCATGATCTCAACCTTGCACATGCGTCCTTGGGTGATCACCGATTCTGGGCTGGGGGGGCTTTCCATCGCCGCCCGCTGCCTGCAAATTCTGGCGGAATTCCCACCAGCCGCCGACCCAAACCCCACTGGCGAACTGGTGTACGTCAATGCCGTGCCTCGTGTGGATCGCGGCTACAACGCCTTGCCCTCGCGCCAAGAACGGCTCCGCACGTTTCGGGGCTTGCTCCGGCAGGTCCAGCGCGAGTTGCAGCCGCAGGGCATCTTCGTCGCATGCCACTCGCTCTCGCTCTTCCTCCCGGAACTTCAGGAAGAATTTGGCGAGGGACTGGACTTGCGCGGGGTGGTCGAGCCGACCCTTGATCTGGGCCGCACGGTTCTCGCGGAAACCGAGGAGGATTTGGTGATCTTTGCCACTCCGTCCACGGTCGCCGAAAGCGTTTACAAAAACGCGCTGACCACCGAACATCCGGAATGGTCCGGACGCATTCACGAGCAGTCCTGCCCGGAACTCGCGTCCAGCATTTCTGCGGATGCAGAAGGCTCGTCGGTGCAGGCGCTCATCCGCCGTTTTGTGCAGCAGGCGCTGGCCCGGATTGCCACGGAAAGGCCCGTCAGCGGAATTTTGGGGTGCACCCACTACGGCTACCGCGCCGAGCTTTTCCGGGCCGCGCTTGCCGAACACGGGCCGCCGTCCAGCCGCATCCTCGATCCCAACGCAAGCGTGGCGGCGGCCTTGGCCTCGATGGTGGGACGACCGGAGAGCTTCCGCTTTATCAGCCCCTACCCCATTCCGGAATTTGAGCGGCAAACCGTGAGTGGGTTCCTCCACCCAATTTCCCCCGCCGCGGCCAAGGGCTTCCTGAACCAAGAGGTTCGTGAAGGTTGGTCTAATGAAATTCAGAAAGAGTGAAATGTCAGGAAAAATCATCGTGCCGCTCGGAGAGGACGGATTTCTTGTGGCTTATGAAGACATGTGGCCCCACGAGCTTCCGGCCCCGGAAGCCGCAGAATTCCTTTTTGAAGAGGCCGAAGGCCGAAGGCAGCAGGCCTCCGTAGGAGCGGGCCATGCCCGCGACACCAGCCACCAGCCACCAGCCACCAGCCCTTCCGTCTTTCAGCTCAGTTCCTACACCCACCCGGAACCGTGGCGCGAATCCGGGCAGGGCCGACGCTACCAAAGCTTGACGGAATGGCGGCGCGACGAAAACGGCTTTCACGCGGTGCGTGGCTGCGTGTGGCAGGAGGAGCGTTCGCTGGAAGACCTCAAGCAATGGCTGCTGCAAGCAGCGGACGGCGGGTTGGAGTTTGTGGCCCGGCAGGTGGGCGCGGTGGTTGTGCATCCGGATCAGCCGCTCAAGTTCCAGCGGCTCGACATCCCCAAGCCCTGGGGCTTCGAGGGCTGGTACACAGGCGTGGAGCAGCGCGGCGTGGTGCAGGTCGCCGAGGCCAACGGACGCACCGAACTGCCCCACGCGCTCTCGCTGTTTCCGGAGCAACTGCACGGTTCGCATCCGTCGCAACTGGTGCTGCTCAAGACCCTCAACCCCGTGCCGCAGGAGGTGCTGGGCGACCTCTACCTTGAACTGCACGAGCAGAAGTGGGAGGTGTACGTCGTCACCGAAGTGGACCGCGAGGCGTGGCCGGACGGGGTGGGCATCGTCAAGGCAGGGCCGCATCCGGACAAGGTTCGGCAGTTTCAGGAAACGCACGGAGCCGCATGGAAAGACACCTTTCGCCAACAGTTCCGCGAAGCGATCGGACACTACGAAACAGTGCGGCGCGAGATTGACGCGCAACTCGATGCCACCAAGCAATCACGCGGGCTGGACCCCAACGCGCCCCTGCAACCGGAGCAGATTCAGCAACTGCTGGACACCGTTCCGGAGGAAACCGCCGCCCAGGAAAAAACATTGCGCTTGGAGGTGGAGGGCTTCATTGGCGACTGCCGGGTGCGCGTGGGCGACATCGTGTCCTTCCCCACCTTCAACCTGCACTCGCTGCGGCACGGCATCCGTGTGGTCGAGTTCCAAACCCCGCACTACGAGCGGCGCATCGCGTTTTTTGGGCAGAAGGTGCTGACGCAGGGGCATTGGGACACCGACCGCGCCCTGGAGGTGATGGATCTCGCGCCCTACCAGCCGCCACCGCCTCAACTCGTGCGCGACGAAGCCGGAGTCCGCGTCGAGCAGTTTGTGGACTTCCCGGGTTTCACCGCCCAACGCATCACGCTCGCGCCCGGACAGTCCTGCGAGTGGAACACCGGAACCGACTACCACCTCTGGATTTCCGTCAACGGCACGGCGAACTTCGACGGGAATCCGGACGCAACGGCCTTGTCCGCCGAAGAAGCCCTCATGATGCCCGTCGCCCGTGGAGCCTACTCCGTGCGCAACCCCGGCTCGGAACCGCTCATCCTGCTGCTGGCCCGTCCAGCTTGAAAACGGTCCAGAACTGCGTGAGAATCCAGAGGCGCGGTCGCCGATCATTGCACCACCGCCAAAAGGGAGCCGAACTTCCGTACTCCAACCCAGCTAACCACCATGCCTGCCCACCCATCCAAATCCGTAACGCTCCAAGCCTTGTTGCTCGA
>CAZQXS010000056.1:0-22882 GCA_964597275.1 uncultured Pseudomonadota bacterium | reverse complement strand
GTTCCTCTCCAAGAAATTCACGGGCAAGCTCGTGCTGCTGCCCCCGTCCTGAACCCCGGATTCCGGATTACCAATGAGTGCCAAAGACCCGCTGCTGCAACCCTTTCAGCTCAAGCACCTCACGCTCCGCAACCGCATCCTCAGCACCAGCCACGAACCGGCGTATTCCGAGGACGGCCTGCCCAAGGAACGCTATCGGCTCTATCACGAGGAAAAGGCCAAGGGCGGCATCGCGTTGACGATGTTCGGCGGCTCCTCGCTGGTGGCCCCAGATTCGCCCCCGGCCTTCGGCAACCTTCAGGTCGGGAACGACACGATCATCCCGTACTTTCAGGAACTCGCCGAAGCGATCCACCGCCACGGCACCGCCCTGATGTGCCAGATCACGCATCTGGGGCGCCGCACCTTCTGGAACGACGCGGACTGGCTTCCGGTGATTTCGCCCTCGCCAGTCCGGGAACCCGCGCACCGCTCGTTTCCGAAGACGATGGAGGAGTTCGACATCAAGCGCGTGGTCAAGGCCTATGGCGCGGCGGCGTTGCGCTGCAAGCAGGGTGGGCTGGACGGCGTGGAGATCGAAGCCTACGGACACCTGCTCGATGCCTTCTGGTCGCCGCTGACCAACCAGCGCACGGATGCCTACGGCGGTAGTCTGGAAAACCGCATGCGCTTCAGCTTGGAGGTGCTGGAGGAAATCCGGCGGCAGGTCGGCGGCGAGTACATCGTCGGCATCCGCATGGTGTGCGACGAGGACGTGGAGGGCGGGCTACGTTTGGAGGAATCCCTGAAAATCGCCGAGCGGCTGCACGAAACCTCCGGACTCGACTTCATCAACGTCATCAAGGGGCACATCGAATCTGACGAGGCGCTTTCGCATGTGATTTCAGGCATGGGCACTCCCGTCGGGCCGCATCTGGAGTTCTCCGGGCACGTCCGCAAGCAACTCGGCATCCCGACTTTCCACGCCGCTCGCATTCAGGACGTGGCCAGCGCCCGCCATGCCATCCAGAACGACCTGCTCGACATGGTGGGCATGACGCGGGCACACATGGCGGACCCGCACATCGTCGCCAAGCTGGAGCGCGGCGAGGAGGAGCAGATTCGCCCGTGCGTGGGCATGGTTTACTGCCTTGACCGCATCTACGTCAACGGCGAGGCGCTCTGCATCCACAACGTGGCGACCGGGCGCGAGGCGACGATGCCGCACGTCATTCCGAAATCATCGGGGCCGTCCAAGCGCGTGGTGGTGGTCGGAGCCGGACCTGCCGGACTGGAGGCGGCGCGGGTCTGCGCCTCACGCGGCCATGCGGTCACGCTTTTTGAAGCATCGGATCGTCCGGGGGGACAGGTCGTGCTGGCCTCACAGGTCAAGCGCCGCCGCGAGGTGCTGGGTGTGACCGACTGGCTGTTCGATCAGGTGCAGCGGCTGGGCGTGGACGTGCGGCTGAACACCTACGCCGAAGCGGAGGACGTGCGGGCCGAGAACCCGGACATCGTGATCATTGCTACGGGCGGGCTGCCCAACACCGAGTTCCTCGAGTCCGGCGAAGAGCTGGCGACCAGCACTTGGGACATCCTCGGTGGCTCTGCCAAGCCTGCGGCGGACGTGTTGCTCTACGACGACAACGGGCAGCATCCGGGCTACTCCTGCGCGGAACACCTCGCGCTGGCCGGAGCGAAGCTGGAACTGGTCACGCCGGAACGCATCTTCGCCCCGGAAATCGGCGGCACCAACTACCCCGCCTACCTCAAGTGCTACTACGAACACGATGTCACCCTCACCTTCCACCACCGACTCCGGAGCCTCCGCCGCGAAGGCGGCAAGCTGGTCGCCACCTTCGACAACGAGTACACCCACACCCCCGTCGAACGTCGCGCCGATCAGGTGGTCGTCGAACACGGCACCCTGCCGCTGGATGAGCTTTACCACGAACTGCGGGCCGACTCCCGCAACGGCGGGGAGGTGGACCTCGATGCCCTCATCGGCAACCGCACCCAGCAACTCGTGAGCAACCCGGATGGCGCATTCCAGCTTTTCCGGGTCGGCGATGCCGTTGCCAGCCGCAACATCCACGCGGCCATCTACGACTCGCTGCGGCTCTGCAAGGAGTTCTGAGACACAAAGGAGCCTGTGCCAACTCCCTCTCACAAGTCGAGGAGGAGGACTCCAACGCTCAAGAGCTTGTCTCGTCGTAGAAGAGCAAGGTAACATGATCGTTCTATGAATGATCAAAGCTCATCTTTTGATTTAGGAACACCATGCGTGCAGTGCAGATTGAAATTCCTGCGGAAATTGCCCTCTCCTTGAAATTGCCTGCTGAGTTGATGGAGTCGCGGTTGACGGAGGAACTGGCAGTCCATCTCTATCAACAAGGGTTGCTCACTTTGGGAAAGGCCCGAGCCTTGGCGTGTCTTTCCAAATGGCAATTCGCAGAACCCTTGGGACAGCGCCGGATCGCTAGGCACTACGCCCAAGAGGACTTGGCAGAAGATCTTGAGTTCGCTTATGGCGATTGAGCGGGTCGTCAGCAACTCCTCCCCATTAATGAATCTGGCTATCATTGGGCAACTGGACCTGCTTCGAGAATTGTTTGGCTATGGTGCCTCAAGAGGTCTGGTCGGAATTGACCATTGAGGGCAAAGACAAGCCGGGCACCGAGTTCATCGTACAGTCTGACTGGATTGATGTTGAGTCTGTGGGGAATCTGGATTTGTTCCTGTCGCTCAATCGAGAACTCGACCTTGGAGAATCCGCCGCCATCGCCTTGGCGATTGAACAGCAGGCCGACTTGATTCTGCTGGACGAAACCGAAGCTCGCAGCATCGCCGAATTTCATGGGCTGCGGAAAAAACCGGAGTTCTTGGAATTCTGATGCGTGCGAAACGCCTGAAGCTGATCCCGCAAGTCCAGCCCCTGCTGGATGCGCTCCGAACCGAAGCCCATTTCTGGATCAATCCCGTCCTTTACAATCAAGTTCTGGCAGAGATGCAAGAGCTTTGATTTTATGGAAGTTCGGCAGGCAGCGTCACTTCCAGCAACTCCAGATCGCTTGATCCGTTGGTGAGCGTGTGCGGTTGCTGGGCTGGAATCACGCAGGAGTCTCCGGGTTCCATGACGTGGGTGCCTTGGTCTTTGCAGGCGAGCGTGACCCTGCCCGCCAGCACGAACAGGAAGCAGAACTCGCCGTTGTGCCGGAGATCCCCGGAAGCCGCCGCAGGGGTGGGGCGAGCCACGCGCACTCCGGCCAGTCCACGGGTGGCCCCGCCGATTCCGGTGTCCCGGCACTCGAAGCCCGCGACCCACCACGGATTCCACGCCGCCTGCGCCGCTTGGTGAAGCACGAAGCGCTGCCCTCCGAAATCACGGTCGGGGCGCACGTTCGGAGTGGGCAGGTCCAGTTCGGGGTCGGCCCAGGTTTCGTGTTCGGCAGGACAGCCGATTTCGATCACCTCCAGTCCGGGGGAGCTTTCCAGCACGCGGTGCCGGATTTGCGGAGGTTGCAACACGCAGTCGCCTGCCTGCATCACAAAGGGTGGCCCCTGATCCTCGTACACTACACGCACCCAGCCCTTGTAGCAGTAGATCATCTGGAAGCGGATTTTGTGGAAATGCGCGTAATCCGGGACGGGTCCGCCCCTCGGAATGCGGATGTGCGAGGCGATGAAGCGCCCGCCCTGACGATCCGGGATGAGGTCGCGGTACTGCATTCCGGCGCGGCCCACTTGCCATGAGGCCTCGCCGCCGATGCGGTTCAGGACAAACGACTGCTGCTCCGGAGGCAGCACCAGCGGCGGGTTGGCGTCCACGAACTCGATGCGGGTGCCGTTGGGCGCAACCAGTTCGGAAGCGCCGCCTGCAAGCTCGGAGGGATTTTCGCACGCCAGCCGCAGTGTTCCGGGGTGTCCCGCCACGTCCGGATCCAGCCGCAGACACACGCCATGCCCGCTGATCACTGCCACCTTCGGGGAGTCTGCCGGAAAGATGGCGTTGACCCGGAATCCCAGGGTTTCGGTGAAAAACGCAAGCGTGGGGTCCAACTCCGGGCAGGGCAGGACGACTTCGGCAGAGCGGATTGGGCTTTCAGGATTTGAGTTCATGAGACAAGGTTCTGTTTGAAAAGTAGGACGACACTGTTTGCTCCCGAAGCTGGCGCGTCCCTGTCAGAATGGGAGAGGCAATGGCATCGGGAAATTTGGAGGGCAAGGCTGCTTCAACGCGCAAGAGGGTTTCCTCCAAAGTATCCATCATCTCGGCAAAGAGCGCACGGGCTTTTTTTTCGTTGAATCCAGCCTGCTTGGCCGTGCTGAAAAAGTGGCGTGGCTGAATGCCGTGCCAGTGGTAGTGTCGGTTTTGACCAGTCAGCGCCATGGCCATCCGGATTTTTTGCGGCTGAAGTTGCTTTCGGTTCAGCAGGGGGTAGGCGGACATGATATCGTAGAGCGGAGTCATCCGGAAGCGGCCTTCGGGTTCGATGAACACGCTGAAGTTTTTGGCATGGCCGTCAATGGCGGCGAGTAGCCAGAACAGCACCTGGCTTTTGAAAAACAGGGCACGGTCGTGGCTGGCTTCACGAGACTGCAACAAACGGCGCATGATGGCCCCAATTCCCGGCCCCCCGTCGCTTTCATACTTCAGGTTGGGGGAGACGCCCATGACCTGACAGAAGTCCTCCTGCGGCAGGCGGGCGATCCATCCCTCCAGCTTGCGACGGTCAAAGCGCTCGACAACAAGAACTCGGGTGTCGTCAAAGGTCGCCACTTCCGCCCGGCAGACGGGTAGCCCAAATGCCTCGGCGATCTTCAGGCAGAGCCATTCGTTTTCGCAACTTTCGCTGAGGTCCATTGCAGAATGCTCGATCTGGCCAATGGGGAGTTTGAGAATGTGGGTGGTCGGCGTGGGGCCGACGGGGCGGTGCCAGTTCCCATCCTTCCAGAGCAGCGCGGTTTTTTCCTGTGCCCCGGCAATTGAAATGCGAAAGACCTCATCCTCACCGCTTTCTTCGCGCATCCCCAGCGGTGCAGTGCGGTAGCTCTTCAAGAGCCGGGAGATTTGCGAATCCTTCAGGGGGACTCCTTCAATTCGGCGCACATCCTTGGGGGAAACCCCCGCGGGCACAATCTGAATGGCGCCCACGCAATCGGCCCCGATACATTCGAGCAGATCGAATGGGTGTGAGGTCTTTGCCCGAAAGCGCGCCTGGATGCGATCCCGGATTCCTCGGTTGTCCGGCAGCAGGTTGTCGAAGTAGTTGAAGACCGCCTCGCCCGCCCAGGGCTGTGCCCGTAGGGGCAGGGAGAGGGACAGTGGACGCGCACCCGGCGTGTTGAGCCAGCTTGTCAGGTACTGAAAGCGGAGTGCGCCATGAGAGTTTTGACTCCACTCCCCAACCGCCCTTCCGTTCATCCAGACCGAGAGAGTCCGCTTCCGCTTCACCATGGCTCAGTCCAATGTGGCGAACCCTCGGTGGATGCACCTTCCTTGGGCTGCGTGTGTAACTCCAAGTTCAGGGCGGAGAGCAGGCGAAAGAGGGTGTCAAGCCTCGTGTTGTCGGGCTTGGTCTCGAATTTTGAGACGGTATCCTGCCGGAGTGCCACTTCCTCTCCAATCGCCGATTGCGACAAGCCGAGTTGGTGGCGGCGGTCTCGTAGCTGCTGGGCCAGATCCGCAGGTGAATGGATGAGCATGGGAACCTCCTTGTTGAAAACGGCATGATCACACGGCTTTGCAGGTAATCATGCAGGTTACGCGCCTTTGCGGGTAAAAGTCAATGTCCAGGCGATGTCCTACAGAGTTGAATCTTGAGCCGCTCCGTGGATACTGGAGGGAACGCTTTTTGAGGCAACTGCAACGGGAGGGCACTTGAAGCTTGGATTTTTCACGATGCCGATTCATCCGGCATCCCGCGACTACACCCAAACGCTCCGGGAGGACCGCGAGGCCGTGCTACTGGCCGACCGTCTGGGGTTCGCCGAGGCGTTCATCGGGGAGCATTTCACCGACCTGTGTGAAACCATTCCCTCGTGCCTGTCCTTCATCGCGAGCCTCGCCCACGACACTCGCCGCATCAAGCTGGGCAGCGGAACGGTGAACCTGCCCAACAGCCATCCGGTGCAGGTTGCGGCACACGTTTCCATGATTGATCACTTGCTGGAGGGACGCTTTCTGTTCGGCATCGGCCCCGGAGGGTTGCGCTCGGACTGGGAGGCGATGGGCAATCTGGACGCAGACCGCAACGCGATGTTTGTGGAGGCGATTGACCAGATTCTCGCGCTCTGGACACAGGAGGCGCCCTACAACCTCAAGGGGCGCTACTGGACGGTTTCCACCGAGCAAACCCTGATCCCGGAGGCCGGGCAGGGCATTGTCCTGCCGCCTTTCCAAAAACCGCATCCGCCGATTCTGGTGACCGCAATCGCCCCGTATTCGCGGGGGATTGTTGCTGCGGCGGAGCGCGGCTGGAGCCTGATTTCCGCGAACTTCACGCACACGAAGTGGATTGCAACGCACTGGCCGAAGTTTGGGGAGGGCTGTGAGCGGGCCGGACGTGTGCCGGATCCCGCGGACTGGCGGGTGGCCCGCAGCATCTTTGTGGCCGAGGACGACGCCACGGCACGGCGCTACGCCCTCGATCCGGAAGGGGCGTATGGCTACTACTTCTGGAACTTGCTGACGAAACGCCGCCGAGGCAATGCTCTGGCCGCCTTCAAGGAAGACCCGGAAATGCCGGATTCCGAATGCACGCTCGACTATGTGCTGAACAAGCTGGTGCTGTGGGGCGGGGTGGACACGATGGTTGAGAAAATCCTTGCCCTGCGCGAAGAGCTTGGCCCCTTTGGGACACTGCTTTATTGCGGGCACGACTGGGCGAATCCCGCACTTGCCCGGCGCTCGATGGAACTGCTGGCCACCGAGGTGTTGCCCCGCATCAATCAGGCATTGGGGGAGACCTGACTCAAGACTGGCCCGCTGCGGGCAGTGCGGGGTTCAGGAGGCGGCCTGCTGTGCTTTGGGTTGGATTTCGAGGAACCTCATCATCCAACTCCCTACCAGATCCGCCTGAATTGGATGCTGGAGCGAGGCCACTCCTGCGGCGTAAAGCTCCTCGCCAAAACGCTGGCGGCGCAGGTCGAGGATGCCCTGCGAAAACTCCTTGGTGAACTCCGGGTGCGCCTGAAACGAAAGCACATGGTCGTCCAGCGTGAACGCCGCGTTTTGGCAGAAATCGCTGGTGGCGATGCGCGTGGCACCGTCCGGGAGTTGGGTGACCTGATCCTGATGGCTGGCGAGGATGGAAAACTCCGCAGGGCATGACTCCAGCCACTCCGGCACCTCCAGCATTTGGTACGTTTGCCGACCCACACCCCAGCCTTGCTCGACCTTTTCGGTGCGTCCCCCCAAGGCTTGCGCGATCATCTGGTGCCCGAAGCAAATGCCGATCATCGGTTTGCGGAGCTGGTGCAGGGTGCGTACGTATTCCTCCAGCCGCTCAATCCACGGCTCGGCCTCATACACGCTGCGAGCGCTTCCCGTGATCAGGTAGGCGTCGCACTCGTCCGAATGCTCCGGGTACTGCTCCTCGAACATGCAGTAGTTCACGCAGGTCAAGGAACGGGCGTGGGGCTGCAAGAGCCGATCGAACACGAGGTCGTAAGAAATGTAGCGGGACCGCAGGTTCTCTGGAACGTGGTCACATTCGAGGATGCCGAGTTTCATTTTTCATGGGTCTTGAGAGGTCAGGTTGAACGAATAAGAGTAGCACACGGTGTCGGCACAAGCCAGCGTTGGCAGGCATCACATCGCAAACGATTCGCCCAGGTAAACGCGCCGGGCCTGCGGATCGGAAGCGAGGGTTTCCGGAGTGCCCTCCACGAGCAGTTCGCCCTCGTTCATGATGTAGCCGTAGTCAATGATGCCGAAGGTTTCCCGGACGTTGTGGTCGGTGATGAGGATGCCGATGTTGCGCTCCGCGAGGTGACGGATGATGGATTGGATGTCTGCGACCGCGATGGGGTCCACCCCGGCAAAAGGCTCGTCGAGCAGGATGATCGCCGGATCCATCACGAGGGCGCGCGCGATTTCGGCGCGGCGGCTCTCGCCCCCGGAGAGCGCGTAGCCCTTGCTCTTGCGGACGTGCTGGATGCCGAGTTCCTGAAGCAGTTCCTCCAGCCGCTCGTGCCGCTCCTGCTTGGAGAGGGGCATCAGTTCCATGACGGCGAGCAGGTTTTCCTCCACCGTCATCTTCCGGAAGATCGAGCGTTCCTGCGCAAGGTAGCCCAGTCCGGCCCGAGCGCGGCGGTGCATTGGCAGCCGCGTGATGTCGCGGTCGTCCAGCACGATCTGTCCGCGATCCGGACTCAGCACCCCGGCGATCATGTAGAAGGTCGTCGTCTTGCCCGCACCATTGGGGCCGAGCAGCCCCACCACCTGCCCCTGCGTGACCTCGATGGAAACCTGCTGGACGGCATGCCGCCCCCGGTAGGATTTTTCGAGGCTCCTCGCCTGCAGCCGCCGGGAGGCCGCCACGGCTTCGGTTGCACCCGCGAGTGCTGCTTGGGCCATCATGTCCATTGACAAATCTGCAAATTTTTCATAAATTAGTCAGGTTAATCCATTGACTCCCCAGAGCGATCACTTTAGCAAAAACCTCCGAACATGCCAATTTACGAGTACGGGTGCGCCGAGTGTGGCCACGAATTTGAGGAGATGCAGAAGTTCAGCGACCCTCCCTTGCAGGACTGCCCGCAGTGCGAGCAGCCCGCCGCCCAGCGCAAGATTTCCATCAGCGCCTTCCACCTCAAGGGTGGAGGCTGGTACAAGGACGGCTACGGCAGCGCCAAGCCGGAAACCTCCGGCAGTGACACGAAATCCGAAAAGCCGGAGAAATCCGCTGGAGCCGAAGCGAAAACCGACGCAACCAAGCCCGAGGCTTCTGGAGGTGGAAAATCCGAGAGCAAGTCCGAAAAATCCGGAAGCGCGAGCAAGTCTGAGAGCGCGGCCAGCAAGCCTGCGGCCTCGAAAACCCCGGCCAAAACCGCGGCCTGAGCCGCCTGCCCCGGCAACTCGCCGGGGAATCCCCATGCCCGTCTTCCAGCAACTCCTCGTCCTCGTCTGGAAAGACCTCCTCATTGACCTGCGGCGCAAGGAGCATCTGCTTTCGATGCTGCTCTTTGCCGTCCTCACTCTGCTCGTGTTCCAGTTTGCGATGGGAGACGACCCCCGGCAGTTTCGCACGGCCCTGCCCGGACTCATCTGGGTGGTCTTCTTGATGACGGGGGTGCTGAGCCTCGGCAAGTCGCTCGCGCAGGAGATGGAAACGGGTTGCATGGGGGCGCTGCTGATGAGTCCGGTGGACCGCAGTGTGCTGTTTCTCGGCAAGGTTGTCGCCAACACCTGCTTTCTGCTCACCGCGCAACTGCTCTTCCTGCCGCTCTGCGTGGTTTTCTTCCAGACCGCTCCGGACAACCTGCTGGGGCTGGCCTTGGTCCTGATCGGGGGAACCCTTGGGTTCAGCAGCCTCGGCACCTTGCTCACGGCTATGACCGCCTCGCTGCGCGGACGCGAGGTGCTGCTGCCCATCCTGCTCTTTCCCCTCATGATTCCCAGTCTGCTCAGCGTGGTCCGGCTCACCGCCTTTCTGCTCTTCGGGGTGCATGAGGACGAGGTGGCATCGTGGACGCAAATGCTGATCGCCTCCGATGTCCTGCTGGGCGTGGTCTCCTTGCTCGCCTTTGAGTTTGTTGCAGAAGAGTGAGATTGCATAATAAATAAATTAAATATTATCAGTAGTTTTATTTATTTTTTTGTGCAATTGCAAAAATATCGTTGACTTCCTGAAAAAACCCGTGCAGAATAGGGCAACACGAACTCACAAGCAAGGAGTGAACAATGCAATTTGGAATGGAAACGATGACGCAGAGCCTGAAGCAGGCAGTGACCGTGCAGCAGGGCATGTGGGCCTCAGCCTTTGGCCTCTACGAGCAGTCCCTCGCCCTCCGCGAGCAGGGTGGCCAGCAGTGGAAAAGCCAGTGGCAGCAGTGGCAGCAGCAGGCAACGGAGCAAACCCAGCAACAGCAGGAACGGGTTCGCAAGTCCACGGAAGATCTCGCCGAGGCGCTGTGGTCCGGACTTGGCACGCAGGCGGTTGAGGCTCGGGAACTGCTGGAGCAGCAGTGGGAGCAGGCCCAAACCCAGATGGCCAGCTTGCAGGAACAGGCGGTCGCTCAGGTCAGCGAGCAGGTGGAGCGCTCCTTCCAGTATGAGCGTCAGGCACTGGACACAGCCCGGACTCAGGTGGACGGGCAGTTGAGTCGGCTTCAAGCCGGACTCCAGCCGACTCCGCAAGCCGAACCGCAGTCAGCGGCCCCGCAAACCAACGAGGTGGCACCGGAGCCAAAAGCCTCGCCTCGTCAGGCTTCAGGCCGGGCGGGGTTGCAGAACCGCAAACCCAAGAACACGACGAAATAACCCAAGGGGGACCATGAAAGAATCCGTACAAATCTCCAGAGACGAAATCAATCTGGCCATGGAGCGCTTCCTAGCGAAGGGCGGGACCATTGAGCGCATCGAAACCGAGGTCAACGGCTTGCGCTCCGACACTTACGAGGACTGGCTGGGCGAGGACACGAACAGTGCCCCGGAAGGTGTGGACCTGAGCCACTTCAGCATCACGCCGGACTTCGGCACTTTGGACAGCTAAGCCTCAACGAACCCCCGATCCTGCTCGGAACCCCCGTCCGAGCGGGAGCCGCCTGCCCCGCTCACCCTCCCAAGTACCTCGGAAAATTCGCAAACACGCCGCTCATGTAGGTCGTGGCCTGCGCGAGCAGCCATGGGAACATGGCCGCCATCACTCCCATGATCGCCCCCATTTTGGGGATGATCGCCAGCGTCTGCTCCTGAATCTGGGTCACGGCCTGAAAGATGGAGATCACAAGGCCGACGACCAGCGCGGCCACCAGCATGGGCGCGGCCAGCAGGGTCGTGACCCGCATGGCCTCCAGCATGATTGACACCACCAGTGCTTCCGTCATTGCCTCCTCTTCGCGCTAGAAACTCACAAAGCTCTTGACCATCGAGCCGATGATCAGGTGCCAGCCGTCCACCAGCACGAAGAGCATCAGCTTGAAGGGCAGTGAAATCATGATCGGCGGCATCATCATCATGCCCATCGCCATCAGGATGGACGCGACCACCATGTCAATCACCAGAAACGGTACATAGAGCAGGAAGCCGATCTGAAACGCCGTCTTGAGTTCGCTGAGGACGAACGCCGGGATGATCACATGGATCGGCACGTCCTCAAGGGTCCGGGGTCGTTCCATTTTAGCAATCCGGATGAAGAGGGCGAGGTCTTTTTCGCGGGTGTACTGCTGCATGAAGCGCTTGATCGGCAGGCTGGCGCGGTCCAGGAACTCATCCTGCGGAATTTGTTCTTCAAGGTAGGGCTGGAGCGCATCGCGGTTGACCTCCTCGTAAACGGGCATCATCACGAAGAGCGTGAGGAAGAGTGCCATGCCGATGACGATCTGGTTGGACGGTGTTTGCGGGGTGCCAATCGCCTGACGGAGCAGGGAGAGGACGATGACGAAGCGCGTGAACGAGGTCGTCATGATCACCAGCGCCGGGGCCAGTGTGAGGATGGTGAGCAGGAAGACGATCTGGAGCGTCGTCGCCACCTGCTCCGGAGTGTCGGCCTGATCCACGCCGATGCGGATTCCCGGAATCGGGGATTGGGCGAGCAGAAAGCCGGGCAGCAGCATTCCGAACAGGAGGAGGCTGCTCCAAAGCCAACAGCGTCGGCTGGAAAGGCGAAGGCGGCGAGGCGTGGTTCCGGGCATGCGGTGGCTCAACAAGCTGGGAGCCTACTTGATGGGTTTGAGAGACTTGAGCCGCTTGGAGAGCTTTGAAGCAAACTCCTCCATCACGGGGTTGTCCCGCAAGTCCTGCTGCAAGCCCTTGGCTCCAGCATCCGGTGCCGGACGCAGGGTGGGCTTGTAGCGTTTTCTGCGAGCTTTGCGCTGGGTCGGTTCCGCTGGTTTTTCGGCAACGGCGACTGCCGCAACTTCCGCCTCTGCCGCAGGGGCGGGGGCGGCCTTGGCAACGGGTTCGGGAGACGGGGCGGCTGGCGATGCGGGCGCGGCAGGTGGCTCCGGCGGGGTCTGCTTCAGCATTTCCTTGGACTGACGCCGTGCGGTGTCCAGGGCCTTGAGGAAATCCAGCCGGGAGCGGTCGGTCTGGCTGGCGTCGGCTCCCAGCCCTCCGGGCGCGGCGGCTTTGGCGGCCTGTCCGCTGGGAATGGCGGAAATCAGCGAAATCGCCGTGGGGGTGACCCCACAGGCGAACTGCTGTCCGTTGATTTCCAGCACCACCACCTTTTGCCGAGGCGCGACGTGGAAGGTGGAGACGAGCCGGATTTGCGTTTTGCCCCGCGAGGCCGGGAAGCGTCCGGCGAGGAAGCGGTTGTAGAGCCACGCCAGCAGGTAGATCAGCAGCAGGATGAACAGTAGCGCCAGCACCAGCGAAAGCATCGTGCTGACCCAGTCGTCGTTGGCATAGACCGGAATGGGGGAGTCGTTGGCGAGCGGCTCGGTTCCGTCTGCCTGAGTACGGCTGAAGGTGCTGGTGAAACGGTCGCCCTCCTGAAGCTTCTGCTCTGCCTGTTCCAGCAAGCGGCTTGATTCCACAAGGGGCAGTTCGGCGGCGGCGGCGCGGTGGTCGAGGCTGAGGGAAATCTGGTTGGTGCTGTAGGTGATTTCCGGATTGCCGCGCAGGCTGCGGTCCTGCCGGAAGTGCAGGTCCACCCGCACATAGTTCCCGGAGTCGGCGTGGGTGGCCCGGATGGTGCGGATCAGCGGGTTGGCAGCAGGAGAAATCAGGGGCGGCACCGAGGGATCGAGCCGCGTGCGGGGCAGTCGCAGGCTCATGGAGCCGGAATCGAAGTTGATGAGCGGGTCTTCCCGGAAGGTCTTGGAGAACTTGAGCGAGACCTGCTCCGCCGAACTGGAGGTGCGGACCTCGATGCTCTGGAGCAACAAAGGCTCCTCGGCATGGAGCGGGGCCAAACCTCCAAGCAGGAGGCTGGCCAGCAGGAGCAGAAGGGCGAGGGTCCGGCCGCTCATCGGAGAGCCTCAGAGGGCCGCGAAGCGGTCGTCGGGACTGACGATGTCGGTGATGCGAACCGCGAACTTGTCGTTGATCACCACGACCTCTCCCCGGGCGACCAACTGGTTGTTGACCCGAATGTCCAGGGGCTGGCCCACCATGCTTTCCAACTCAAGGACCGAGCCTTGGTCGAGTTGCAGCAGATCCTCGATGCGCATCTGCGAGCGCCCGACCTCCACGGCGATGTTGAGCTGGACATCCAGCAGGAAGTCCATTTCCAGCGCACCCGGAGTGGCCTTGCCGCCGCCGCTTCCGGAATCGGAACCGAAGTCGGCATCCTCGTCCTCTCCGGCCTCCGCCAGCACTTGCTCGCGGTTCTCCTTCAGGTCGCTTTCAACATCCGACCAGTCGAGGTCGTCCAGATTTTCAACGGAATCGTCGTCAGCCGCCGCGTCGCCTTCGTCAACGACGTCCTCAAGATTCTCCTCTTCCTCTGCCATGTCGGTTTGGGGCTACAGGGTTGTTGGCGGTTGCTCGTGTGGGTTCACTGCCGATAAAATTCGGAGAACAGCACCTTGCGCACCGGCTCGGTCTCCTCCCAAGGCGATTCGTTGGGAAAGAGGGAGTTGAGGCGCATCTGGAGGTCCCGCTTGAACAGCTGCCGGTTCTTGAGGTCGTCAAACTGCTCGACCGTGACGGTTTGCAACTGCGCGATCACGAGATCCTTGACGATGGGCAGCCGTGCGTCCATCCACGCCTTCGGAGCGACATCCCCAAAGGCAAGCTGGAGCGACCCCTTGAGGTAGTACTTGTCTCCGGGCATGTTGACGATGAACGTGCCCAGGTCAATGTAGCTCGGCTTCTCCAAAGGCGGAGGCCCCTGCCTCACGACCTCAGGCTCCTCCTCTTCCTCTTCACAAGCGGCGACGAACACCGTCAGCGAGAGCAGCACGAGCAGCACCCGCCAAGTCAGCGTCCGTCTCCTGGATTTTGATGTCCTCCAAGGCATAGCTCGCTCGTCCTTCCGCCTCTGGCATCCGGCCCCCCGGTCACTGGATCACGAACTCTTCAAAGAGAACCTTCTTGATCGGTTCGGCGTCTTCCCACTCCGGGGCCGAGGGGAAGAGCTGGCTGATGGCGCTGATCACCCGCTGCTTCAGCACCTCACGCGCATCCGCCTGTCCCACATCCTCCGCCGAAAGCGTTTGCAACTCGCCCAGGACGATGTCCTTGACCTCCACCAGCCTCAAGGTGAGGTAGGCGTTGGCCGCAGGCTCGCTGAGCATGAGCTGCATCTTCACCTTCAGGTAACGGCGTCCGTCCTTGAGGTTCACCACATAGCTGTCCAGCGGGAGAAAGATTGGGACCGCAAGGGGTTCGGCGGATTCGGTGATCGGCTTCTCCTCTTCCACGACTTCCTCTTCCTCACCTCCGGAGAGCATCAGGAACGCCACCACTGCGATGACGATGAGGAGCACAACGGCGACAATGATGATGATCAGCTTTTTCTTGCCGCCACCGCCGCCTCCGCTATCTCCTCCTCCACTATCTTCTCCGCCGCCTTCTTCCTCTGCCATAGCGTCTCCTTCGAGATTTACAGTTCCTTGGTCCGGTCAGGGGCATGCCCTTTGGTGGCCGGCCAAGGCGATTTAGAAAAGCAGAAGCTAACAGTAGCGCCCGCCAGAATCAAGCCCTGTTTCTTGCACCGGGGTCAACGGGCCGCAATCCAGAAGCGCGGACCCCCCTCGTAATAGAGGTCCGGGTAGCGCTGCCGGGCCACTTGGAGCATGGCCAAGAACTTGGGAACGTACTCGTAAGTTTCTTCGCGCAGGTTGAGTTCCCAGTAGTTCCAGGTGCCCTGCTGCTTCATTTCGCGAGCAACGTAATTCGGCCCGCCGTTGTAGCCCGCCAGCGCCAGCTCCCAGTTGTAGTTGAAGCGCTCTCCGAGCCACTTGAGGTAGCGGGCGGCGGAGTGGGTGGACTTGCGCCAGTTGAGCCGGTCGTCAAACGACTTGCCCACGCGCAACCCGTACTCCCGCGCCGTGCCCTTCACAAACTGCCACATGCCCAGCGCGTGACCGGAATCGGCCTTGGTGTCAAAGCACGACTCCAGCAGCGGCAGGTACACCAGTTCCGGGGGCAGCCGATGCTTGTAGAACACCCGGTGGATGTAGGGCGCATAGCCGTTGTCCTGCGCGCGCTCCAAGCAGATCCGGACGTGGCTGTTGCGCGAGTAGATCCGGTGAAACTTGCGGATGCGCGGGTTCGACTGCGACCAAATCTGCGGGCGGTTGTCGTGAATGCCCGCCGCTTTCGGAGTGGCCGGGAGCGGACGGCTCCGGCAGCCCGCCAGCACCAGCGTCAGCACCAGCAGCACTAGGATCAGTTCCCGGCAGTTTCGGAGTCGGGCAAGCGCTGGGTGTCGGAATCTGTGAGCATCCTGCATGAAAAGACTTCGGCGTCAATCGCCTGATGGAGTTGCAAAGCCGCGCGGTCCCTGATGGAGTCGTTGGCAAACACGCCAAAAACCGCCGAGCCGCTTCCACTCACGGATGCACCAATTGCGCCAAGCGAGCGGAGCTTGGCCTGCAACTCTTCCAGTTGCGGAAACCGACTTTGCAAGCTGGCCTCAAAGCGGTTGCAGAGCAGCGCACCCAACGCCTGCGGCGAGTCCGGGGGCAAGGGAGGCGGCTCTTTCTGCGGCTGGCAGTTTGCGTAAGCCTCTGCGGTGGAAATCGAAAAGGGGGGCTTGAGCAACACCAGCGGCAGGCACGGGTAATTCGGAAGCGGTTGCAGGATTTCGCCACGTCCCGTGGCCGCACAGGGTTGCGGCTCCAGAAAAAAGGGCACGTCCGCACCGAGTTCTGCGGCCAGCGTGTGGAGTGCGGTAACGTTCAGCGGCGAGCCGTGCAGCTCGTTCAGCACCCGCAATACCGTGGCCGCATCGCTGCTGCCTCCGCCGAGTCCGGCCCCATCCGGGATGCGCTTCTCCAAGTGCAGCTCCAGATGCGCCGTTTGCCCGATTGCCCGCTCAAACGCCCGCACCGCCCGCACCGCCAGATTCTGCTCCGGCTCTACGGCGATGGGTCGTCCGGTGCTCTGAAACCGCAAGCCCCCGGAGGGTTGTGGCGTGAAGCGCAACCGGTCGCACAGGCTGATCGGCACCAAGTGCAGGAACAGCTCGTGAAATCCGTCCGGACGCTTGCGCAGAATCTGCAACACCGGGTTGATCTTTGCGGGCGACCAGACGTCGAGCGGAAAGTGAAGCGGCATGGCCTTGCGTGGCACCCATTGAAACATGCAAAGTCTTCTGCTGAAATGCTCGCAACGGACTGACTTGCATGCTGAGAACACGGTCGCGAAGACAACCACACAATTTGGGTGCCAGCGACGTATCCCAACCAGTCACCATGTCCATAAGTGGCTGATTTCCTTGGTGCCCGGAGCGGGAATCGAACCCGCACGACCGTTCGGTCGAAGGATTTTAAGTCCTTTGCGTCTACCAGTTCCGCCATCCGGGCGTGACCAACATGGTTCCAGCCCCGGAGCGAACAGTCAATCGGGTGGTGGGCCGAGGGGCGGTTTTCAGCCGGAGAGGTAGCCTGCGCCGCTGACCTTGATGGTCGCCAGCGAGCGGTCACGCCAGGTCCGGAGGGTGTCGTAGAGTGGGTTGCCCTTGGCGCGGATGGGGAAGGCGCGGTTGTTGCGGATCAGCATGATGAGGTCCTGCGAGTCGTAGTAACGCATTTCCAGCCGCGTGGTGAAGTGGGGGCCGTGGAAGGCGGCGAGCAGGACGTAGCTGAGCCGCTCCCGGCGGTACTGCCGGGGCGAGGAGCGCTTGACGATCAGGGCGACCGAGGAGTCCCGTGTGGAGAGGTCGCAGACCTGCTCGGCGCACTTGATCGTGTGGAAGCGCGTTTTTTGGATCAGCAGGTCCAGCACCCCGATGGTCTCGTTGAGTTCCGTGTGCGTCCGTGCAGCGGTGGCGGAAGTAGCCAACCCCAGCAGCAGGGCGGCACAGCATCCGACTGAAAAAATCAATTGCCTCATCTCTTCTTTCCATGCGAGAATGAACATGCGCCCAAAAAAATGGCGGAACGGGCTTGCATGTTTTCCCAGTTCTTTGCAAACTCTGACCCATTCACTCCCGCAACCCACAACTCGTGACTATAGGAGACCACATGCGACTCGTCTGGAAAGGATGGATGACGGTCTTGCTGACCCTGACGCTCTGCCTGCCCGCTTACGCCAAGAAGGTGCCGGTGGGGATGCTCGCTAATCCGCAAGGCAAGGTGGAGTACACCAAGAACGGCAAGAAGTGGAAGAAAGTCCGCCGCAACAAGTTCATGTACAAGGACTACATGGTCCGGCTCGGAGCCGACAGCTCCGTGCTGTTCATCAACCAGAGCAGCGGAGAGTCCACCACGCTGACCGCCAACTCCGAGGCCAAGGTGACTCTGGAGGGGCTGGAAGCCATGAAGGGCGAGTTAGGGGCCAAGGAGTCCAACGGCTTGCTTTCCGGCATGTCGAAGAAATTTGCGAAGACGCAGAAGTACACGACCGTCCGACGCTCTGCCAAGAAGGAAGGCATCCAGCTCAAGCCGGGGCATCAGGTGGTCACGTCGGAGCATCCGGAGATCGCTTGGGAAAGCGTGGGGGAGCAATACCGCTACCGCCTGCACATCGGTCAGAAGGACAAAAAAACCAAGGAATGGGCGGACACGGAAGTGCTGGAAGTGCCCGCTGCGGCGGGTGATTTGGTGCGGGTGACGGTCAAACCGCCCAAAAAACACCTGAAATACTTCGTGGAAGTCCTCGATGGCGCGGAGGTGGTTTTCACGACAAAACAGCGTCACTTCAAGAGGATGACGAAGAAAAAGCAGAAAAAGTTTTCCTCGCAGTCGGAAAAAATTCAAAAAATCGACACTTCGGGCTTTCTTTATGCTGGTGTTTTGAAAGATAATGGGCTACTCTTATCCGCGATGGAATCGTATGAGCGGTTTTTCGAGGAGAATGCCGATGACGAGGACATCAACGAATTGAGACCGTTTTTAGTGGAGGTCTATTCAAGGTTGGGGCTGAGCTTACGCAAAGCCAAGCTCCTCAGGGAGTACCAAACCAACCTCTGATTGCCTCCACCGGGCAGGGTACCGGGGGGGTGCCCTGCCCTTCCTCTCTTAGAGGACGGGTTCGGGATGCACGGCCTGTGCGTCCGGAAAACGCTCCTGCCACACTTCGACTTCCTTCACAAACAAAGCGACCTGCGACGGCGCGGAGCCTGCGAAGCGTCCGGGGTCGTCCAACACCTTGCGGATGTCTTGCAGCGAAAGCGGCAGCCGTTCGTCGGACGCGAGCCGTTCCGGAAGGTTGTTGTCGGTGCGCAGACCGTCCCGCAAGTCCTGAGCAGCGGCAACGGCGTGTTCCTTGATGACCTCGTGGGCGGTTTCGCGGCCACTGCCGCGCTGCACGGCTTCCATGAGCAGGGTGGTGGTGGCAAGGAAGGGCAACTCGCGCTCGACCTCCGCCTGAATCGCCGCCTCGTAAAATCCCATCTCGTCGAGAACGGTTAGGGCGGCCTCCAACTGCCCGTCCGCCGCAAAGAACGCTCCCGGCAGCGCCACCCGACGCACCACGGAGCAGGCCACGTCGCCCTCGTTCCACTGATCCCCGGACAGTCCCATCAGCATGTTCGCAAAGCCGTTGAGGATTTGGTGAAAGCCGCCGATGCGTTCGCAGGTGCGGGCGTTCATCTTGTGCGGCATGGCGGAGGAGCCGACCTGCCCTTTTTGGAACCCCTCGGTGGCGAGTCCCTGTCCGGCCATCAACCGGAGCGTTTTTGCAAAGCTGGCAAGCGGGGCGCTGAGCGTGAAGAGCGCCTGCACGGCTTCCGCGTCCAAACTGCGCGGGTAGACCTGCCCGACCGCGTTGAGGGCGGCTGGGCACTGGAGGTGCGTGCGGATTTGCTCGGTGAGCTGCCGGACCTTCTCGCCGTCCCTCAGCAATTGCCACTGGTCGAGTTGGGTGCCCACCGCGCCTTGCAAGCCCCGGACGGGGTAGGTTTCCGCAAGGTGGTCGAGCCGCTGGAGGGCTTGCAGCAACTCCTCGCCGAACATCGCCAGCCGCTTGCCCACGGTCGTCGGCTGGGCCGGGACGTTGTGGGTGCGGGCGACGAGCAGTTGGTTGCGGGTGCGGGAGGCCCAGTCAGCGAGACGCAGCAACACGGCAACCGCCTTGATCCGGAGCAAAGCGAGCGAGCGCAGCACCTGAAGCTGCTCCACGTTGTCCGTGAGGTCGCGGCTGGTGAGGCCCATGTGGACGAACTCGTGTCCGGCAAGGGCGCAGAACTCCTCGATGCGCGCCTTCACGTCATGCCGCAAGCTGCGCTCGCGCTCGGCAATGCTAGCGAGGTCCACGGTGTCCCGCACCTGCTCGTAGGCCGCAATCGCCTCATCCGGAATGGCGACGCCGAGCGACTGCTGTGCCCGCATCACGGCAATCCAGAATTCGCGCTCCAGCCGGATTTTCCCCTCCGGCGACCAAACCGCGCACATCGCCGTGCTGGCATAGCGCGAGGCCAGAACGTCCGGGAAGTCAGGCTTGGGTGTGGAAGGGAGTGGGTTGCTCATCAGAAAGTGCAGGTTAGGGGTGGCAGGACAAACTCGATTTCGTTCGCCCTGAGCGTGTCGAAGGGCAGGCACGTTCATGCTTCGACAAGCTCAGCACGAACGGGGAGGGCCGTCTAGAGTCCGACGCGGTTGCGCACGCGGGCCAGCACCTCGCGGGCGACGACCTTGGCCTTGTCGCGTCCGGCTTCGAGGATGCCCTCAAGCTCTTCCGGGCTGGAGCGCAGGGCGTCGTAGCGTTCGCGGGGAGCGGCCAGTTCTGCGTTCATGCGCTCAAAGCAGAGCTGCTTGGCCTCGCCGTAGCCCATGCCTCCGGCGCGGTAGCGTGCGGCCAGCGCGGCCAGCTCCTCCTCGTTGGCGAAGCAGCGGTAAAGCGCAAAGACTCCGCAGGTGTCCGGCTCCTTGGATTCCTCCACCGTCCGGGAGTCGGTCTGCATCTTCATCACCGCCTTGCGCAGCGTCTTTTCCGGGGCAAAGAGCGGGATGACGTTGTTGTAGGACTTGCTCATCTTCTGCCCGTCCAGCCCCGGAATCGTGGCGACTTCTTTCTCAATCAGTGCCTCCGGCACCACGAGTGCTTCCCCGTAGGTGTTGTTGAAGCGGATCGCCATGTCGCGGGTCATTTCCAGATGTTGCTGCTGGTCCTTGCCCACGGGCACGAAGTTGGTGTCGTAGAGCAGGATGTCCGCCGCCATCAGGATCGGGTAGTTGTACAGCCCCATGTTGACCTCCTGCCCCTTGGTGGAGGCGTCCTTGAAGGCGTGGGCGCGGTCGAGCAGGCCCTTCCCGGTGACGCAGGAGAGCATCCACGTCAGTTCGGTGACTTCCGGGACGTCCGACTGCCGATAGAAGGTGTGACGCTCGAAGTCCATCCCCAGCGCGGCAAAGGTCGCGGTCAGGTCGTAGGTGTAGCCCTGAAGCAAGCCGGGTTTGCGGACGGTCGTGAGCGCGTGGTAGTCCGCGATGAAGTAGAAGGTCTCGTGGATTTCCTGAAGCTTGAGGGCGGGGCGGATCATGCCCAGGTAGTTCCCCAGGTGGGGCGTTCCCGTGGGCTTGATCCCGGAGAGTGAGCGGAGCGTCGCCGTCATGCCTCGGCGGCGGCGGACTCGGCGGCGGGGAGGACGTGGATGAACCTGCGGTTCCTTGGGCCGCCCTTGTGGAACTTCACGAAGCCGTCCACCAGCGCAAAGAGCGTGAAGTCGTTGCCGGTGCCGACGTTCTTGCCTGCGTGGAAACTGGAGCCGACTTGGCGGATGAGGATGTTTCCGGCGCGGACGAACTCCCCGCCGAACTTCTTGACCCCCCGGCGCTTGCCTGCGGAGTCGCGTCCGTTGCGGCTGCTGCCGCCTGCTTTCTTGTGTGCCATCGTGTGATGCGGAGTTGAGGTTTCGGGATCGTCAGGACTGGATTGCGTCGATCTTCACGACCGTGTGACGCTGCCGGTGTCCCTGCTTCTTGCGGTAGCCCTTGCGGCGCTTGCGCTTGAAGACGATGATCTTCTTGGCCTTGCGCTCTTCCAACACCGTGCCCTGCACCTTGGCGCCGTCCACGAGCGGCTGGCCGACTTGCACCTCGCCGTCGTCCTTGCCCACGAGCAGCACCTGGTCGTTCTCGTAAGTGTCGCCGGGCTGGGCCTCAAAGCGGTTCATCCAAACGGTCTCTCCGGGACTCACCCGAAGCTGGTGTCCGCCGGCGCGAATAATTGCGTACATGTCTTAAACTGTGGTTGGGTCTCAAATGAGCAAACCCTATTTTATAGCGGGTTTCTGGACGCGTGGCAAGGCATTTCAGCGACGGCCCGGCATCAGCTCCCGGCAGAGCCACCGCGACCGCACCCTCGTCACCCTCAGCTACGAGTCCGGGGAACTCAAACACTGGGAGGGGCCGCGCTTCTGAAATGACGTGAGGGCTTGCGCGTTTGCGCAGGGGGTCGTGGGCTGGGAGTTGCATTACGGAAGACCCAGCGGTTTTCTCGTCTTTTTGGGGCAACGCAGTTCCTTACCTCAACGGAGAGTCATGCGGACCTTCCTGACGCAATGCAACGCGCAACTTTAAGGCCAAGCCTTAGCCCGCCCTCGCAAAACGCCAGCTTTTCCTGCGGCTTCCCTGCTTTTTCCCGCAGGGCAGTCATCTGGAAAAGCCTCACCAAATCCATTCCGGTCCTGCTGGGACTCAGCCTCTTTGCTGCAACCGAGGCTGCCGCACAGGCGGTCGTCGTGCGGGGAGGTTATGCCTCGCCTTACTTGAATCCCTTGTACAGCCAGAACAATCCTGCGGCCATCGTCTGGAGGGAGAAAAGCATGGTGGGTGTGGCACATGTGACAAGCATAATCGAAAACGGCACGCCCATGACCACGCGTGAAACCACGACCATAAACCGTTTTGTGCTTGCAAATATGGGGGATTTTTTTGGAATCAAAAGCGGTTTTGAACTTCTTATAGGAGATGTAACCAGCAAGAGGGAGTTTGTTGATAGTGACACGACAGATGATATTAACGGACAACAGTTTGACAAAGTAGGTGGCTTCGCCCTTGGGCCTTTGGCGGTTGGTTACACCGATGCCAACGAGGTAAAAGCTAACTTCATTTACAAAGAAAAAAATACGGACTATCTGCTAGAAGTGACAGGAAGTATGACTCAAAAAGCCAACAGAAAAGGACTGTCGCTTAAACTGTCCAACCTGTTTGTTGGAGTTTCGCAATCATCAACAGAAACCAAGGATGTAAAAATAGACCTAAAACAGACTCAATATTCAGACTCTTCCGTGACCAACTATTCGTTAATCACTAGTGATCATAGAGTAAACGTGAATACGGGTGCAATTGCATTCATCCTAGGAGCAGAAAATGAGAACCGCTTTCGTCTTGAAATCTACAGGACTCATACTCCAGAAGTTGTATACCCTCAAACTTTTATAAACCTCTCGGACGGAACCACCAGCACATCAACCACCTCTGATAGCGAAAGCAGTGAAAATGGTGTGGTGTTGGAAACAAAAATCAACAATTATTATTATGCCCTTGAATATAGCAAAGCAGTTACTCTTGATGCAGGAACAAGCTCCGGAAAAGCTTATTCAAACACGATTGAACAAGAAATAAGTGCAAGTCTTGGGACTCCCTTGAGCGAGAGCATTCGAATCACCGTATTCAGTAG